>CACWSW010000006.1 GCA_902763655.1 uncultured bacterium
CGAGGACTTCTACCGCGACATCACGAAGCGCACGGTGGCCATCGCGAAGAAGTACGGCAAGCTCTCCGAGCGCTGGCTCATGGGCTACTACAAGCAGCCCAAGGACTTCGCGCAGGTCGACCGCTGGGTGGACATCGCCGTGGAGGAGGGCGTGGACCGCATCGCCGCCTGGACCTACCGCGGCGGCTACGGCACGGTCGTGGGTGCGCCGGACGCGCTGAAGCTGTGGGACAGGATAGGGGAGAACTACAGGCGAGTGCTTGGCGCTTGAAGAGCGGTTGACGAGACGATGGGCGAGTATTTGGATGCGATAACGGAGCTTCTGGCTCGGATAGAGCGCGAGGAGACGGGGGCGATGGCGCGGGCCGCGGACATGGTGGCCGACGTGATCTGCCGCGACGGGCTTGTGCACGTGTTCGGCTGCGGGCACTCCCACCTCGCGGCGCTCGACACCTTCTACCGCGCGGGAGGGCTGGCGTGCGTCTCTCCGGTGCTGGACGAGGACCTCATGCTCCACAATGGCGCGGCCAAGTCGAGCCGCATGGAGAAGATGTCCGGAATCGCCGCCGAGGCGTATCGCCGCCAGGGCGTGAAGACGGGCGATCTTTTCGTCGTCATCTCCGCGAGCGGCAAGAACGCCGCGCCCGTGGAGATGCTGCGCGCGGCGAAGGCGGCTGGCGTGACGACGGTCGCCATCTCGTCTTCGGCCTACCGCGCGCACGGCGCGACGCTGCTGGACGAGGCCGACATCGCCATCGACTGCAAGGTGCCGCACGGCGACGCCGTGATCGGCGTTGGCGACGCGAAGATGGGCGGGCTCTCCACCTACGCCTCGCTCTTCATCCTCAACTCGGTCCTCATCGATGGCGCGAAGCGGGCCGCGGCGCGCGGCGTTAAGCCGCCGATCTACGCGAGCGGCAACGTCGATGGCGGCACGGCGAAGAACGTCGCGCTCGAGGAACGGTTCTTCGGGCGCGTCAGGAACCTGTAGGCGAGGGAGGGCATGGCGCGTATAGCAGTGATTGGACTTGTGGGCAGGTCGATGTTCTTCGACGTGCCGCGCTTCCATTCGGGCGGCGAGACGATACACGCCGAACGCTTCCACGAGGAATGGGGCGGGAAGGGCTTCAACCAGGCGGTTGCTGCGGCGCGTCAGGGCGCGCGCGTGGCGTTCCTCGGCAAGGTCGGCAGCGAGTCCGACTCGCTTGCCGTGAGCGCCTTCTGCGATAAGGAGGGCATAAGGCCCGTCATCTATCGTTCCGAGCCGCCAGACTTGCCGACCGCCTGCGCGGCGATCCTGACGGACGGCACGGGCGAGACGCGCGTCACCGTGGCGCGCGGCGCAGAACTCGACGGGGCGGACGTCGATTTCGGCTTCAAGGACGAGATTGCCGCGGCGGATTTTCTGCTGCTGAACAACGAAGTTCCCGAGGCGGTGAACCTGCGCGCGTCGGAAATAGCGGAGGAGAACGGTGTGAAGGTGATATTCAACCCCGCGCCGTCGCGTCCGCTTCCCGATGCCCTGAAGCGCCGCGTATTCCTCTTCACGCCAAACGAGTTCGAGACGGCGGGGCTGGAGGACGTGCGGTGCGAGGTGGTGGAGACGCTTGGCGCGAAGGGGTGCCGCATCCGTTCGACGGGCGAGGTGGTTCCGGCGGTCCCGTGCGGGGAGGCGGTGGATTCCACCGGCGCGGGCGATACGTTCAACGCCGTCCTCGCCGTGCGGCTTGCGGAGGGCGAAACCTTGCGCGACGCGTGCCGCGCCGCCAACGAGGCGGCGGCGAAGAGCGTGACGGTGCGCTACGTCCTGCCGTCGCTTCCATATAGATCAGCTGCCGGTTGCCGCTGACAAAATCGCGCTTCCCGCGATTTCTTCCCCGTGGGACCGCAAAATATGGTATAATTCCAACTTCCATGGAAAAAATTGACTTGGCGATGCAGAAGGCCGCTGTCCTGACGGAAGCATTGCCCTACATTCAGGACTTTTGCGGCTCCACCGTGCTGGTGAAGGTGGGCGGGTCCGTGATGGAGAACGAGGCGAACCTCGCCTCGCTCCTCGCGGACATCGCGTTCATGGACGCCGTGGGCATGCGCGTGGCGCTGGTGCACGGCGGCGGCAAGGCGATCTCGAAGGCGCTCAAGGAGAGCGGACTCGTGCCGCAGTTCGTGGAGGGGCTGCGCGTGACGGACGAGCCGACGATGGAGATCGTGCGCCGGACGCTGAACAACGTCGTGAACGCCGACCTGGTGCGGCGGCTGCAGTCGTACAAGACGAACGCGCGGCCCCTGCACGGCAACTGGATGTTCACCGCCGAGAAGATCACGTCGCCCGACCGGGGCTACGTGGGCGAGCCGGTGGCGGTGGACACGCGGGCCGTGAACGAGATGCTGGACGCGGGGATCGTCCCCGTCATCACGCCGCTCGGCACGGGCCGCGACGGCCACCTTTACAACGTCAATGCCGACAGCGCGGCGGCGGCTCTCGCCAAGGCGCTGAAGGTGCGCAAGTTCGTCGTGGTGTCTGACGTGCCCGGGCTGCTCCGGGATCCGTCGGACCCCGCGACGCTGATGAGGACGCTCCGTCTCTCCGACGTCGCGAGGCTGAAGGAGGAGGGCGTCATTTCCGGGGGCATGCTCCCGAAGATCGAAGGGTGCGAGGATGCGATCCGTGCGGGCGTGAAGCAGGTTCAGCTCGTGGACGGGCGCATGCCGCACTCGCTTTTGCTGGAAATATTCACCCCAGAAGGGGTGGGAACGGAGATCACCGATGAACAAGACTGAGATCATTGACGCATACAAGCAGTACCTGATGCCGACCTACGCGCCCGAAGTGGTGCTGGAGAAGGGCAAGGGCTCCAAGGTTTTTGGCGTGGACGGCAACCAGTACTACGACTTCACCGCCGGCATCGGCGTGCACAACATCGGCCACAGCCACCCGGCCGTGGTGAAGGCGATCCAGGAGCAGGCTGAGAAGCTCGTGCACTGCTCGAACCTGTTCGCCCACGAGGGGCAGGTGAAGCTGGCGCAGAAGCTGGTGGAGATCTCCGGCCTCGGCGGCAAGGTCTTCTTCTGCAACTCGGGCGCGGAGGCGAACGAGGCGGCGATCAAGCTCGCGCGCCGCTGGGGCAGCCAGAACGGCGGCCGCTACGAGATCGTGACGATGCGCAACAGCTTCCACGGCCGCACGCTCGCCACCGTCACGGCGACGGGCCAGGACTGGTGCCAGCAGGGCTACGAGCCGCTGCCAATCGGGTTCGCGTACGCCGACTTCAACGACATCGAGTCCGTCAAGGCGGCCGTCACGGACAAGACCGTGGCGATCATGCTCGAGGCGGTGCAGGGCGAGGGCGGCGTCAATCCCGCCACCGACGAGTTCATGGCCGGCGTGCGCGCGCTCTGCGACGAGAAGAACCTGATCATGATCTGCGACGAGGTGCAGTGCGGCATGGGCCGCACCGGCAAGTGGTGGGGTTGGCAGAACTACTCCGTGAAGCCGGACCTCTTCACCTCCGCGAAGTCGCTGGCGGACGGCGTGCCGATGGGCGCGCTGATCGCCAACGCGAAGTTCGCGGACGTGTTCGCGCTCGGCAGCCACGCCTCGACGTTCGGCGGCAACCCGCTCGCCTGCGCGGCGGCGCTCGCGACGATCGGCGTGATCGAGAAGGAGAAGCTCCTCGCCGCGGCGGCGAAGAAGGGCGAGATGCTCAAGGCCGCCCTGCAGGCGTTCGCCGAGAAGTACGACCAGATCCTCGACGTGCGCGGCCTCGGCCTCATGCTCGGCATGGTCACCGAGGGGCCGGCGAAGGACGTGGTCGAGGCGTTCGCGGCGGGCGGCGTGCTCGCCTGCACGGCCGGCGCGCACGTGGTGCGCTTCCTGCCCACGCTCTCCATCCGCGAAGACCACCTGGAGGAGGCCGTCGAGATGATGGGCGACTCCCTGGACGAGCTTTTCGGCTGATGCCTGCGATGACGAGGCGCGTCCTATTCTGGGGGCGGTTCGACCCCGGCTATTCACGCAACCGCGTGTATGCGGCGCTGTTCCGCGAGCTTGGCTGGGAGGTGGACTACTTCTTCGTGAAGTGGTTTCCGCGCTTCGGCGACGTCGAGGCGGCGGTTCGCGGACTCGGGCGCCGCCCGAAGCCCGACCTCGTGTGGGTGCCGGTCTGCCGCCAGCGCGACATCCTGGCCGCCTGCCGCTGGGCGCACAGGCGCGGCGTCAAGGTGCTGTTCGACCCGATGATCTCCGCCTGGGACAAGAAGGTGCTCGAGCAGCGCAAGTGGAAGGCGGAGGAGCCGCGCGCACGCAAGCTCCTAGCTCTCGAGACGAAGATGATGCACGCGCCGGACATGGTGACGTGGGACACCTCGTGCCACCTCGAATTCTGCGCGCGCACGTTCAACGTCCCGCGCGAGAAGATGCGGGTCCTCCTCACCGGCACGGACGAGTCGGTCTTCAAGCCGGATGATGAAAGCCAATCGCCTTCCACCCTTCCCCATTCGCCGTTCAAGGTCCTCTACCACGGCGCGTACCTGCCGCTCCACGGCACGGAGTACATCGTGGAGGCCGCGCGCATGACGCAGAGCGAGAACATCCAGTGGAACTTCCTCGGCTGGGGCGCGTACAAGGCCGAGACGGAGGCGAAGGCCGCCGGCATCCGTAACATCCGCTTCCTCGACAAGGTGCCGTACGTGGACGTGCCGAAGGTCATCTGCGCGCACGACGTCGTGCTGGGCGTCTTCGGCACCACCGAGAAGGCGTCGCGCGTGATCGGCAACAAGGTGTACGAGTGCATGGCCTGCGCGCGGCCCACCATCAACGAGTTCTGCACCGGCTATCCGCCGGAGGCCAAGGACTGCCCCGCAATCAAGTTCGTGCCGCCTGGCGACGCGAAGGCGATAGCCGATGCGGTGCGCGCCTACCGCGACGACTGGTCGCGGCGCGACTTCTACTTCGCCGCGGCGCGCGACTTCTTTGAGAAGCACCTCTCGATGGCGGTCATCAAGGGGCAGCTCGCGTCCATCCTCGCCGACATGGGATTCGGCGCGTGACAGCATACGGAAAGGAAGCAATCATGGGACATGGACTTACGCTGGCGCTGGCCGTTTGCGCGGGCGTGCTGGCCGCGCGGGCCGAAACCATCAACGTGCTGTCGCTTGGCGCAAAGAACGACGGCTCGGCAGACGTGAGCGCGATCGTGAACGCGAACACTGCGAAGGGCGCTCTGCTCTTTCCGGCTGGCATCTACAAGGTGGCGCATCCGCTCGTCCTGAAGAACCCCATCCGGGGCGAGGGCTACGCGCGCATCCCGAAGGTGGACGCCACGCGCACGTGGCTCGTCTCGGAGATCGTCTGCACGAACGGGGCGCGGGGCGTAATCGAGTTCGGCGGCGACAACCCGATTAACGTGGAGAACCTCAACGTGATGTGCCGGAGCCGCGAGTGCGGCATCCGCATCGCGGACTGCCGCCAGGGCACGTACACGTTCATCGACAAGGTCGGCATCTACGGCGTGGGGGCGTGGGGCCTGTACGTGAAGGGGCGCGGATCGCGTCCGATCTTCGCCGGCAACATGACGATCTTCGGCACGACGAAGGATCCGACTTCGCGCGCCGTGGGCATCCGCATCGACGGACCGGCCGACTGCCGCCTCACAAACGTCGAGGCGATGGGCGTGAACGTCGGGCTGGAGCTCTTCAACGGGCACACGTACGGCGACGACATGCACCTCTGGACGGGCGTGATGGGCGCGCACGAGCCAAGCTGGTGGTACGACACGCGTGGCATAGTGCTCGGTTCCGGGGCGCACTTCACCGGATCGGAGATCTACCCAGACACGTGCTACCATGCGTTCGACATGAAAGGGGAGGGCGCGCTCTGCGAGATAATGAACGTGATGTACTGGGAGGACGGGTCCGTGAAGGACGTGAAGAACCGCACCGGCGACTTCCTGCACTTCGCCGACGCGCAGCATCCCGGCAAGCTGGTCCTCAACGGCGGACTGATCGGCGTTGGCGGCAACGACGCGCATCCGGGTGCCACGGCGAAGCACTACATGCCGCAGGCCGTCGTGCGCGACGTGATACTCAAGAGCGACTACGCCATCAAGGGCGCGAACATCGATCGTCTCTGCCTCGGGCGCAACCTGCCTGACTACACCGTGCGCTACGCGGACAAGGGCTGGTGCAAGGTGGCGGACATATTCACGGTGGCGAAGACGGGCGCGTGCGAGGGAGTCCTCACGCTCGACGGCGGCGCCGCGTGGCGGTTGTCGGCGGCGAAGGACTCGTCCGGGCGGACGGACTTCGCGGCCAAGCCGCTCAACCCGCTCTGCGAGGGCCGCGAGGTGAGGTCGGTCGAGGAGGACGGAATCCTCAAGGTGTTCGTGCTTTGCCCGGACGCGACGCCCATGTCGGCGCGGTTCGCGACGGAGTACATGTGCGACTATTTCCGCCCGCTCGACCACGCGTCGCTGCGCAGCAAGCGCGGCCATTCCCGCCACCGCGACGTGCGCGAGACCTTGGCGGCAAAATGATGCCGTGCCACGCGGCGGAATTGTGATATAATGGGCGCGAATGGAGAAAGTCGAGATGACGAAAGAGATTGCTTTTAGGAAAATGCCTTTCCTTCTCATGGCCGCATGCGCGGCCGTGCTTGTCGGCTGCGACGATGAGGAAGCGCCGGCGCCGAAGCAGCCGCAGGCGGCGGCTGTCGTGGAGGAAAGCGGCGAGGAATGCCTGCAGCGCGCCATCGACAAGCTGTCGGGCGAGGGCAAGGACATCGAGGCTGCCGACGCGGCGGCTAAGAAGGCGCTTGAGCTGATGCCGGATTCTGCAGAAGCGCGGCTCGTGGACGGGCAGGCCGCCTACATGAAGAAGGAATACAAGCGCGCCGTCGCGGACTTCGACGCCGTCGTGGCGGAGAAGTCGCTGCCGCCGGCCCTTCGCGCCGAGGCGCTCGTCTCCCGGGCCGTGGTGGAAATCGCCCAGAACGAGTTCGACACGGCGCGCCTCACGCTGTTCCGCGCGCTGCACCTCGACCACCGCAACGCCGCCGCGTGGTACCACCTCGGCCTGCTTTCCCGCAACACCTACCAGTTCGACGAGGCGGCCGTGGAGCAGTTCGAGATGGCCGCTCGCCTTTCCGCCCCCGGCGATCCGCGCACGAAGAAGCTCAGCCGCGAGATCATTCCTGCCATCAGGGCCTCGCTTGCCGCCGCCGCCGCATCGAGGCCCGGCGCCGCGAAGCGAGATGCCGGCGCTGCTGCGAAGCTGATCGCCGATGCCGAGGCTCTGCGCAAGAAGCGCCAGATCAGGGCTGCGATGAAGAAGTACGAGGCGGCGCTCGCGGCAGACCCGTTCTCCTATCCCGCCGCGCGCGAGCTGGCGTACCTCGTGTCCCTCAACGACAAGACCGCGGACGGCGTCGACAAGGCGCTGCGCGCGTACCGCGTCGCCATCGACCTGCGCCCGGTCGTGCAGGACAACTACTACGCGGCGGCGCAGCTCGCGTACGCGAACAAGCGCTGGGCCACGGCGGTCTCCATCCTGGACCGCGCGATCGCGCACGATCCGGAGAACCACAAGACGCTCGATCTCTACATCGCGGCGCTCCAGAAGGCCGGCAGGGAGAAGCATCTCAACGCCTGGAAGGCGTACCGGCAGGAGCTGAAATAGCGGCGACCGAGGGTTGCGATGGAGCTGATGCCGCTTGATTTCGTCCTTGCGGGCTTGGCTGCCCTCCTCGCCGGAATCGGGCTTTACCGTGGGCTATCAGGCGAGCTGGGGTCGCTTGCGGGCTTCGCGGCGGCAAGCGGTGCAGGCTTTTTGCTGATTGGGTTTGCGCGTACCTGCGTGGTCGCCTTGGGATTTGGGAAGTATGCCGCCATGGCGGCATACGTGCTCGATTTCGTGTTCTCGCTCGTGGCGTTCGGCCTCGCGCGATGGGCCGTCGCGAAGTTCGTGTCCGTGATGGTGCCGCAGCCGACGAATGCCTTCCTCGGGATGCTGAGCGGACTGTTCAAGAGCGCTGTCGTCATCGGGCTTCTCGCAGGCTTTGGCTTGATGCGGCCAGGCACGTACTCCACTGGATTCTTCGCCACGCATTCAACTATCGTGCGAGAGGTCGCGGTCTGGGCGGACGCCAGTCTGGCGGAGGCCCCCGAGCAATGAGCAGCCGTCCTGATGCCGAGCTGATGGCGCTGTCGGCCAAGGGGGAGACGGCCGCCTTCGCGGAGCTGGTAGAAAGATACCAGAACATTCTTTTGAACTTTTTCATGCGGCGCGGCGTTTCATGGGATGACGGGCAGGATCTCGCGCAGCAGACGTTCCTGCGGCTGTGGAACTACCGGAAGAAGTACACGGCGCAGGCGAAGTTCACGACGTTCCTGTTCCTCCTGGCGGGGCAGGTGTCCGTGGACTTCTTCCGCGCCGAGGGCCGCAGGCGCGGCCTGGAGGAGGACCTTGCGCACGAGGCGGAGGTCGCGTCGGACGCATCCCCGAAGCAGGGGGGCGCGCCGGCGGACTCTGCGGCGGGCGAGGACGTCCGTCGCGCGGTGGCTCGGCTTTCGCCGGCGCTGCGCGACGTAGTGGAGCTGGGCGTGTTCCAGGACCTGCCGTACGCGGACGTCGGCGAGATACTGGGCATTCCCGTGGGCACGGTGAAATCGCGCATGTTCAACGCGCTGAGGAAGCTGAAGGAGCTGCTGGCATGAATGAAGACATAGAGAGAGCCTTGAACGGGTCGGACGCCGACCTGCGGGCGTTCGTCGCGTCGCTGCGCGCCGCGCCCCAGGCACGCGTGCGCGCCGGCTTTGCAGCCGACGTTATGGCCGCCGTGGAGGCGGAGGCCCGGCGCGGAGCGTTCGCGCGTTCGCTGCGCGGACTGCTTCGGCCTGCCGCGCTGTTTCCGCTCGCGGCGTGCCTCGTGGCGTTGCTGGCGGTCGCGTCGATCTTCTTCCGCCCTGTTCCTAGATTCTCCCTTGAGAAGCTGGTGGCGTGCCAGCGCGCGGACGGATCGTTCTCGTCGTCGACGGCCGCCCCTTACGTGCAGGCGTACGCGGTGACGGTGCTTGCGAAGGACCCGTCCGCTGACCGCGCCGCGCTACAGCAGGCCGTCGCCGCGCTCGTGCGCGAGCAGAACGCCGAGGGGGGATGGGCCAACGCGAGCCTGAGCGCCAGGAACGTGGCGGCCCTCGCGGCGGCCTCGGAGGCCGGCGTTGACGCTGCCGTGCGCGCTTACCGGCGTGGCGTGCGCTACTTGCGCATGCACGGCATCGGCGAGATGTCCGCGGCAGACCTTTCGCGCGACGCACGTTCGGCTGCGCCCCGTCTCTCTGCGTCCGATCTTGGTATCGCGTGCAGCGTCGCCCTTGCCGCACGCCTCTGACTATGACCTCTGTGTGAGATCATCCCCACAAGATTTGCTATACTTTCCTTTGCCATGCCAAAGGCAACAGGAAGGAAGTAAGATGGATTTCGGAAGAAGGAGTTTCCTAAAAGGCGCGTCCATGGCGGCAGTCTCGGTCCCCGCGGTCGCGGCGGTCTCGGCCGCTTCGGCTACCACCACCCACGAGACCGACGTGCTGGTGGCAGGCGGCGGACCGGCAGGCGTGTGCGCCGCAATAGCCGCCGCGCGGAACGGTGCGAGCGTGTTGCTTGTCGAGCGCGGCAATTGTCTCGGCGGCATGGCGACGCGCGGCCTTGTCGGACCGTTCATGACATGCTACGACAAGACGGGCTCCGTGCAGATCATCCGCGGCCTCTTCAACGAGATCGTCGAGCGGCTCGTGGCGCGCGGCGGCGCGATCCACCCGAAGGACTGCCGCGCCGGCACCGCGTTCACGAGCTGGATCAAGATCGGCCACGACCACTGCACGCCGTTCGAGCCCGAGGCGCTGAAGCTCCTGCTGGACGAGATGTGCGCCGAGGCCGGCGTAAAGGTGCTCTTCCACGCGGACTTCGTCGAGCCGCTGATGGACGGCACGCGCATCGCCGGCGCGCGGCTCTTCACGAAGGCCGGTTTCCGCGACGTGCGCGCGAAGGTCGTAATCGACGCGACGGGCGACGCCGATGTGGCATTCCGCGCAGGTGTCCCCACGGAGTTCGGCGATCCCAAGGGCAAGCGCGTCCAGCCAGCCACCATGTTCTTCCGGATCGGCAACTGCGATCTCGCTGCGATCACGGCGGACATCGAGGCAAACAAGGACAACTTCTACCGCAAGGACGGCGTGAACTACCGCTCGCTCCACTGGCGCGTGGCCGAGGCCCGCGCGGCGGGGGACTGGAACCTCAAGCGGGTGTCGATCGGTCTTTTCCGCGGCGTGAAGGAAGACGAGTGGTTCATCAACACCTCTCGCATCATGGGCGTCGATTCCACGGATCCGGAGAGCTGGAGCGCGGCGGAGTCCGCCGGGCGCGCGCAGGTCGATCAGATTTTCCGCTTCTTCAGGAAGTACGTCCCCGGCTGCAGGGACGCGCGGCTGCTCTGCACCGGTTCCACGGTGGGCGTGAGGGAGTCACGCCACGTCTTCGGGGAATACCGTCTCACAGTGGACGACTGCCTTGAGGGCCGCGTGCCGGCGGACTCGGTGCTGCTCGCGGCGAATTCGGTCGACATCCACGGCCGCTTCGGTCCCATGAGCAACCAGTACGTCACGGTGAAGAACGGCAACTGGTACGGCGTTCCGTACCGCTGCCTCGTGCCGCTGAAGGTGGAAGGCCTGCTCGTGGCCGGGCGCTGCCTATCCGCCACGAGCGAGGCCGCGGGCGCGGTGCGCGTGATGCCGCCCGTGATGGCGATGGGACAGGCGGCAGGAACGGCGGCGGCGCTCTGCGTGAAGACGGGCGCGTCACCGCGCTCGCTAGATGCGGCGGCACTCGTGAAGACGCTCAAGGAGCAGGGCGCGTTTCTGGGATGAGTGCGGCATGACTTTCCACCTGCATACATACGGTTGCCAGATGAACGTGCGCGACAGCGAGGCCGTCGAGGCCCTGCTGTCGGCGGCGGGGCACGTGCGCGTCGAGAACGAATCCGACGCGGAGCTCGTGATCGTCAACTCCTGCACCGTGCGCGACATGGCCGAACGCAAGGCCGTGGGCAAGTGCGGCAACCTGATCGCCGCCAAGCAGGGACGCGGTAGGGTCAGCGAGTCTGGCGGCCGCGTCAAGATCGTGGGGCTGATGGGTTGCGCCGTCAAGCGGATGGGCGCGGACGTTTTCAAGTCGTTGCCGAACCTAGACTTTGCTGTGGGGCCGCGCCGGTTCGGCGCGATCCCGCGTCTGGTGGAGCGTTGCCTCGCAGGCGAGAAGCGCATTCTCGAACTGCCGGACGACGACGAGGTGCCGACGGGGATGGACGCGCACGGCGTCACTTCTTTTCAGAGTTTCGTCACGGTGCTGCTCGGCTGCGACAACCGCTGCAGCTACTGCATCGTGCCTGACGTGCGCGGACACGAGTATTCGCGTCCTGCACGCGAGGTGGTGGCAGAGGTGCGCGCGCTTGCCGCGCGTGGCGTGAAGGAGGTGTGCCTGCTCGGACAAAGCGTGTTGCGCTACGGCAAGCGCAATCCGGCGTGGCTGCCCGACGATCCGCCCAGCCCCGGTGGCTACACGGAGGCGTTCCCGCGTCTCCTGGAGGCGTTGAGCGCCATCGACGGACTGAAGCGCATCCGCTTCACGAGCGCGCATCCGAAGGGTTGCACGGACGAGCTGGTGCGCGCGTACGCCGAGTTTCCGAAGGTCTGCCGCCACCTCCACTTGCCCGTGCAGAGCGGGAGCGACCGCGTGCTGAGGGAGATGGGGCGGCATTACACGCGCGCCGAGTATCTGGCGGCGGTCGCGAAGCTGCGCGCGTTCGATCCGGAGTTCGCCGTGACGACCGACGTGATCGTGGGCTATCCCGGCGAGACGGAGGCCGACTTCGAGGAGACGCGCTCTCTCATGGAGGAGGCCGGGTTCGACAACGCGTTCGTCTTCAAGTACTCGCCGCGCCCCGGCACACGCTCGGCCGCGCTGCCCGACGACGTGCCGACGGAGGAGAAGGAGCGACGCGACCAGGTGCTGCTCGCCGACCAGCAGGTGCGCGGGCAGGCGCGCAACGAGCGTCTCGTGGGAACCGTGCGCGAGGTCCTGGTGGAAGGACCGTCCCTGCGCAATGCCGCCCGCTGGAGTGGACGTGACGGCGGCAACCGCATAGTCGTATTCGAGCCGAAGGGGCCGCTCGTGGCCGGCGAACCAGTGAATGTGCGCATCGTCGAGGCTCACCCGCAGATTCTTGTCGGTGAAGTCGTCTAGAAAGGGATTTGTCAGGAAAGGGAAAACATGAAGATCTTCGTCATAGGCGCAGGCTTTACGGGCATGCAGCTTGCGCGGACGCTCGTGCTGGAGCGGAACAACGTCGTCCTCATCGACAATGACCCCGAGCGCGTGCGGTACGCCAGCGACCAGCTGGACTGCACGGTGCTTGAGGCGGACGGCAACAACCTGGAATCGCTTGAGGCGGCCGGAATCGCCTCTGCCGACGCGCTCGTTACGCTAACTGCGGACGACGAGATCAACATGATCACGTGCTCTCTCGTCGACTCCGTCTATCCGCGCATCCAGAAGATCGCTCGGGTCCGGAACTACGCCTACTACACGGCGGCGGACGTGGCGCGGCAGCGCGCGAAGTCCGCAATGCCCGCGTCGCGCCCGCTCTACGGAATCGACGGCATGCTCAATCCCGAGGTCGAGGCTGCGGACGCCATTTCCGCTGCGCTCGAACACGGCGCCATTGGCAGCGTCATCGAGCTGGATGCCGATTTCGGAATCACGACGCTCTCCATCGGCGAGGGAAGTCAGCTTGTCGGCATGCCGCTCGCGGAACTGTCCAAGCTGGATGGCTGGCGCTACCTTGTGGCTTTTGTCGAGTCGGTCGACGGCACGACCGCGCTGCCGAACGGTCGGACCACGCTTGCCGTCGGCGACCAGATCGGCCTCGTCTCGCGCCTTTCGGACATCTCGCAGCTCGTCGCCTACACGAAGACGCCTCAGACGCAACTGCGGCGCGTCGTCGTGTTTGGCGCCGATCGCGTGGGCTCTCTGCTGCTGGCGCGACAGCAGCGGAAGCAGCACGTCTCCCTCTGGCGGCGACTGTTCGGCATGTCATCCTCCGACGTCTACCAGAAGCTGGTTGTGGTCGATCGGAATCCCGACCTTTGCCACGAGACGGTGGAAAGGTTCCCCGACGTGCGCGTGCTGTGCGGAGACGTCACCGACGAAGCCCTGTTGAGCGAGGAGGACATCTTCTCCAGCGATCTGCTCGTGGCAGCCTCCGGAAACTACGAGCTGAACCTCGTGACGGCAGCCTACCTCAAGTCGCGCGGCGTGAAGAAGACGATCGCGCTCACCGCCAACTCGTCGTACGGCGACATCGCGCGGAAGCTTGGCGTGGACGTGGCGGTTCCCATGCGGGGAACGGTGGTGGACAGCATACGGGGACGCCTCCGCGGCGGACGCGTGGAGGCCGTGCATTCCGTCTGCAACCGCCGCTTCGAGATCGTCGAGGGGTATATCTCGCCAAAGAGCCCTGTCGTCGGGAAGCGTCTGCAGGACGTGATGGACCTTGGCACGTTTCTCGTGCTGCTGTACCGCACTGCCTCCGGTGCGGCCTACGAGGTGCCGCGCGGCGGGACCATCCTGGAGGCAGACGCTCATGTGGTGCTCATTACCCATGCGGGCGACACGCGGCTGGTGGCACGCTTCTGCGGCAAGGAGTGATCGATGGCGTTCTCGTTCCTCCGCATCCTCACCTACATCCTCGGCCTCGTCGGCACGTCCATGCTGCTGCCGCTGGGTGTCGCGCTCTGGAAAGGCGAGTCGGCCGTGGTGCCTGCGTTCCTCTTGCCGATGCTGGCTGGCTGGAGCGTGGCGATCGCGTTCTGGCTGCTCGCGCGTGGGCGGCCGCGGGTCTTCGACGTACAGCATGCGTTCGGCACCGTCGGCGGCATATGGGTGGCCATCTGCCTTTTCGGCGCGTTGCCGCTGCTCTTCAGCGGCTGTTTCCCGTCGTTCACGGACGCCGTGTTCGAAAGCGTGAGCGGGTTCACCACCACGGGGGCGTCAGTGCTGTCCGACGTCGAGGGCCTGCCGTGCAGCGTGAACCTCTGGCGCTGCGAGACGCATTGGCTGGGAGGCCTGGGCGTGATCGCGCTCGCGGTCGCGCTGATCCCGCTGCTGGGCATCGGCGGGTTCCGTCTCATCAAGGCCGAGACCACGGGTCCTGACAAGGCGAAGCTCACATCCCTCATCGCCAACACGGCG
Organism: uncultured bacterium; assembly: GCA_902763655.1. GTDB lineage: Bacteria > Verrucomicrobiota > Kiritimatiellia > RFP12 > UBA1067 > RUG572. Next base: position 14,299 of record CACWSW010000006.1, read on the forward strand.
AAGACGCTGTGGTTCATCTACATGGCGCTCACGGCAGTACAGGCGCTGCTGCTTTGGCATGCCGGCATGGGGGCGGTGGACGCCCTCGCCCATGCGTTCTCGACGATGGGCACCGGCGGGTTCTCGACGCGCAACGCGAGCGTAGGCGCGTTCGGCCTGCCGGCGGCGGAGTGGATCTGCACAGCCTTCATGCTGTTGGCTTCCGTGAACTTCACGCTCTACTACCGTATGCTGACGGGGCGTCTCGGAGAGGTCGCCCGCGATTCGGAGCTGCGCACGTTCATTGCCCTCGTGGTCGGTGCTGTCGTCTTCGCGACGGCGGTCGGGTGGCGTTCCTGGGATACGGCTGGCGTGACCTTGCGCGCCGTGGCGTTCCAGGTGTCGTCCATCGTCTCCACGACGGGCTTCATGACGGACGACTACCTCGCCTGGCGGCCGGCGGCGCAGGTGACGATCTTCCTGCTGTTCTTCATCGGCGGATGCTCCGGTTCCACGGCGGGCGGGATCAAGGTCATCCGCTGGACGATCCTCGGCAAGCAGCTGCGCAACGAGCTGCGCCGCATCCTGCATCCGCACGAGGTCTTCACGCTGAGTATCAACGGCTGTGCTGGCCGCGAGGCGTTCGTACCTGTCGTGGCCTCGTTCGTGTTCGTCTACATGCTGCTCGTTCTCGCCACGACATTCGCGGGCGCGCTGGCCGGGCTCGACGTGTTCACGGCCTTTACGGCAGCGCTCAGCATGGTGGGCAACGTCGGGCCGGCGTTCGGACAGCTCGGGCCGACGTCCAACTACGGCGCTCTCGCCGCCCCGCTAAAGTGGTTCTACATGTTCGCGATGCTCGCGGGGCGCCTGGAGATATATACGCTGCTCATCCTCGTTGGCCGCGCCTGCTTCCTTCGCCGCCGTGTGGTATAATGTGCGCAGAAATCATTGTTAGCAACAAAGTACACAAAGAGCACAAAGGACGTAGGAGAGAGAAATGCGTAGATTATGGAAACTCGCAGTGGTTGTCGCCGGCATGTTGGCGGGATGCTGCACTCCGCCGGAGACGGCGGCGTCGCGGCCGCTCACGATGATGAGCCTCAACATCCGCATCGGGTGCGGGCTGCACGATCCGTTCAAGCTGCCGAAGGGCAGCCTTGGGCATCTCCCGCAGTGCGCGGAGGTGATAAAGGCTGCGAATCCCGACTGGGTGGCCATCCAGGAGATCGACCGTTGCGCCGACCGCGTGGGCGGCGTGGACCAGACGGCCGAGCTCGCGAAGCTCTGCGGCATGAAGGGGACCTTCGTGAAGAAGGTGTCCAGGCCCGGCGGCGACTACGGGCTCGCCATCCTCTCGAAGGAGGAGCCGTTGTCCGTCTCGAAGGTGTTGATGCCCGGCTCGTCGCACACGCGCTGCCTGGAGATCGTCGAGTTCAAGGATTACATCGTGGCATGCACGCACTTCCCGCTGAAGGAGGTTTTCCGCGACCGCGCGGCGGAGATCGTGCGCGTCAACCTGTCCGATCTCGGCAAGCCGGTCTTCATCGCCGGCGACTTCAACGCGCTGCCGGAGTCAAACGCCATCGCGATCATGAAAAAGGACTTTACGATCCTGAACGACGTGACACAGCCGACGTTCCGCGCCGACAATCCGACGAAGTGCATCGACTACATCATGGTCGACACGGCCCACGCGGATCGCGTCGAGGTTCTCTCGCGCAAGGTGATTGCCGCCCCCGAGGCGACTGACCACTGCGCGCTCATCGTGACGGCGAACTTCAAGAGATAACCATTGACATCAAGTGATAAGGTTCAACGCAAAGGTAGAGGAGGCAGAGGACATTAAGGGGTGCACGTGAGAAAACTGGCATATCTTGTACTTGTGTGCGTGGCGGCGTTGCCGGTCGTGGGCGTGGAGCTGGTGGATGGCACCAACGTGTGGATCGGTGCGGCGTCGGGCGGCAACTGGACGAATCCGGCCAACTGGCGGGCGGAGTCGAGGGACGGATATTCCGTGGAGGAGCTGTTTGCGCGCTACACGGTCTACGACCTTCGCGCGCTGGCGCCGGGGGCGGTTGTCGACTTCGACTACGCGGACGGCAACGTCTACAACGTTCGAAACACCACGGGCGCCATGTTCATTTCCGGAATCATCCTCTCCGGCGGTCCGGACGACGTGTGGACGATCGCGCGTTCGCCGGAGGCCGCCCGGGTGCATTTCACCAGCAAGGCCGACATCTGCATTGACGGGGGACGGCTCGACTTCCATCCCCTCACCAGTACGGGTTTCGACTATCCCACGATGCCGCTCGTGAAGAAGGGAACCGGTACGTTCCGCATCTGCCAGAACAACGCCTTTTTCTGGGAAGTGACGCATTCGGTGCAGGGCGGATGCGTCTCGTTGACCAACAACTACAACCTGCGCAACTGCGGTTTCCGCATCTCCGACGGCGCGCGTCTCGCCGTCGACTTCGGCTCCAACGCCGTGGCCGGCGTTTCCAGCGATGCGGGCGTGAATCCGGCGACCACCCGCATCGACATCGCTCCCGGTGCGACGCTTGAGCTCATGAGCGGTTTCAACGTCAATGCCATGAGTTTTGGAGGCGATCTCACGGGGACGGGGAAGCTGCGCGTCTCCGGCGGGAAAACGTATTCGTTCACGCATGGCGGCAACAGCAACCCGCTGTCGTTTGCCGGTCTCCTGAGCGTTGCCTCTGGAGACCTCGCGATCGGGACATCGGCCAAACCGACTGGCGTCGCCCCGACGGCAATAGCTGAAATCGAGGGTGGTGGCTGGTTGCGTTTCTCGGCGGGACAGAGGCTCGCGTCGCTGTCGGGTGGTGGCGTGGACGGCGGCACATCGTGGCCCGCAGGCGAGACGCTGACGGTTGAAGAGGAGGAGGACAAGTCCTATTCCGGCCGGTTGGCAGGAGGGACGTTCGCCAAGGCGGGTGCGGGAACGCTCGCGCTTGATGGCGAAGTGGCGTGCGGGGACGTGCGAATCAACGAGGGAACGCTCGCCATCCGCCGTGGATTCTACCGTGAAGGGCTGGCGGCGGCCTGGCGTTTCGAGGACGAGGACGACATCGGCGCGGATGCGACGCCGTCGGCGGCGTTCAGGCTGGTGGTGCGTCAGGACAGCGAGGTGACGCCGGAGGTTATTGACGGCGGACTGGCGGGCAAGGCGCTCCATTTTGGCGGCACGGCGCTGTCGGGCGGCAGGCTCATGCGCGCGGACGGGGCCAACGTGGCGGGCGTGGCTCCGAGCGGACACGCCGCGTTTACCTTCAGTTTCTGGATGAAGCCGGAATCGGGTTGCGGGAAGGGGCCGAACTTCATACATGTCGACCAGATCAATACAAGCGGCACGCTGAACTGGGGCAACGGCTTCTACTTCGGTTCGGTGATGGACGGCAACACGCAGCCGTTCAAGGCGCTTGGCTTCTACACGTGCGGCTGGTCGCGCGATGGAAAGAAGAACAACACGAACAAAGTGGCCGTGGCCACGTTCGAGCGGTCGCTTGTCGACGGCGACTGGCACCATGTGGTCGGCACGTACTCGAACCGCGTGATGTGCCTCTACGTGGACGGCGAACTTCGGGACACAGTCACGCGCACGAGTGACCTCGCTGTGGCGTTGTCGCCAGGGGTCGAGTTCGGCGTCTGGTCGCCCACCGACGCCAACCACAAGTATGCCGGCTATCTGGACGAGGTGCAGTGGCTGCGCGGCGCGTGGTCTGCCGACGAGGTACGCCGCGAATATCAGGCACGCCGTCCGGCGCGCGACAACGTCGCGCTGTTGCCGGCCCCGACTGCGCATTGGACGTTTGATGTCCTGGAAGACGACGGGGACGACAAGGTGTTTCGCGACTGCGGCCCGCACAGGCTTGACCTGGTGTCCGTTCCGTCCAACGGCACGCACCATGCCGTGCTGGAGGCGATGTCCTATCCGGAGGACCGCGGATCGAAGGCCGCGCGGCTGACGTATGCGACGTCGCACATCCGCCTGCGCGGCGACGGCGGGCGCCTTGCCGCGGCGTTGCCGCGCGGTGGGTCGTTCACGGTGGCGCTTCGCAGCGGGACGGCCGCCAACGGCGTGTTCGCGATTCTCGGAGACGGAACTGCATCGGGGAGCCTGCGCTTCTCGCACGAGCAATGTCCGCGCGTGATGGGCGTCTACCCGTGCGCGTCGTCGGCAGTCGTGTTCGGCGTGGGCGGCGTGGCCACGAGCACCGGCGGATCGACGTGGTTCCTGCACACCGTGGTCTACGATGCGGATGCCGGGACCGTGAGCCTCTACGAAGACGGCGTGCTGTGCAAGGTCTTGTCGGGGAGGACGCTCTCGTTCGCGGCGACGGATCTCGTGTTGGGGGCGAGCGTGCTGTCGGAAGGGGTCGCGTCCACGTTTCGCCGCAACGTCGCGTTCGACGACCTGCGCATCTGGAACCGGGCGCTTGACCCAAGTCAGGTGAAGACCCTGGCGCGGACGTTCCGCGCACAAGAGGCTGAAGTTCATCCAGTGCTGCTGCCGACAGCGGAAGTGGAGGTATTGTCCGGCGCACGGCTTCGCGTTCTCGATGGAGAGCAAGCGGTGGAATCCGTGTCCGGCACGGGGTCCGTGGAGCTGCTTGACGGCGCCACGCTCGCGCCGCAGGCGATGACGAACGCCGCAGACTTCGTGGGCCTCGCGTTCGAGGGGGAAGGGACGTTGCGTCTGCCGGACGGGATCTCGTTCGAACGTGACGGAGCGCTTCCACCGGACCGGCCTGTGTTCGCGCATGCCGGGCGTGTGGCGTTGCCGGAGCGGGGGCGCGTCGTGTTCACGCGGTCGTCCGCGAGCGAGCCGCCCGCGGTTGGACTCTATCCGTTGATATCCGCCGGGGAAATCGAATTGCCTTCGTCCTGGGGCGGATGGACCGTCGAACCGGCCTGCGAGGGACAGACCATTGCGTTCGTGGTGGAGGACGGCCTGCTGGCGGTACGCGTGGGAGACCCGGACCGGGTGTGGGTTTCCAGCAACGCGCGTCTCAACATCTCGTCGCTCAACGCCTATTTCCACCCGCGGGCGTACTCCATCTCGTGGTCTTCATACGAGGGCGGCGGCAGCGGGGATCCAGACGCGGAAGGGCGGTATGCCTTCACGGTGAAGACGGACGGGACGGATACGGGACCGGTATTCTCCGGCACGTTCCTGCCGCAGGTGACCGCGTCCAACGCCATCACAGCGGTCTGGACGATGACGCCCGACCGGGACGTCACGCTGGCCGCGCTTGCAGTCGGGATTGAAATTCCCATCGCGGAATTTGGCGGAGGCAGCGTCAAGCTCGACTCCTGCGTGGTGGCGTTGCCTGTTGAGCAGGGCAGTTCCTCCGCCGTTGCCCGCCGCACGGTTTCTGACCTGAAGGTGTATGACCGCGAGGGGACGTGCCGTCTGCGGATCGCGTTCCATTCGCCGATGTCGGTGCTGGTTCAGGACAACCGGTTCTGGAACGGCAACACGTTTTCGCTTCGCATCATGCCGGCGGGCGGCACCACGTTCACGGCGGGCGTGGAATACACGTTCGGGTATGACATTACGCTGCCCGGGAAGGTCGAGTACGGTTCGCGCGCGCAGTGGAAGGCGGTCGCCGGCGAACGGTGGATTCCGGTACCCGCGTTTCGGTGGATCCGACCCGGCACGGCGCTTGACTTCTCCGCGCTGCGCGGCACCGACGCCCCGGCTGGCCGTCACGGGCACGTGGTGTGCCGAGGACGGCACTTCGAGTTCGAGGACTTGCCCGGCGTGCCGCAGCGATTCTACGGCGTGAACATCTGCCAGGGGGCGAACGTGCCGTCCGGCAACGAGGCAGTCTTCGCCGCCAACCTCGCGCGGATGGGGTACAACGCGATCCGCTACCACCACCACGACGCCGAGCTGGTGAGGAACACCGGCGATCCGGGCGCGACGGCACTCAACCCGACAATGATGGACCGCTTCGACCGTCTGGTGGCCGCCTGCGTCACGAACGGCATCTACGTGACGACGGATCTCTTCGTCAGCCGTTCGCCGATCACGTGGCGGTCACTCGGCTTCGATCGCAACGGATCGCTTGCGACCGCCGACATGAAGAAGCTCGTGCTGGTGCACGAACCGGCGTTTTCCAACCTCGTCGCGTTCACGCGCAACTTCCTGGGACACGTCAATCCGTATCTCGGCCGGTCGCTTGCGCACGAGCCGGCCATGATCGGCATCTCGTTCGTCAACGAGGGTGCCATTTCGGGATCCCCTGCGGCTCTCTGCGAGGGTTATCCGCCGTGGCGTGACGCGTGGGAGGCGTGGCTTGCGGCGAAGAAGGTTGCGGAGCCCGCCACGTACGGTTCGGTGTCCGCCGAGCCGCCCTCGTCGATGACGCCTTTCTTCTGCCGCTTCGTGCAGGAGCGCGAACAGGCGTTCGCCGCGCGCATCAAGGCCGTCGTGCGCGGCGAGCTCGGCTGCCAGGCTCCGCTCACGAGCCTCAACGGCACGTCGTATCCGCTCGCCTACATGGAGGTACGCGCCTCCGCCTACGACTACGCGGACGACCACTTCTACGTGGACCATCCCTCGTTTCTCGAGACGAAATGGCAGCTCCCGTCGTCGTTGCAGAACAAGAATCCCCTCAAGGAATCAAACTGCGGCGTGCAGGCCTGTTCCGCGCGGCGTCTCTTCGACCGCCCCTACACCGTCACGGAGTTCAACTTCTCGGGGCCGGGTCGTTACCGGGGCGTGGGGGGCATGGCCACTGGGGCGCTTGGGGCCGTGCAGGACTGGAGCGGCATCTGGCGTTTCGCGTGGAGCCACGGCGAGGGGGGCATCACTTCCCCTCAAAATAAGACGATGGGGTTCTTTGACGTCTCTGGCGATCCGCTCTCCCTGTCTGCCGAGCGCGCGGCCATCTGCCTCTACTTGCGGCGCGACCTGCCGGTTCTCGAAAAGGCGTACATCGCGCGCGTGCCGCCGGACATGGTTGCCGGCCCCGTTTCCGGCAACACGGAGGGGATGTGGTTCCCATGCCGCTGGGCGGGATGGCATGCCCAACTCGGTTACGTCGTCTCCAACGCCGTGCCGGAAGGTGCCATCGATGCCGGCGCATATCCGGGCGTCAAGAGCGCCACCTCCGACACGGTGCGGAATGCACTTGGTCTCGGAGACGAACTCCCTGCCGGCGTCGGCGGCGCGCTCGACATCGATCCCGACACGGGCGCATTCCGCATCGACACGTCGCGCACGTCCGGAGGCTTCGCCGAACGCGGGAGCGTCGACGCCGGGACGCTCGCGTTCGAGCTGGAAGGCGCCGCCGCCACAGTTTGGGCCAGCTCGCTCGACGGACTGCCGCTGCGAACGTCCAGGCACATCCTGCTGACCCACCTGACCGACGTGCAGAACACCAACATCACGTACGCGGACGACACGCTCACAACCGTCCTTTCGTGGGGCAAGTTGCCGCATCTGATGCGGAGCGGGGCGGCACATGTGCGCCTGAGGGTCGCGTCGGGCACATTCACGGTCCATGCGCTCGCCTCGGACGGCGAACGCCTTCGTGCCGTTCCGGCCACCTTCGCCGCCGGCGCGCTTTCCTTCACGGCGGACGTGGCTGCGACTGCCGAGGCGACCTGGCTCTACGAAATCGTCCGCCAGCCGTCCCCGTCGGTCATGATCCTGCGGTAACAAGGAGATACACGATCAACATGAACAAATTGTTTTTCACTCTGATGTGTGCGTGCGCGGCGGCGATGGCGGCTGTGGGCGCGGAGCTGGCGGACGAGTCGCCGACGAGCGTCGTGCGCTGGGTCTGCCCGGACGAGCCGTTCCCGGAAGGCATCGGCAAGATGCGCTATTACCGCCGCGCGTTCGAGACGCGCGAGGGCCTCGTGCGGGCGGAGGCGAGGTGGTGGATCGACGACTCGGGCTGCGTGTACGTGGATGGCGGGAAGGGCATGCCCTCTTCGATGGTGGTTGACGAGCCGAAGGACCTCACCGACGTGCTGAAGCGTCCGGGGCGGCACGCCCTGGCGGTGCAAGGGCGCAATATGGCCGGGAGCGGTGGGGTGTGCCTTTCGCTTGTCTTGACCTACGCGGACGGGCACCACGAGGTCGTTTATACAGATGAGAGTTGGCGGTACGCGGACGACGGCGGTCGCGGGGCGACCGCCCTACCGAATTGGACATCCATTGAGTTCGACGATTCGGGGTGGCGGCCCGTAAAGTGCTTCGCCGACGTGTTGGCGATGCCGTGGATGACTCTTGCCGACATGTCGAAGCTTATGTTGCCCGATGAGCGTGTGCGCCGGGATGCCATCCTCGCCGCGCGTACGGTCCGGGTGGAGAAGGCGCTTAAGGCGATGGAAGGCGAGGCGAAGCCCGTCTGCACGGTCGTCTACGAGAACGGCAAGCCCTATTTCGACATCGGCGGCAGACGGTTCGAGACGGCGTTCTACAACGCGTCGGAGAACTGGAACTGCGACAGCGCCGCCCTGCGGCGGCAGGCCGCGACGTTCCGCGACGCGGGGATGCATCTCTACGGCGTAGGCGTGCGGGCGACGAACATCTGGCGGGAAGACGGTTCGATCGACTTCGCCGACGCGGAGCGGAAGATACGTGACGTTCTGTCGATCGACCCGGAAGCCCGGTTCCTTGTCAGCATGGCCTGCGACTATCCCGTGAAGTGGTGGTGCCGCAGGCACCCCGACGAAATGGTCGGCTACGCGAACGGCACGCCCGACCCTGCGATGGGCGACACGCTTCGGAACGTCCTGGCGCCGTCGTTCGCCTCGACCGCCTGGCGTCGCGACGTGGCCGATTTCATCGCGCGTCTCGTATCGCACCTCGAGTCGACGCCGTACTCCAAGCGGATCTACGCCTACCGTCCCGACTTCGGTGTCTACCACGAATGGCACTACTTCGGCATGGCGCGCCACATGCCGGACAACGGCAAGGCGATGACGGCGGCGTTCCGCCGCTGGCTCGAACGCGAATACAAGGGCGATGTCGCGGCGCTGCGCCGCGCGTGGAACCGGCCGGACGTCACGTTTGCGACGGCGGCGGTTCCCTCGAAGAAGGAGCGCCTGCGCACGTCGGCGGGTATGTTGCGCGAGCCGGTGAAGGACCGTCCGACGATCGATTACCTGCGCTGCCATTCCGAGCAGGTGCGCGACTGCCTCTTCGACTTCAACCGCGCCGTGAAGGAGGCTTGCGGCGGACGCGCACTTCTTGGCAACTACTGCGGCTACTTCTTCGAGATGCCGTTTCCGGCCGAGGGATGGCACTTGGAGAACGAGGCGATTCTCGATTCGCCGTACGTGGATTTCCAGGTTTCGCCGTTTCCGTACCAGACCGTCGCGCGCGGCGGCGGCAATGGACAGTATTCGCGTCGGCTCCTGGAGGCAACGCGTCGGCGCGGCAAGCTCGCGCTGATGGAGGCGGACACCCGCACCACCTTGACCGTCAGTCCCGGGTGCCACCTTCACTCGAAGTCGCGAGCCGAAGACATCGCGCTTCTGGCACGTGATTTCGTTTCGACGCTCTGTTGGGGCTGCGGCTTCTGGTACTACGATTTCGGCCAGGGCTGGTATGACGCGCCGGAGTTCAACGAACTGTTCGGGAAGATCTTTCAGATCCGTCGGGAGATCACCGACTGCCGTAGCATTTCCGAGGTGTTGGTGGTGGGTGACTACGAGAGCGTGATGCTCACGAACGCCGGATCCTCGCGGTTCAACGACGAGCGGACCTCCGGACTCGTCAACGCGCTCGGCCACACGGGCGTTCCGTTCGATTCGGCGTCGGTCGCCGATCTCGCATCAGGGAAGCTGAAGGACTACAAGGTGTACATCTTCTGCAACCTCCATTGGATGACGCCCGAGAAGGAACGTCTGCTGGCGCGTCTGCGCGCGAAGGGGAAGGCGGTCATCCTGCCGGAATCGCCGCTCGCGGAAGCCGACCTGCGCAAGCTGCTGGCTATGTGCGGAGTCCACATCTGGGACGACGATCCGCGCGACGTGATCTACGCGAACGCGTCCTGCGTGGCGTTGCATTCCGCCGTCCCCGGCGAGAAGACAATCCGTCTGCCGCGCCGCGCGAAGGTGACGATGCTATATCCCGAACGCCGCGAGATGTCGGCCGGCACCGACCGCATCGTCTTCACGCCGCAGGGCGACGGATTCTACACCACGCTCTTCCGCACGGAATGAGCGCGAACCTGCCCTCGACGAATTCCCCCTTGCCAGTTGGTCGGTGCGTCGTCTGCCCGTTTTTGCTACAATAGCGGCATGAGAAAACTGACAGTCAATTTGATGTTCGTGTTTGCTGCTGTCGCGGCGTTCGCCCAGGAGCGCATGCCGGCGCCTGAGTCGCCATTGCCGCCGCCGGTGATAAGGCCCGTGAACCTGCGGGCGGACGAGAAGCCCACGACGATCGCCACCTACGCCGTGGAGGCGCGCGTGGCGGGCGCGTTCGCCACGGTGCGGGCGCTCATCGTGGTGGAGAACCCGAACTCGCGTCCGCTAGAGGGCGCGTTGGAGTTTCCGCTGCCTGACGGCGCGAGCGTGTGCGGGTACGCGCTCGACATGAACGGCGTGATGATCGACGGCGTGGTCGTGAAGAAGGAGAAGGCTCGCGTCGCGTTCGAGAAGGAGGTCAAGAAGGGCGTGGACCCGGGCCTTGTGGAGCACGTGCAGGGCAACGCGTATCGCACGCGCGTGTATCCGATTCCGGCGAACGGAGCGCGCCGCATCCGCGTGGACTACGTGACGCCGCTCGCGTTCGCGCCGAACGGCGACGCGGCGCTCGTGCTCGCCATGCCCCGCGTGCCTCTCAAGGAGCGCGCCGTGACGATCACGGTGCCCATGGGCGACGGCGTGCCGCAGCCAGTGCTGGGCGGACTGGGCGACCGCAGGTTTGCCGCCGCCGAGGCCGTGTGGCGCAGCTCGGCCACCGACACTGACGTGACGCCCGCCGCCGACGTGACGGTGGCGTTGCCGGCACTGCCGGAGCGCCTGTGCACGGTGGAGCGAGTGAACGACGAGGTCTGGTTCGCTGTCAGCGACCGTCCGCCGTCCCTGGAGACGGCGAAAACAAGCCTGCCGAAGACGTGGCGCATCCTGTGGGACGCCTCCGGCAGCCGCACGGAGGCTGACGTGACGGCGGCGCGTGCGGTGATCGATCTTCTGCCGGAAGAGGCGTGCTACGAGCTGGTGGTGTTCCGCAACGCCGTGGAAAAGCCGCTCATCTGCGCGACGCGGAGCGAGATGGTCGCGGCGCTCGCCCGCACGCCATGCGACGGCGGAACGGACTTCGCCGCGCTCGCGGCGTTCCAGAAAAAGAACCCCACGGAGAACCGCACGCTCCTCTTCACCGACGGCATGGACGTGCTGGGCGAGGGCGATATCGACTTCGGCGCCAACAAGCCGATCGCGGTGATGTGCGGCGCCACGAAAGACGGTTCCGCGCTGCGCCGTCTGTGCGGCGGCAAAGTGATCGACCTCGCCGTGAGGACGCCCGCGCAGGCGCTGGAGGAGATAGGCGCGCCGTCGCCGACGCTTGTCGGCGTGAAGGGCGACGGCATCGCGAACGTGCAGGGGATAGGACAGGCGGCGCGCGGTCGCGTGACGGTGCTTGGCCGCCTGACGGCGGACTCTGCCGAGGTGCGCCTGGACTACGGCAACGGACGTCTCTCGAAGCCGGCGACGATCCGCCGCGCCGCCGCGCGCGACGGCAAGACGTTGGCGACGGCATGGGCCGCGTCGCGCGTGAACGAGCTTTCGCCTCGCGCTGATGACCATGCTGAGGAGCTGCTCGCGCTAGGGCGGCGGTACGGGCTCACCAGCCCGGCCACCAGCCTCATCGTGTTCGAGAGCCTTTCGCAGTGGCTGGAGCACGACGTGGAGCCGCCCGAGACGACGAAAGAGCTGCATGCGAAGTGGACGGCGCGTCGTCCTTCCGAAGCGCAGCGGCGCGAGGCGAAGGAACGGAAGCAGGCATCTTATCTTGCCCGCCTGAGGAAGGAGTGGGAGACACGCGTCAAATGGTGGAACGATCCGATCCCGCCCAAGCCGAAGACGCCGAAGAGCGGTCTCTTCGGCGGGGAGAGGCGGCGTTCGGGGGAGCATGGCGTGAATGCCTCGGCAATGGCGACAAGCGCGATGAGGTCTGCACGGTCTGTCGACTCTTTTGCCGCGGACGAGGCCGCTCCAATGGAAATGGCGGCGGAAGAGCCTGCTCCCGCCATGGCCGAAAGGGCTGCTGCGGCACACGCACCGAGGGCAAAGATGGCGAATGGCGCGAAGCCGAGGTCGGCGGCGGCGACCGTGAAGCTGACGGCGTGGGATCCGCAGACTCCCTACCTGCAGGCGATCAAGGATGCCGTGGTTGCGCTGGGCGGAGGCGTGGGGGGCAACGAGGCGGTGAAGGCCGAGACTGCCTACGCAGAATACCTGGTCCAGCGGAAGAAGTACGCGGCGTCGCCCGCGTTCTACCTGGATTGTGCGGGCTACTTCTTTAGCATCAAGGCGAACGCGCTCGCGGTGCGCGTGATCTCCAACCTCGCCGAGCTGCGCCTGGACGACCCGGGGATGCTGCGCACGTGCGCGTGGCGCCTCAGGGAGGCGGGCGAGCACGACGCGGCGCTGCCGGTCCTGCGGAAGGTGGCGAAGCTGCGTCCGGAAGAGCCGCATTCGTTCCGCGACCTGGCGATCACGCTGGAGGAGCGCGGGAGGCGCGACGCTAACGCCGACGACATCGCGGCGGCCATGGCGAACTACCACAAGACGGCCTTCACCGCATGGGACCGCGACAACGCGCTCTGGACGGCCCTCGTCGCCATCGAGGAGCTGAATGCGCTGGTCGCGTGGAGCGGGCGGCAGACGTGGCCAGAGGGGAAGGCGCCGAAGGTGCCCGAGATGGACGATGTGTACCGCAAGCTGCTGGATCTTGATGTGCGAATCGCGCTCGCGTGGGACACGGACAACACTGACGTCGACCTGCACGTGCTGGAGCCGGACGGCGAGGAGGCGTTCTACCAGCACCAGCGGACATCGACGGGCGGACTCGTCTCGCACGACGTCACGACGGGCTACGGTCCGGAGGAGTATCTCAAGAAGGACGCGGCGAAGGGCGCGTACAAGGTGCTCGCCAACTACTTCGGGTCGCGCCAGCAGACGCTGCTCGGGCCGGCGACCGTGACCGCGACCGTGTTCACCAACTGGGGCCGTGCGGACGAGAAGCGGCAGGTCCTCTCCCTGCGCCTGGACAAGGTGAAGGACAAGGTGACGATCGGGGAAGTGACGGTGGAGTAGTTAGTGGCTAGTGATTAGTGGCTAGCGGTTAGTGAAGTTTGTAAAAGAAAAGAAGGAGAAGAAATGAGAACGAAGATGATCGCAGTTGCCGCCTTGGCGGCAGTGGCCGCGCAGGCCGAGTTCAAGATCGACCGCACGGCGATGTCGGAGGAGTACTGGAAGATCTGGAACGACGACGTCCAGAAAAAGATCGATGCGGACATCGAGAAGTACCGCAAGGCGGACGGCGCGTTCGCGCTGGAGGGTGTGCCGGACGGCGCGGAGGTGACGGTGGAGCAGCTGACGCACGCCTTCTTCTTCGGCGCGCACATCTTCAACTACGGCCAGCTCGGCAAGAAGGAGTGGAACGACCGCTACAAGGAGCTGTATGGCACGCTCTTCAATTCGGCGACGGTGGCGTTCTACTGGCGCACGCTTGAGCCGTATCCCTACGCGCCGCGCTTCGAGGAGCGCTACGAGGACACGGAGAACTTCTGGAACAGCTGTCCGCAGCCGAAGGAGCAGCCGCACTGGCGGCGTCCGGCGGTGGACCCCGTGATCGACTTCCTGCGCGGACGCGGCTGCCGCATCCACGGCCACCCGCTCGTGTGGGGCAACACTTCGTGGCAGCGTCCCACGTGGATCTGGGACAGCTTCTGCCCCGAGTCCGAGAAGCGTGCGCTCGAGGAGCGCACGGGCGTGAGGATACCGTCCGCGAACTGGCGCCTGCCGGTGGGCGTGAGGGACTTCGAGTCGGGCGGCGAGTGGAACGCCGCGTGGAACAAGGTGTACAAGATGCTCTCCGAGGAGGAGATCGCGGCAATCGTGCCGACCTACATCAAGGCCTACAACCACTTCCTCGAAAAGCGCATCCGCGACATCGCCGAGCGTTACGGGAGCCGCGTGGACTCGTGGGACGTGGTGAACGAGAGCGCCACCGACTACCATCGCTGGCAGGACGAGAAGGCCGTGCGCGGCACGCCGTGCCAGAAGAGCGTCTACGGCCTGATGCCGGGCGACTACACGTACAAGGGCTTCCAGTGGGCGGCGAAATACATGCCGAAGACGGCGTGGCTGAACCTCAACGACTACAACATGGCGCCCTACTTCTTCAAGCAGGCGAAGGACCTCGAGGCGAACGGCTGCCGCGTGGACGTGGTAGGCTCGCAGATGCACCTCTTCAACCCGGCCGAGAGCGTGAACATCGCGTTGGGAAAGGGGCCGGAGCACCTGCGCCCCGAAGGCATCGCCGCGCGGTTCGAGCTGCTCTCCAACGCGGGCAAGCCCATCCACCTCTCCGAGATCACGATCACTGCGCCGGACATGTCGCCGAAGGGGCAGATGATCCAGGCCATCATCATGCGCAACTGCTACCGCGCGTGGTTCAGCGTGGAGAAGATGAACGGCATCACGTGGTGGAACGTGGTGGACGACTGCGGCGCGCCGGGCGAGCCGTCGATCAGCGGCCTCTTCACGCGCGACATGCGTCCGAAGACCGCCTACTTCGCGATGGACGACCTCATCAACCGCGAGTGGAAGACCCAGACGACCGCGAAGGCGTCCGGCGGCAAGGTGTCCTTCCGCGGCTTCCGCGGACGCTACCGCCTTGCGTGGAAGGGCAAGGACGGCAAGGAGCAGACGAAGCTCGTCGAGCTGAAGTGACGTGGCTGGCCGTTGCGTTAGCGCCATGTTAGCGTTTCGCAGGAATGCGGCCAAACGCGCTTGCAACGGCACGGGCGATGCGGTATAGTCTTGGGCGTCATGAAATTCGTAAATCCGTGGATGCTTGTTCTGGTTGCCCTCGTGCCCGTGGCGGGCGCGTGGTGGGTGTTCCTGCGTGCCCGCGCCGAGAAGCGGCTGGGCAGCCTGGTGGCGCCGGCCCTGCAAGGACGCCTGCTGCCGCGCAACCCTAGGCTCTTCAACCTCCAGGCGGCGCTTCTGCTGGCGGGGCTGGCGCTGGTCCTCTTCGCGGCGGCGCGTCCGCAGTGGGGGCATTCCTCGCAGAAGATGCAGGCGCGCACGCGCAACGTGGTGGTGGCGCTCGACGTCTCGCGCTCCATGCTTGCGGCCGACGTGCGGCCCAACCGCCTGGAGCGGGCGAAGGCGGACGTCGCGGACCTGATCGACTCGCTCGAGGGCGACCGCTGCGCGCTCGTGGCGTTCAGGCGGACGGGCGTGCTGCTGTGTCCGCTCACCACGGACCATGGATTTCTCCGCAGCACGCTGGAGTCTGCGACGCCGGAATCCGCGCCGCGCGGCGAGACGGACCTCGGCAGCGCGATCCGCACTTCGCTCGACGCGCTCGACCCGGCCGCGGACGACCACAACGCGATCATCCTCATCTCCGACGGCGGCGACCTGCGCGGCGGCGCGCGCGACGCGGCGCGTCTCGCCGCGAAACGGAACGTGCCCGTATTCACCGTCGGCCTCGGCAACCCGCGCGCGGAGTCGGCGATCCCCGACGCCTCCGGCAGCGGTTCGCAGCAGTACCAGGGAAAGGCGGTGACGACGAAGCTTGAAGAGGCGGCGCTCGCCGAGATTGCGAAGCTTTCCGGAGGGCGCTACGTGCCGCTTGCGACGGCAGGCACGGCGGAGACGACGCTTGGCGCGATCTACCGCAGGTTCCTGCGGCAGGTGGCAGCGAAGGAGCAGGCGGAAGAGGAGGAGCTGCGCGCGACGGAGCGCTTCGGCATCTTCCTTGTGCCGGGGCTGCTGCTCGTGCTGCTGGCGGGCATGTTCTCGCGCGGCCGCTTCGCCGGCCGCATCGCGCGCAAGGCGGCGGTGGCGGCGTGCCTTGTCCTGTGCGGCGGCATTCATGCCGCCGAAACCAACGATGTGCGGCGCATTGAGGACAACGCGCCCTACCAGGCGCCGGCCGCGCAGGACGACCGCGAGATATGGAACCAGGGCGTTGACTACTACAGGGCGGGCGACTGGACGAACGCGCTCGCGACGCTCCAGCCGCTCATGCTCAGCCGCACGCACGGCGCGAGGGCGAGCGAGGTGGTAGGCGCAATCCTGAACGCCGACGCCAAGCGGGAGCTCGCGCAGGCGAAGTCGGCGCAGGGCGTCCATGCCGAGGACGCGACGCTCGCGCCGTTGCGCCGCGCGTACTCGGCGCGGAACGAAGGCGCGTGGGCGATGCAGCGCGCCCTGCGCGCCGCGCCGGACGATCCGCGCGCGAACCGCAACTTCTCGCGCGCCATGGATGGGCTGAAGGAGTTGCGCGACGAGCTGCATGTTGAGGAAGTGCTGGCGAAGGCGAAAGGCAAGGACCCTAAGGCGCAGATGGCGGATGCGGCGCGCGAGGCGCTTGCGCTATTGAAGGAGCAGGCCAGCGTGCTCACGAACGAGGCTGGAGTCGCCGTCGCGCGAAGCGAGTCTCTCGCGAAGCGCGCGGAGACGCTGGCTGACGCCCTGATCCCTCTCAAGCGCACGGTTCTGGAATCAGTCACGAACGAGCAGCAGGCGGCGGAGATCGTGGGCGACGTGGAGGCGACGCGCGAGGCCACGTTGCGCGCGGCGGACCAGCTGGCGGACCTTTCTTCCGACGCGGCGCTTAGCCTTTCGACCTCTGAGAACGCCTTCCACCGCTACTGGAAGGGGCTGCTCGACCCTGGTACCGCGCTGACGGAGGCGGTCGGCGCGCAGTCGAACGCCGTCGCGCGCGCCGAGAAGGTTAACGGGCGCGACTGGCAGCAGGAGGCGCTCGACTTCACGCAGATATTCGGCACGCGCTTCCCAGAGTGGGTCAAGCAGCAGTGCGCGCAGGACATGTCGTTCAAGAGCAACGAGCCGCCGTACACCGTGCGCGTGGCGCAGGAGATCGGCAATGCGGCGCAGGAGATAGTGAAGAAGCAGCAGGCCCTTTTGAAGGAGCCCAAGGACGAGGATGCGTCCGTTGCGGTTGCCGGGCTCACGCGCGTGCGCGACAGGTTCGGTCTTCTCGCGGCCGATCCGCGGCAGCTGGTGGCCGCCGACATCCTCATGCAGACGAACGCCTACAACGACGTGAAGCGCACGGACGGCTTCAGCTGGCAGAAGGACGCGTACGACCACACGCGCGCCTTCCGCGCCCGCTTCCCCGCGTGGGCGCAGCAGAAGGAGCAGGAGATACAGCAGAAGATCCAGAACGGTGACACGAACGCCGTGCCGTTCACGAAGGAGCAGCAGGCGGAGGTCGCCGCGCTGGCTGCGGCGGTCGAGAAGAAGCAGCACTTGTGCCTCGAGAAGGAGCTGCCGCCGGAGCAGCTGGACGCCATAGGCAAGCTCGAGCGGATCCGCGAGCTGCTGCCCAAGGACCCGAACGGCGGCGGGCAGAACAACCAGCAGCAGCAACAGCAGCAGAACCAGGACCAGAACAAGGACCAGGACAAGAAGGACAACCAGGACCAGCAGCAGGACCAGCAGAACCAGGACGAGCAGAAGGACGACCAGCAGCAACAGCAGGAGCAGAAGCCGCAGGCCGAGGAGCCGAAGGACGACAAGGAGGTGGAGGAGCTGCTGCGCAAGGCGCAGGAACGTTCGGACGAGCACGAGAACGACAAGAAGATGCGCATGCGCCGTCTCCCGCCTTCTCCCAACGAGCGTGACTGGTAGTGACCTTCACCCTTCACCTTTCACCCTTCACCTTTCACCCTTCACCTTTCACCCTTCACCTTTCACCATCTATGTGGTAGAATGGGGCGCGACTTGAAAAAGAAAGTAGGCATTATGCAGAGCAGAAGAGAGTTCCTGAAAGGCGCGGCGCTCATGGGCGCGGCGGCGACGGCGGGCGGTTGCGCCACGGGCGGACGGTGGTTCGACATGACGGACGGCGCGCCGATGCACGGATTTGCCGCGCCGAAGATCCCCAACATCCGCCTCGGCATCGTCGGCATGGGCAGCCGCGGATGCGGCATCCTAAACCGCGCGAGCAAGCTGCCAGGCGTCACGATCACGGCGATCTGCGACAACGTGCCCGAGAAGGTGGCCAAGGCGCAGAAGATGCTGGCCGACAAGAAGAAGCCTGCAGCGAAGGAGTATCTTGGCGATACTGCCTGGCAGAAGCTCTGCGACGACCCGAACGTGGACGTGGTCTACAACACCACGCCGTGGTGCCTGCACGTGCCGGTGGCGCTGGGCGCGATGCGCGGCGGCAAGCACGTGTTCACGGAGGTGCCGTCCGCCTTCACCGTCGACCAGTGCTGGGAGCTCGTGGAGACGAGCGAGAAAACGAAGCGGCACTGCATGCAGCTCGAGAACTGCTGCTACGGCGAGATCGAGATGCTCACCTTCAACCTGGCGAAGCTCGGCATGCTCGGCGAGCTGGTCCACGCCGAGGGCGCGTACATCCATGACTTGCGCTGGATGTGCGCGAGGGAGTGGCCGGGCGTGGAGTGCTGGCGGTTCGACGAGAATCGCGACCACGGCGGCAACCGCTACCCGACGCACGGCCTGGTGCCGCTCTGCCTGACGTTCGACGTCAACCGCGGCGACAGGCTCGACTACCTCGTGTCGCTGGAGTCGAACCAGGCCAACTTCAGGGCGTTCATGGAGGCGAACCTTGCGGCGGACAACAAGCGCCGCCTCTCGAAGGTGCGCATGGCGGACATGAACTCGACGCTGATCAAGACGGTTAAGGGGAAGTCGATCCTGATCCAGCACGACGTCTCGACGCCGCGCCCGTACTCCCGCATCCAGCTCGTCACGGGCACGAAGGGGTCGATCTGCGACTACCCGTACCGAGTGGTGTTCGAGGAGAAGTCCGGCGCAGGCGCGCACAAGTGGTACGACGAGAAGAAGGCGGAGGATATCCGCACGAAGTACCGCCATCCGCTGTGGAAGACTGTCGGCGAGCTGGCCAAGCGCGTCGGCGGGCACGGCGGCATGGACTTCATCATGGACGCGCGCTGGGCATACTGCCTGCAGCAGGGGCTTCCGCTCGACATGGACGTGTACGACCTCGCCGCGACGTGCTGCCTCTGCGAGCTGACCGAGAAGTCGGTCGACCGCCGTTCGCGCGCGTACGACATTCCCGACTTCACGCGCGGCGCGTGGCGCACGACGCCTGCGATGGGCATCGTGGATATCGATCTGGCGAAGATGGGCTTCTCGGTGTGACAACTTTGATGATTGCTTTCGCTACTTGGAGATTGGGAGATTAGGAGATTCGGAGACGATTATAAAAATCCTCCAAGCCTCCTAACCTCCAAAACTCCCAGCAGCGAAAGCAAATAAGAGAAGTCACTAGAAAGTTACAGGCAAGGCAAGAACATGCAGATGGAGATAGAAGGATGGAAGTGCAGGAACTGATCCACGAGATGGGCGTAAAGGCGCGGGCCGCGGCTGGCGCGATGCGCGCGTTCTCGACCGAACGTAAGAACGAGGCGCTCCTCGCGATCGCCGACGCGCTGGAGGCGGCGAAGCCGCAGATCGACGCGGCGAACGCCGAAGACGTGGCGGCGGCGAAGGCGAACGGACTCGCGCCGGCGATGGTGGACCGGCTCACGCTCACGGACGCGCGGTTCAAGAGCATGGTGGACGGCGTGCGGTACATCGTGGAGCTGCCGGATCCCGTGGGCGAGGCGATCTGGACGCGGGAGCGTCCGAGCGGCATCACGATAACGAAGGTGCGCGAGCCGTTCGGCGTGATCGCGGTGGTGTTCGAGAGCCGTCCGAACGTGTTCGTGGACACGGCGGCGCTGTGCCTCAAGACTTCCAACGCCATCATCCTGCGCGGCGGCAAGGAAGCGCTGCGGTCGAACCTCGCGCTCAACGAGGCGGTGCGCGCCGGCCTCTTGAAGGCGGGCCTGCCGGCGGACGCCGTGCAGCTCGTGGGGACGACGGACCATGCGGCGGTGGCAGAGCTCGTGCGGAGCGTTGGGCTAGTGGACGTGGCGATTCCGCGCGGCGGCGAGCGGCTCATCCGCGCGATGTGCGAGGCGGCGCTAATTCCCGTGCTGAAGCACTACAAGGGCGTGTGCCACGTGTACGTGGACGACAAGGCGAACCTGCCGATGGCGCTCTCTATCCTCGACAACTCGAAGGTGCAGCGTCCGAGCGCGTGCAACGCGGCGGAGACGCTGCTCGTGCACGAGAAGCTCGCGCCGGTCTTTCTGCCGATGGTTCGCGCGTGGGCGGCGGACAAGGGCGTGACGCTGCACGACGACGGCGCGGGCGTGGAGTACCTCTCGCTCGACCTGAACGTGGCGACTGTGCCCGACGTCGACGCGGCGATCGCCTACGTCAACGCGAACGGCTCGCACCACTCCGACGCGATCGTGACGGACGACGCGGAGCGTGCGGCGAAGTTTCTGCGGGACGTGGACTCGGCGGCGGTGTACCACAACGCCTCGACGCGTTTCACGGACGGCGCGGAGTTCGGCATGGGCGCGGAGATCGGCATCTCCACGGACAAGCTGCACGCGCGCGGTCCGATGGGCCTGGAGGAGCTTACGACGTACAAATATGTCGTTCGCGGCGACGGCGCAATTCGCGGTTGAAATCCGCCGCCGAATCCGCTATACTAACTGCCAATTTTTCCCTCACAAGGAGCAGAACAAATGGCAGTTTTGGGTCAAGGGCTCGTGCTGATGGTCGCGGGCATGGGCATAGTGTACCTCTTCCTGACGGTACTCATCTTCGTGGCGAAGTACGCCTCGGCGTTCGTGTCGCGCTTCGATTCGATCCTCCCGCAGGATGCGCCCAAGAAGGCTCCCAAGCCCGCCGCCGCAAGCGACGACGCGGACATCGCGCTCGCCATCGCGGTGGCGCTCAGGTGACAACCGCCGGGGAAAACCAGTTTTCCCCGAACCCCTTTCATAAGGATTTTCCATTTTTTATTAAGGAACAACCATGGCCAAAAAGACAGTCAAGTACATGCTCACGGCGTTCCGCGACGGCTTCCAGAGCGTAGTCGGCGCGCGCGTCCTCTCAAAAGACTTCCTCCCGTGCGTGGAGGAGGCGTATGCCGCAGGCGTGCGGTGGTTCGAGGCGGGCGGCGGCGCGCGCTTCCAGAGCTGCTACTTCTACTGCCAGGAGGACGCGTTCGACGTGATGGACGCGTTCCGCAAGGCGGCGCCCGAGGCCGACCTCCAGACGCTCTCGCGCGGCGTCAACGTGGTGGGCCTCGAGTCGCAGTCGAGCGACATGATCAAGCTGCACGCGCAGATGTTCAAGAAGCACGGCATGAGCTCGATCCGCAACTTCGACGCG
>CACWSW010000007.1 GCA_902763655.1 uncultured bacterium
GTCAACAAGAACACGATCCCGTACGACACCGAGTCTCCCTTCAAGTGCTCCGGTATCCGCGTGGGCACAGCGTCCATCACGACGCGCGGCATGAAGGAGACCGAGGCAGCGCTCATCGGCGGCTGGATCGCCGACATCCTCGACGACATCACCAACGTTGCCGTCCAGGCCGATGTCAAGGCCAAGGCCGCCGCCCTCACCGCGAAGTTCCTCGTGCCGTGACGGGTTTTCCTAAAGCGACGACATCGCTAGCGTTCGCGTTCCTGCTCGCGACGCTGCTCGGCGGGTGTTCCGACAGGAAAGTTCCGGAGCCGTCGCTTGCGGCCCCGCCGCCAGCGGACGAGTCGCTGGAGCTCGTGCCCGCATGGGCCAAGCGCACGAACAACGTGGCGACGCTTAAGGCCAACTTCGTCAAGACCGGTGCTGCGCGCACGATCTGGGACATCCCGTTCCCATGCGATCTCCGCGTGAGGTCGGGGATCCAGTTCGACTTCTGGTGCGATGACCTGCGGCCGTTCACGGGCTTCAGCTGCTACTTCAAGAGCGGCAAGGGCTGGTACCACGGATCCTTCTCGCCGGAGGAGGCCGGCAAGTGGCAGCGCGTCATAGTGCGCAAGACGGAGACGCGCGTGGAGGACACGCCGGACGGCTGGGGCGCAATCACCCTCATGCGCATTTCCGGCTGGCGTGGCGAGGCGATCGACACCACATGCCGGATCGCCAACGTGGCGTACCTTGGCGGCGGCAATCCGGACGTGGCGATCGTCTACGCCGGATCGAAGGCTGCGAAGGGCGGAGCGGAAGGCAAGGCGTACTTGACGTTCGCGGCCAACCTCTCCGCAACTCTCGAGTCGATCGGCATCGGCAGCTCGATGATCGCCGACACCGATCTCACGACCAACCAGCTGGCCGCGGTCTCGGCCGTGATGCTGCCGTACAACACCTCGTTTCCTGCCGAGACGTTCCCGGCGCTCAAGCAGTTCGTAAGTTCCGGTAGGCGCATTTTCGCGTGCTACTCGATGCCGAACGAGATTGCCGACCTGCTGGGCCTGAAGCAGAAGGGCGTTGTGCGTCCACCCAAGCCGATCGCCGGCTTCCTCAAGAGAGGACGCGGTCTTCCGGGACAGCCGGAGTTCGCGCCGCAGGCGTCGTGGATGACGCAGCGGGTGGACCTGCCGCCGTTTGGGGCGGAGACGTTGGCGACATGGGTTACCGGCGACAAGGAATCGCTGCAGATGCCGGCTCTCGTGCGTACGCCTGCAGGCATATACATGGCGCACGTGTGGCTGGGCGGTTCCGACGGCGAAGCCGCTGCTCTGATGCGTGCGATCGTGTGCGACCTTGCGCCGTCGCTGAAGGCGAAGATAGAGGCGCGTGAGGCCGCCAAGGCGAAGCAGCGGGCGGACGACCGTGCGTGGCTTGAGGCGCAGAAGCCGAAGGCGGGCGAGCATCGCGCGTTCTGGTGCCACAGCGCGTGGGGTCTGGGCGGCGGCCGCACGTGGGACGAGTCGGTGCGGATCCTGAAGGAGAACGGCTTCAACGCGCTGCTGCCGAACCTCGCATGGGGCGGGGCGGCGTTCTACAGGTCGAAGGTGCTTCCTGCGGCGGCGGAAGTGGCGACTCAGGGCGATGCGCTCGAGCAGTGCCTTGCAGCCTGCCGCAAGTACGGGGTGGCATGCCACGTGTGGAAGGTGTGCTGGAACATGGGAAGCTGCGTGGATCCGGTGTTTTCGGCGAAGATGGCGGCGACCAATCGCACGCAGGTGGCGTACGGCGGCGTGTCGAAGCCTGGCTGGCTGTGCCCGTCGCATCCCGACAACCAGAAGATGGAGATCGAGGCGATGGTCGAGCTGGCGAAGAAGGGGGTGGACGGCATCCATTTCGACTACATCCGCTACCCCGACGGCAACCATTGCTTCTGCGCGGGATGCCGCACGCGGTTCGAGGCGATGGCAGGCGGCACTGTGACCAACTGGCCTGGCGACGTTCGCAAGGACGAGCGGCTGAAGAAGCTGTGGCTGGACTTCCGCACGTCCAACATCTCGTTCGTGGTGCGGACCGTGTCGCAGCGTGTGCGAGCCGAGGCTCCGGGCGTGAAGATTTCGGCGGCAGTGTTCCCGAGCGCAGAGACGTCGCCGACGAACGTGGGACAGGATTGGACCGCATGGTGCCGAGCTGGTTGGCTCGACTTCGTCTGCCCGATGGACTACGTGGAGTCGTCTGCGCTCTTCAGGAACCAGGTGGCGGCGCAGAAGCGGTTTGTCGGCAAGGTGCCGATCTATCCTGGCATCGGGCTTTCCACATGGCGTCATGACGGGAGGGAGGCGGTGCGCCTCGCGAAGCAGATACTTGCGGTGCGCGAGCTGGGCGTAGAAGGGTTCACGGTGTTCAACTTCGACCGCCGGGCGGAGAAAGTCCTGCCCATGCTTCACCTGGGCGTCACGCGTGACGATCAGTAACCTTTCACAGCAAGGAGGCGACATGAGAAGAATGATGGTCCTGTGCCTGCTGGCGGCTGGTGCCGTCGGCGCGGCAGACGTGCGCGTGGACGCGCCACAGCCGAAGAACGACTGGGACATGGTCTACCGCACCTGGACGAACGCCACTGAACGGATACAGGGCGCGATCGACGAGGTGTTCCGCGCGGGCGGCGGACGTGTCGTCATCGGGAAGGGGCACTACCCGATCAAGGGCCTGCGCCTCAGGAGCGGCGTGACGCTCTACCTTGAAAAAGGCGCCGTGCTCCAGGCGAGCCGAGACTCGGCGGACTTCGACATCCTCGAGCGCGACACGGTCGAGCCGGTCTCGGGCGTGGCGGAGGCTGCGAAGGACGTGTGGGAGCGTCCGAAGGGCCTCAAGAAGCGCTCGTTCGTGGGCAACGCGCTGGCGCCGTGGAACAACGCGATCATCCGAATCCTCAACGCGCACGACGTGGCGATAATCGGCGAGGAGGGGAGCATCATCGACGGCGCGAACGGCTTCAACCCGAACGGCGAGGAGAGGTACCGCGGCGTGCACGGCGTGAGCGCGTTCGACTCCACGAACATCGTCTATCGCGGATTCACGATCCGCCACACCGGCAACTGGGCGCTGAGGCACCAGCGGTGCGCTAACATCACGTGCGAGAAGGTGACCATGCTCGCCGGGCACGACGGCTTTCACGTGCGCGCATGCACGCACGTGCGCGTGAGCGACTGCTTCATCCACACGGGCGACGATTCTATCGCGGGCTTCGCCAATCGCGACATGGAGGTACGCCGCTGCGACATCTCGAGCGCGTGCAGCGCGTTCCGCCTTGGCGGGCGCGACATCATCATTGAGGACTGCCACGCGCACGGTCCGTGCGAATACCTCTTCCGCGGCTCGCTCTCGCCGCAGGCCAAGAAGGACGGTCTGTGGGATCCTGCAACCGTGCCGGGACGCCACTCGATGGCAACTTTCTTCCTCTATTTCTGCGACTTCACGACGCCAGTCCCGGACCAGCCGGGAAACATCCTGGTGCGCAACTGCCGCGTGGAGAACTGCGCCCGCTTCATCCGCTACAATTTCGGCGGCGAGACGTGGCAGCACGCGCGCCCGCTCGCGGATATCCGCTTCGAGAACGTGCGGGCGACTGGCCTCTGGCGTCCGCTCGCCCTCAACGGCGGAACCAACGAGGAGAAGGACCTGCCGCTCGACTTCGCGATGGTGGACTGCACGCTCGGCTTCTCGGAGCCGCAGCCGGAGGTGTTCTCCGTGGCGAACGTGCGGACGCTCGCGCTCACCAACGTGA
Source organism: uncultured bacterium (assembly GCA_902763655.1). Lineage (GTDB taxonomy): Bacteria > Verrucomicrobiota > Kiritimatiellia > RFP12 > UBA1067 > RUG572. Next base: position 3,773 of record CACWSW010000007.1, read on the forward strand.
CGGTGACCGGCGTTTCGGCGCCGCTCGCGCGCAGTTGGGACGGGCGTCCGGAGCTGAAGCTCGAGAACGTGTCAGGCGCCAAGGTGGAGATCGCCGAAGGTACCGGCAAGTACACCTGCACCATGCGATGAGTAAACAAACGGATTTGTTCGCGGCTGACGCCGCTCACACTTTTATATCGCGAACGCCGTTAGGCGTGAGCAAATCCGTTTGTTAATAAAGTCGCCTATGCGTCATGTTCACACAGTAGGAGGTTTTTGGTAGAATAAAGCGTCGATTTGACACAGGAGAAAAGGACATGAAGAGCACAAGGCGTACATTCATCAAGTCCTGCGCGGCGGCGAGCGTCGCGGGGGCGTTCGGCATCACTGGACGCGCGGAGGCTGGCGCGGGCGACATCTATCCAGGTTGGAAGCCTGGCGAGCTGGACCTGCACTTCGTGTACACCGGGTGCGGCGAGAACATGTTCTACCGCCTGCCGGACGGCACGGCCATCCTGAACGACACTGGCGACTTCTACCGTCCGCGCGACCTCGCGAACGTGCCGCTCCTGCCGTCGCCAGAGCGTCTTGGCGGCGAGTGGATGAGCCGCTACGTGCAGCGTGTGTATCAGGAGAAGGTCATCGACTACCTGATGTTCTCCCACTGGCACGGCGACCACATCGGCCACTCGACATTCGATCGCGCGGAGACGCCTGGCGCGAGCTTCCGATACAAGACGCTCGCGGACGGGACCCGCATCAACGGCTTCCTCTGCGTGGCGCAGGACTTCGGGTTCAAGCGCTACTTCGACCACCAGTACCCGAACAAGGGCATGTACGGCGGCAACGACTCGTGCATCAAGCTGGTGTCGGACTGGCTGGATGTGCAGAAGGGGAAGGGGCTTGTCTGCGAGCCGTTCAAGGTGGGCGCGCTCAACCAGATCGCCCTCCAGCGCGATCCCGGCAAGTACGCGAACTTCTCGATCCGCAACATCTGCGCGAACGGGCGCCTGTGGGACGGGAAGGAGGGCGAGCGCGACCTCGTCGGCGAATACGCGGCGCAGACCGGCGCAAAGCGCATCGCCGAGAACACGCTTTCGCTCGGGTTCGTGATGCAGTACGGCAAGTTCAGGTTCTGGTCGGGCGGCGACACGCAGAACATCCCGGCCTCGAAGAAGAACAAGAAGGATCCGGGCCTCGCCTATGAGGACATGGTGGGCGCCCGCGTGGGGCCGGTGACGCTCTGCAAGATGAACCACCACGGCTGCTCCAACGCGATGAGCGAGGCGTTCGTTCGCGCCGTTCGCGCACAGGCGTACGTGTCGTGCATCTGGTGCCCTGGACAGGTGGTGGAGCAGACGCTCTCGCGGATGGCCTCGCGCGAGATACACGCTGGCTTCGATCCGCTGATCCTGCCCAACCTGATGCCGAAGTGCCAGGCCGAGCGCTACAAGGGGCGCAACTTCATGAAGAACATCGCGACGAAGGGTCCGGCGCACGTGGTTGTGAAGGTGCTGCCCGGAGGCGATGCCTACCGCGTCTACTTGCTGGAGGCGCACGACGAGTCGATGCGCATCCTCGACCGCTTCGACCGCACGGTGGTTTCCGCCTGAGGCTGGATGCAGATGACAATCGCCTATGCCTGCGACAGGAACTATGCCTCGCTGACTGCGGTCAGTGCGGTCTCCGCGCTTAGGCACAATCCGGGAGCGCGAATATTGCTCCTGGGCTACAATCTGGAAAACGAGGCGCAGGAGCTGGTCCGTTCCCGCGTCGAAAAGGCTGGCGGCGAGTTCCTCTACAAGGACGTCAGCCCTGCCATCGGGAAATTGGTCGAGCAGGGCGTTTGCCCCTACACTTCATACGCGGCCTACGCGCGAATCTTCATTCCCGAAGTACTGGCGGAAGAGGGGCGCATCCTTTACCTGGACTGCGATACGCTTGTGGACGGTTCCCTCGAGGAACTGTTCGCCGTTGACCTCCAGGGCAAGCCGTTTGCGCTCGGGTACGATTGCGTTCTCCACCACTACAAGCGGCATGTGCGACATCCGGCGGAACTACCGTACTTCAATTCCGGCGTGATGCTGATAGACCTTGAGGCATGGCGTTCCCATCGTTGCACGGAACGCATCCATGACGAGCTGGCGCATCCCAGTGGCCCCAATCCGCTTGGGGATCAGGACATCATCGTTCGCGTCTTTCCTCAGGAGACGAGGCCGCTTGATCCAAAGTGGAACTTCCTGTCGCAGTTCTTTCTGCTTTCCTACAAGGGTTTGCGGCGAATCGTCGGGGAAGGGGGCAACCTCCTGTTTTCGTCGGAAGCATACGGCGAGGCCCGCCAACACCCGATCATCTACCACTTTTCTGGACATACGCTTGGCCGTCCGTGGTTTACGAGCTCGCGTCATCCGATGAGGAAACTCTACCAGTCCGTAGCGCAGTCGGCGGACCTCGCTTCCGCCGCCGAGCAGACGCGTCCGATGCCGTTCGAATACAAGGTGCAGTACTGGCTTTACCGTGTTCTCCCGCAACGGCTGTTCGATGCCGTATGCTGGCTCATGTACAGAACGCACATCAAGCTTACCTACAAGGTGTGACCATGCCCGGTTCGTTTTAGGGCGCTAGACATCCGTTCGGGATTTTGAGATAATTGCATCCAAACTAGCCATAGTTGTCGGCGCTATAGGAAGATGCCATGAATTGAGTCAGGATAGGACACGCGATGAAAAAGACAATGAAGACTCCGCTGATGCTGGACACGAAGCGAATGGCCATCTATGATGGGCCTGGAATCCGCACCACCTTCTTCGTGAAGGGGTGTCCGCTCAAGTGCGTGTGGTGCCATAACCCGGAGTCCATCAAGCCAGAGGCGCAGTGGGCGAGGTTCCAGCACCTGTGCCAGCACCACGAGAAGTGCACGATGGACGAGGCGACGTGCCCCACGCGCGCGCTGAAGCTCTACGGCAAGCCGATGACGATCGGCGAGATCGTGGCGAAGGCGCTCGAGGACAAGGCGTTCTACGACCAGTCAGGCGGCGGCGTGACGCTCTCAGGCGGCGAGCCGCTCTTCTTCTGGGAGTGGGACGTAGAGCTCTTCAAGGCATTCAAGGCGGCGGGGCTGCACACGTGCATGGACACGTCGCTCTACGCCCCGCCGGCGGCCATCGACGCGCTCATGCCTTACGTGGACATGTGGCTGCCCGACTACAAGGCCGAGGACGACGCGCTGCACGTGAAGCACACGGGCGTCTCGAACCGCATCGTCAAGAAGAACCTTGAGCGGCTTGTGGCGGCGAAGGTGAAGCTTGAGGTGCGCTGCCTCGTGGTGCCAGGCTGCACGGACGGCGAGGACATAGTCGCGCGCCACCGCTATCTCGCATCGCTCGGCATCCCGGAGAAGTCGATCGTCGACCTCGAATACTACGACTACGCCCGTTCGAAGTACCTGGCGCTCGGAATGAAGGACACAATGCCAGCCAAGGTTGTGCAATAAAGACAGGATTACAGGATTGGCATGATTTACAGGATTTATGATTTACAAGATTCGTGGTGAGAATCATGGTTGACGAGGAACTGACAGGAAAGGTGATCGGTTGTGCGATGGATGTCCATCGCGAACTAGGTCCAGGATACCTCGAGAAGGTACATGAGAACGCGTTAGCGATTGCCGTCAGGTCTTGTGGGATGTCTGCAGAGCAGCAAGTTTCGGTTCCTGCGCATTTCCGAGGTATTGTGGTAGGCGATTTCATTGCTGATCTTGTCGTTGACAGACGCCTCATCGTTGAACTGAAAGCTGTGTCCGGACTCCTTCCCGTGCATGAATCGCAGTTGGTGAGCTATCTCAAATCCACCGGCATCGACATTGGGCTTCTGATCAATTTCGGCGCGACCAGCCTTCAATTCAAGAGAAAATACCGCGTGTACAATAACTCCAAGGATCCAGAATCCTGTTAATCCAGCTAATCCTGTAATCCTGTCTTAACAGAAATGACATTGCCATGAAAACGACTCGTAAGACATTCTTGGGCGGAATGGCCGCCACGACCTCATTGGGTTGGCGCGCGTTGGCGGCACCGGCGCGCAAGCAGCGCAGCTACGTCGACACCACGTGGTGGGATCCCTACGTGGAGAACATCACCGACACCGACACGTACCTGCGCAGGAAGTTCCGCCAGGACGTCACCGACAAGGCGACAGGCCTCGGCACGCAGGCAATCAAGAAGCGCCTGTCGGAAATAGTGGCCGCCGCCAAGGCGTCTGGCGAGTCGTGGCGCATCACGAAGGCCAAGTGCTTCGCCGCGCAGGCGATGGAGATGTCGATCGACGTCTCGCCGCTCGACTGGTTCCCCGCCATATCCGTGTGGGACCGCAACGACCGTCCGATCAACAACGTGCGCGGCGGCAGGGCGCGCGAGGTGAACGCGCGGATGCTGCCCGCCTGGGTGACGAAGGAATGGTACGCGGGCAACAAGGACGGCTCGTGGAACATGTGGCAGGACTTCGACCACTCGGTTCCCGACTGGCGCGTGATCATGGCACTCGGCTATCCAGGGATGAAGAAGCGGCTCGAGAAGTACGCCGTGAAGGGCGACCCGTTCTACGAGGGATTGCAAATCGCGATGGACGCGATGCTCGGCAGCATCGACAGGTTCATAGCCCAGGGGAAGAAGAATCTGGGAGGGACGCGCGGGAGGGACGCAATTCATTGCGGCCGCCTCGAAAAGGAGATCGCGTGCCTGGAGCGCTTGCGTTCCGGTCCGCCGCAGACCGCCTACGACATGATGATGTTCGTGTGGCTGTACTTCTTCTGGTCGGAGCACCTCGACGGCATCCAGTGCCGCTCGCTGACGGAGCTCGACGTGTTTCTCACGCCGTACTACGACGCCGACATCGCGGCCGGACGCACGATCGAGGCGGAGTTCCGCGAGCAGCTCAAGCACTTCCTCTGGCAGTGGGGCTCCATCAGCAACTACTGGAACCAGCCCGTCGGCCTCGGCGGCACGCGCAAGGACGGCACGAGCGAGTTCAACCATGTCTCGAAGATCATCCTCGACGTGATGGACGAGTGCGACCTCACGACTCCGAAGTTCCTCGTGAAGATCGCGCCCAACACCCCAGACTGGGCGATGGACAGGATGCTCGACATGGCGCGCCGCCACCGCTCGATCTCCTTCATCGGCGAGGAGCCGACTGCGCGCGCGCTCAAGAAGTGGTCGCACGCGTCAGACGAGGACTGCCGCACCATGGTCGTGCGTGGCTGCTACGAGTTCGGCCTCAGGGACAGCGTGAACGGCACGGGCGTCGGGCATGTCAATTTCCTGAAACCCATCGAGAAAATGCTGGCGGACGCAATAAATTGCGCCCCTCCCGTTTGGGCGCAAACCTTCCCCGCCTTCAAGGACGAATACCTGAGGCGGCTCGCGGCCACCACCACGCGCTGCCGCGAGATAGCGTTCGAGTTCGAGAAGGTGCTGCCGGAAGTCAATCCCGCGAACCTCATGACGATCTCCACAGAGCATGCGCTAAAGTCGCACAAGGACGGCTTCGCGAACGGGTGTCCGCGCGGGAACAACTCCAGCATCCTTGCGGTTGGACCAGGCACGGCCGTGGACGCGCTGCTCGCCGTGAAGGAGATCGTGTACGAGAAGAAGGAGATGCCGCTAGCTGAGCTCGGGAAGGTCATGGCGGCGAACTGGAAGGGGCACGAGCCGCTGCGTCTGAGGATGCTCCGCTCGAAGCGCAAGTGGGGCAACAACGACCCCGAGGCGAACGCGCTCGGCGCGGCGGCGATCAAGACGTTCGCGGACTGCCTGAACGGCAAGCCCAACTCGAAGGGCGGCCAATTCCTGGCGTCGGGGCATTGCGCGCGCCAGTTCATCGTCTTGGGCGAGAAGACGGGGGCGACGCCGGACGGACGCAAGAAGGGCGAGGAGATGTCGAAGAACCTCTCGCCAACGATGGGCGCGGACACCGAGGGGGCTACGGCGCTCGTGAACACGCTTGCCGCATCGGACGTGACGGTGCTCCCCGCCGACTATCCGCTCGACATGATGCTTCATCCGTCGGTGTGCTCGGGGCAGAAGGGCCTGGAGGTGATGAAGGCGCTCGTCCGCCAGTTCCACAAGAACGGCGGCAGCGTGATACAGTTCACCGTGTTCAGCGCGGAGGAGCTGCGCGACGCGCAAGCGCATCCGGAGAAGTACGAAAACCTGCAGGTGCGCGTGTGCGGCTGGAACGTGCGCTGGAACGACCTCTGCAAGTCGGAGCAGGACGCCTACATCCGCCGAGCCGAGAACGTGATGAAAGGATGGTGACATTGGCCATGCAGATACGCATATCGCAATTGTTTTCAGGCGGCAAGCTCCCTCTCGTGATCGCCGCCGCATCTCTTTCGCTCATGGCGGGTGCCGAGACGATCTCCGTGCCGGCCGGCAAGACGGTGAAGATGGAACCCGGGCGGCGCTTCGAGGGCGGCGTACTGGTGAAGGAGGGCGAGGGCGTTCTCGATCTCACCGGGGCGGTGCTTGCGAATGACGGGCTTGACATACGGGCGGGGGCGGTCAAGTTCGCCGCCGGAGCGTCATCGGCCGTGACGGCCCGCTTCCTGCGGTTCGACGTGCGCGAGACGAGGCCCGGCAAGAAGGGGCCGCCGGAATACGGCGGGAGCGGTTCGCAGTTCAGCGAGTTCCGTCTCTATCGAGGCGGCAAGGTGCTGTCAATGCCGAAGGGCGCGAAGGCGATGAACGGCAATCCGTCCATGCGCGAAGGACCGCAGAAGGCGCTCGACGGCGACCTGAAGACGAAATGCTACTTCAATCCCTTGATCGTGGATTTGGGCGAGGAAGTGACTTTCGATGGCTACTCGTTCGTGACGGCGAATGACGCCATCGGTCGCGATCCGCGCAGCTGGACGCTGTCGGCAGGCACGGAAGTCGGCGGAGACATGTCGTGGAGCGGCATCGGCTCAGTGCAGGGGTTCGATGCGCCAAAGGAGCGTTTCACCGAGGCAGGAAAGATATTCCCTGTGGCACTAAACGACGTGCTTCCAGTGAACTATCCCGTTACGGTTGGCGTAAAGGGGCGCCTCGTGCTTTCCGGCGCGAGCGAGACGCTGGAGCGGTGCGCCGGCGAGGGGCTGATCGTGCTTGAGAACGCGACAGTGGACTTCGCGCCGCAGGCGAGTTTTAGCGGCAGCGTTGCGGGCGGGGGAGCGGTAAGCTGGCGGAAGTGAGGCAGGATGGACCGCGGGTCGCCATACAAGATCCATTGGTGGCGCATCGTGGCGTGCGTGGCCTTGCTGGCGTGCGCGGTGGCGGGGGTGTGGCTTTTGCGCGGGCGCGGCAGGGATGTGCAGCCGAAGAGCGTGCAGAGCCCGGTCGCGCAGGAGCGCGACCCTCCCGCAATGTCAATTGTAGACAAAACATTGGCCACAGCGGGAGGGACGCGCTCCTGCGCGTCCGCTTCGTCCGCGTCTCCAAGCACTGAACGGCTTCCGAAGAAAATGTCCAGGCGGCTGGCGGAGCTCCTGGCGACAAATCCAGAGACTGTCGAAGTGACTGTCGCTCCAATGTCGCCTGGTGACCTGCCGGCGCTTGAGGCGTTCGTGAGGGAACAGGGAGGAACGGTTATTGCCGGTGCGCCTGGGCGTGCGCGTCTGTTACGGGCGAAGATGTCGCCGTCAGTGGTGTCGAAGCTGATGTCGCGTGACGACGTGCGGCGTCTCGAGCCGTTTGTTCGTCCGCGCCTCCTGAACGACGTTGCGACTGGCATCATGGGCGTGCGCGAGGTATGGAACACGCATGGGCTGACTGGAAGGGGGCAGCAAATCACGACGGCAGACAGCGGACTTGATACAGGCGATCCTACGACAGTTATGGCAGATTTCAAAGGGCGTGTTCGTGCTATCAGACCGCTTGACGGATGTCTTGCAAAGGATAACTTCGGCCACGGTACGCATACGGCTGGATCGTTGGCAGGAAATGGCGCTCTCTCGTCTGGACAGTTCAAAGGGGTCGCATACGAAGCCGATCTGTGGGTGTGGTCTGTCGTCAATACGAACGGAGCCATTGACTCGCTCGACTATGGCATGTCGTTTGGAACAGGCGATTCGACGCAACCGGCCTACATCCATTCGGCGAGTTTAGGGGCAGTTACGCACGCCTATACAGCCGAGAGCAGGGAAATCGACGAATGGCTTTGGGAACACCCCGAAGTGCTGGTTGTGTTCGCGGCGGGGAACGGGTGGAGGACCGGGAATGGTTCGTTCATACGCGCACGCGATGCTATAACCTCTGAAGGCGCAGCCAAGAACGTGCTGGCGGTGGGTGCGACGGAGAACTACCGCCCAGAGCTGTCAGACTACAGATCCTATGCGGACAATCATTCGCAGATATTCAGCCAGTCATCACGCGGACCGATGTTGGATGGTCGCATCAAGCCCGACATCTGTGCGCCGGGGACTATGATCATTTCGACAAAGGCGACGCAGGCCACTTATCTGAGCAACTTTGAGTGGATGTCTTATGCGGAAAATTCGTGCTATACCTACATGGGTGGCACATCGATGGCCACGCCGCTGGTGGCCGGTTCGGCGGCGCTCGTGCGGCAGTGGCTCGTGGAACGGCGAGGATACGCGTTTCGACCGCCTACTGCCGCGCTGATGAAGGCAATCCTGCTGGGTGGCGCGCATGACATGAGCGGGGATGCAGGGGCGAACTGCGGCGGACCCGCGCCGAACGGCGTGCAGGGGTGGGGACGTATCAGTCTGGAGGAGACGCTGTATCCGTCCAACAGGTCTGTGAGGCTCGTTGACCGTATCCCGTTCGCGAAAGGCTCGATGTACACGTACCGGGTGGCGACTACGAACGCCGCTCCGCTCGACGTGCAGCTCGTGTGGACTGACTATCCCGGCGTGGAGACTGACGACGAGGAACTTGCGCTCGTCAATGACCTGGATCTTTCGGTGTCGAACGAGACGACTGGTGTCGTATGGTGGGGCAACGGCGTGACTGGCGGCGATAGGACGAACAACGTCGAGCGCGTGCGCATCGCCAATGCCCAGCCTGTGGTCTACACGGTGCGCGTGACGGGGCACTACGTGCCGCACGACTACACGGAGGGCGGCGCGGCGGCGCTCTATCTGCGTGGCGCGTTCCGCGAGGGCTTGATGATCACTCTTAGATGATTGAGATTGAAACATGGGAAACGGAACAAGGAGAAAAGCGATGACGAGAACGATGCAGATGACATTGGCTTCATGCGCGATGGCGATGATTCTGGCGATGCCGTGCAAGGCGTGCAAGACACCCCTGCCTGGGGCGGACGGAAAGCATCCAGCCGTAACGTATGCGCCGTTCCCAGATGCGCTGAGCGCTTTCGTGTGGCGCAACTGGCCTGTGGTGCCGGCAGAGCGTCTGGCGGATGCGATCGGCGCATCGGTGGCCGACCTGGAGGCGGTGGCGCGCGACATGGGGCTTCCCGTGCCGCAGCCTGCCGTGTCGCCGCTCTGGCGGCGCAAGGGCTACATCACGGTGGTTCGCCGCAACTGGCACCTGTTGCCGTACTGCCAGCTGAAGCACGTGCTGGACATGTCCGGCAAGGAGCTGGCGTTCTCGCTCACGGAGGACGACTTCCTCTTTGTCAAGCTCGGCAACACCAAGCCGTTCTGCTCGCCCATAGCATATTCGGCCGGGATGGCGGAGCGTGGAAGGGAGCGTCGCAGGGCGCTCGCGCGCGTGCTGGCGGAGGAGGGCGTTGTGCCGATGGCGCCGGAGGAGCCGCGGTTCAGCTTCGTGAAGGAGCTTTCTGCAACGTTCTCGACGGACGCAATAAATTGCGTCCCTCCCGAATCTTCACCATTTGACATGAGGCTCATCTTCTCGTATTTCGCGGACTACGGAGATCCGCTGGGGGACGACGAGATCGGCTCGTATCCCGAGGGTCTGCTTGCGCGGCTCGCGGCGAACGGCGTTAACGCCGTGTGGCTGCACACCGTGCTCTCCACGCTTGCGCGCGACCCGAAGTATCCCGAGTTCGGAGAGGGGTGCGAGAGGCGCATCGCGAACCTGAAGAAGCTTGTCGCGCGGGCGGCTAAGTACGGGGTGAAGATTTATCTCTACATGAACGAGCCGCGCGCGCAGAACGACTCTTTCTTCGAGAAGCCCGGGCGGATGGAGGCGCGCGGGGCGAAGCGCACGCACGACGGCCTAGGCTACGCGCGCTGCACGTCGTGCCCCGAGACGCGGCGCTGGCTGCGGGACGCGCTGAAGTCCGTGTTCGCGCAGGTGCCGGGCCTGCGCGGCGTGTTCACGATCACGATGAGCGAGAACCTCACCAACTGCGCGTCGCGCTGGGGGAAGGACACGTGTCCGCGCTGCAAGGATCGCACGGTAGCTGACATCGTGGCGGAGGTCAACCGCACGATCAGCGAAGGCGTGAAGGCGGGGAATCCCGACGCGGAAGTGGTGTGCTGGGACTGGGGTTGGCCGATGCAGGACAGGACGAACATCGTAGCGCACCTGCCGGCCGGATGCCGCGTGATGACGGTGAGCGAGCGCGGCGTGCCGACGGACCGCGGCGGGGTGAAGTCGACGATCAACGAGTACTCGCTTTCCGCGCCCGGCCCGAGCGATGCGGCGAAGGAGCTCTGGGCTGCCGCGAAGGGGCGCGGGCTCAAGACGGCGGCGAAGGTGCAGGCCGCGCTCACCTGGGAGATGAGCGCAGTGCCGTACGTGCCGGTGATGGACCTCGTGGCGGAGCATGTGCGCAACCTTTCCGAGTCGGGCGTGGACGGCGTGATGCTCTCGTGGTCGCTCGGCAGCGCGCCTACGCCTAACCTGGAGATCTTCGCAGACTACCGCATGGGCGAGGGGACAGGCCCTGTGCTGGACCGTCTGGCGGAGCGGCTCTACGGGAAGGGCGGGGTGGCGGCGGCGCGTGCGGCATGGTCCGCCTATTCCGCCGGATTCCGCGAATATCCGTTCTACATCTCCTCCGTCTACGCGGGCAACCACACGGTCGGGCCGGCGAATCCGCTCTACCTGAAGCCGACGGGCTGGTCGGCGTCGATGGTGGGCTATCCGTACGACGACCTCAAGGGATGGCGTTCGATCTATCCCGAGGACGCGTGGATCGGACAGATGGCGAAGGTGCGCGACGGGTTCATCGCGGGCAACGAGAAGTTCTCGCGGCTAGTCGAGTCGCTCTCCGGCGAGAAGCGCGCGGCGGCGGCCCGCGAGCTGGGCGTGTTCCGCGCGATCGAGAACCACTTCAGGTCCGTGGTGGACCAGGCGCGCTTCGTGCAGGCGCGCGAGAAGGGCGACAAGGCGGAGATGATCTCCTGCGCGCGGCGGGAGCTGGCCACGGCGAAGGCGCACCTTGCGCTCCTGCGGGCGGACAGCCGCATCGGGTACGAATGCTCGAACCACTACTACTACCTGCCGCAGGACCTCATCGAGAAGATACTCAACTGCCGCGACGTGATCGACAGCCTATCCCACTGAGAGCATCGCGTCGATCGCGCGCTTGGCGCGGACCGCGATCTCCTCCGGCACCGTCACTACGGGCGAAAGGTCTCTCAGGCAGTCACGCACCTTCTCTAGCGTGGTCTTCTTCATGTTGGGGCAGACCAGCTCGGCGGCGGGCCAGAACTTCTTGCCGGGGTTCTCATGCCGGAGGCGGTGGAGAATGCCGGTCTCCGTGCCGACGATGAACTCCTGCGCGGGCGAGGTGCGCGCGAACGCGCACATGCCGCCGGTGGAGAGTCGCTCGTCGGCGGCGTCGCGCACCTCCTTTGGGCATTCCGGGTGGACGAGGACGGGTGCGCCCGGATGGGCGGCTCGCGCGGCGGCGACCTGCTTCGCCGTGAGGCGCGCGTGGGTGGGGCAGTAGCCGGGCCAGAGGATGTACGAGACGCCGAGCTTCTCGGCGATGTGCGAGCCGAGGTGCCGGTCGGGCACGAAGATGATCTCGCGGTCCTTTGGGAACGTGGCCATCACGCGCTCGGCGTTGCCGGAGGTCACGCAGATGTCGCATTCGGCCTTCACCTCGGCGGTGGAGTTCACGTAGCAGACCGCGGCGGCGCCGGGGTGCTGCGCCTTGAGCTCGCGGAGCTGCGCGCCTGTGATCATGTCCGCCATCGGGCAGCCAGCGGTCTCGTCGGGGATGAGGACCGTCTTCGATGGGTTGAGGATGGCAGCCGTCTCGGCCATGAAGTACACGCCGCAGAAGACGATGACGTCTGCCTCCACGGCGGCGGCCTTGCGGGCGAGCTCGAGCGAGTCACCCGTGAAGTCAGCGATGTCCTGCACCTCCGGGCGCTCGTAGTTGTGCGCGAGGATGACGGCGTTGCGCTCGCGCCTGAGCGCGGCGATCTCTTCTGCGGTCGTTTGCATGCGGACATTATACCATTTTCCGCAGGGGCCATGTATGGTATACTGTTGCCGCCATGGCAAGAACTATCGTATTGGGCGTTACAGGGTCGATCGCCGCCTACAAGGCGTGCGAGCTGGTGCGGCTTTTCGTGAAGAACGGCGACGACGTGCGCGTGGTGATGACGGACCACGCGAAGGAGTTCGTCACGCCGCTCACGTTCCGCACGCTGAGCCGCAACCCGGTGGAGAACGCGATGTTCGCGGATCCGCTGGAGTGGAAGCCTGGGCACATCTCCCTTGCGGACGCGGCGGACGTGCTGGTGGTGGCGCCGGCGACGGCTAACATCATCGCGAAGATGGCGAACGGGATAGCGGACGACCTGCTGAGCGGCGTGGCGCTCGCCACGAAGGCGCCGATCGTCGTCGCTCCGGCCATGAACACGGGCATGTGGGAGAACGCGGCCACGCAGGCGAACATTGAGACCCTCAAGAAGCGTGGCGTGCGGTTCGTGGAGGTAGGCGACGGCGAGCTCGCCTGCGGGACTTCAGGCCCTGGCCGGATGGCGGAGCCGAGGGCCATTTTCGAGGCCGTGTGAAAAAACATCTGTTTGGGCTTGCCATACCCCCTCAATTTCTGCTATCATTTCCCCGTTTCTAAACCAAAGCAGATTTCAAACCACAAGGAGAAGAAAAAATGAAGTGTTCTAAAGTGATGGCTGTTCTGTGCTGCGGTGCGTTGGCACTGGCGGTTACCGGATGCAAGTATGACAATGCTAACGACGATGACGTGACTGGCGGTGGCACGCAAGAAGTCGTCACCGACGGGGCGGACGACCAGATGAACGCCAACGCAAAAGACATATCTACCGACGACACTGCAAACGCAAACGCGGAGGAGATGGATCTTTCTGCTGCGACGGGTCTGCCGTTCGACCAGGATCCGAACTACGCGCGTTGCACTGACGTAGACTTCGCACCGGTATATTTCGGGTTTGACGCGTCGCAGCTGGCACCGGCCGAGCTGTCCAAGATCGAGGCCGTGGCGCAGCACCTTCAGACTAAGACCGACCGCGTAGTGATCATCGAGGGCAACTGCGACGAGCGTGGTTCGAACGAATACAACCTCTCGCTCGGCGACCTCCGTGCCATCGCGATCCGCGACTACCTCGTGACGCTCGGCATCGATGCGAAGCGCATCCAGTCGAAGAGCTACGGCGAGGAGAAGCCGGCGGTGTCTGGACACGGCGAGGGCGCGTGGTCGAAGAACCGCCGTGGCGAGTTCGCAGTGTTCCAGCACAAGTAAGGGGATTCCGGTTCGGTTGAACGTGGTTGGCGCATGACGTTTGCGTTCATCTTCGAATCCGTCGGCGGCACCGAGTGGCTAGTCCTGCTCGGTGTTGTGCTTATCATTGTCGGCCCGAAGAACCTCCCGGCCGCCGCGCGCAAGATGGGGCAGATCATGTCCACCCTTAGGCGCGCGGCCGACGAGTTCAAGAGGCAGGTGATGTCGATGGACCAGGAGGTTACGAAGACCGTGAGCGATGTCACGTCGGACACGTCGTCGGAAACCGCAGGAGACAAGTCGTCGCCGGATGGCGACGCTACGGCGTCCGAGAACGGCGAGGACCTGTACGGGGACGACAACCCGTATCCTGGCTACGAGGAATACTACGACGATACGCAGTACCAGGACGGAGCGGACGGAAACGAGGTAGCTGACGCGACTGACGGCGGCTTGAAGGAGGAGACGCCCGCACCGCCGTCGAAGAAGGCACCTCCCACCGATGAGGAGCTCCGTGCCATCAAGATCACCGTCACCACGGCCGACAATCCTGCGCAGAAGGGGAAGCCCGCATGAAGATGCGCCCTCTCCTGAAGAACCCGGACGAGTACAACGATCCGCCGCGCCCGTTCTTCGAGCACATCGTCGCTTTGCGCGAGTGCCTTATCCATGCCGTGATGGCATGGGCGATCTGCTGTCTCGTGGTGGGCGTGTTCTCGCCTACCGTCCTCGGCTGGCTCAAGGCGCCTGCGGCGGCGTTGGAGGCGGCGGGCAAGATCAAGATCGTAAGCCTCAACCTGACTGGCGGATTCAGCCAGATAATGTCCATCGCGATGTGGGGCGGTACAGGCGTGAGCTTCCCGTTCGTCATGTACTTCGTGCTGCGTTTCGTCTTCCCGGCGCTTACGAAGCGGGAGAAGGCCGCCATCCTTTTCTTCCTCATAGCCGGGGCCGTGTTCTTTGGCATAGGGGTGGTGTTCGCGTATGGGCAGCTGGCTCCTAACGTCGTCAGGTTCTTCGACATCGTGAACAGGTGGGTGGGCCTTAGCGTGACGGAGGTGCAGGTGGAGAACTACGTGCCGCTGATCCTCAAGCTTGTGCTTGCCTTTGGACTCGTGTTCCAGGTGCCGTTGCTTTTGTTCGTCCTGGGATGGCTGGGCGTCATATCGTCCGATTCCCTGCGTCGCTGGCGGAGGTTCGCTATAGTTCTTGCGTTCTTCCTCGGAATGGTGCTCACGCCGCCCGATCCGATGAGCCAGATACTCATGGCAGTACCGCTGGTTCTGCTGTACGAGCTCAGCATCTGGGGTGTCTGGTTCAAGGAGAAGTGTTCTTTCGGGGACAAGTCATGAGGCCGCGCCACCTGGTCGTCATCGGCTTCGTTGGGGCGATCCTGCTGGGAGCCTTCCTCCTCATGCTTCCGGTGTCGTCCCCCTCAAATACGTGGATGCGGCCTATGGACGCCATATTCACCGCCTGCTCGGCAGTGTGCATCACGGGGCTGACCGTGATAGACATCGGAACTCAACTTTCCTTCTTCGGGCAGTGCGTGATGCTCGCGCTGGTGCAGCTTGGGTGCGTGGGGTTGATGACGCTAGGCACCTTCTTTCTCGTTCTGATGGGACGCAGGCTGTCACTCTCAAGCGAGTTCTCCCTGGCGGATGCGTATGGCACATCTGGGGTGCGTGGCCTGCGCAGCCTCATCGTATGGGTCGTCCTCTCGATGCTGGTTCTTGAGATGCTGGGCACTTTGGCCCTGCACGCGTTATTCGATGCCGATCCCGATGCGGCGGCGTACTCTGACGGGATGCTATGGTTCCGCGCGTACTTCTACTCGGTGATGGCCTTCTGCAATGCAGGATTCTCGCTGGATCCCGGTAGCCTTGCCGTCTTCAGAGCGCAACCTCTCGTACTTGTCACGATGAGTCTTCTCGTGATCGCCGGCGGTTTCGGCTTTCTCGTCATATACAACCTTTGCACGTTCCAGTTCTGGCGCCGCAACCTCATGAAGCGAGGGCGGATATCGCTCCATACGCGCGTCGTGCTTACAGTCTCGGCGGCGTTTCTCCTGATGATGTTCGCGGTCGTGCTGCTTCTCGAGTGGAACCGGACCCTTGCGCCGTTCGCATGGACCGAGAAGCTGGCGATCGGTTTTTTCCAGGCGGTGACGCCGCGCACGTGCGGTTTCACGGTGGTGCCGGTGCACGAGATGCACGCGGCGACGCGATTCCTCTCCGAGGTGCTGATGTTCATAGGGGCGGCGCCTGGCGGCGCCGGCGGCGGCATCAAGGTCACGACGTTCATGGTGTTTGCCATCACGCTCTTCGCCATCTATCGTGGCCGCACCGAGACGGTTCTTTTCATGCGCACGGTGCCTGAGGCGATCGTGCGCGAGTCCATACTGATCGTGACGGTGTTCGGGGCGCTCGTGACCATGGGGATGACGCTTCTGCTGGTGACCGAGGGCGCGAACGAGTCCCTGACTTTCGAGAGCCTGCTGTTCGAGACCATCTCCGCCGTCTCCACTACAGGCCTAAGTCTAGACACCACGACCGCATCGCTGTCGACCGCAGGCCGCGTGGTCCTGATGCTCTGCATGTTCAGCGGCCGCCTTGGCGCCCTCGCCGTTGTGCTGCTCATCGGCGGAAACGAGTCGCGTCCCACGATTCGCTACCCGCGCGAGGAGCTTGTCGTAGGATAGCTAAAGGACAAGGAGAAAAGCATGGGCTTCAAGATAGGATGTCACCTCAGCAGCGCCGGCGGCTACATGGCCATGGGCCAGACGGCCGTGTCCATCGGCGCCAACGTGTTCCAGTTTTTCACGCGCAACCCGCGCGGCGGAGCGGCGAAGCCGATCGATCCCGCCGACGTTGCGGCGTTCCGCGACTACGCTGCCGAGAAGGGGATCGGCCCCATCCTCGCGCACGCGCCGTACACGCTGAACGCCGCAGGCGCAGAGGAGCGCGTCCGCGAGTTTGCTGAATCCACTATGCGCGACGACCTCAAGCGACTTGAGCTGACGCCTGGCGCGCTATACAACTTCCATCCCGGCAGCCACGTGGGTCAGGGCGCAGATGCCGGGGTCGCGCTCATCGCCGGCATGCTCGGACGCATCCTCGCGCCTGGATGGCAGACAACCGTTCTCCTCGAGACGATGTCCGGCAAGGGCAGCGAAGTGGGGCGCAGCTTCGAAGAGCTGCGTGCGATCATCGACTCCACCGACGGCGGCGATCGCATTGGCGTCTGCCTCGACACCTGCCACGTGTGGGACGGCGGCTATGACATCGTCGGCGATCTCGACGGCGTCCTGGAGCGCTTCGACGCCGTTCTCGGCATATCGCGGCTCAAGGCAATCCACCTGAACGACTCTCTCAACGTGCGCGATGCCCACAAGGACCGCCACGCCTGCATCGGCAAGGGGAAGATTGGCCTTGATGCCCTTGCGCGCGTCATCAATCATCCCACGCTGCGCGACTTGCCGTTCTATCTGGAGACCCCAAACGACCTCGACGGATACCGCGCCGAGATCGCGCTACTCAAGTCGCTAAGGAACTGAAGTCCAACAACAACCAACTGCCATCTATCATCTACCAACTACCAACTAACCACCAGCCATGAAGAAGACAGCCACCAGACCAATGAACGTCGTCCAGAAGATTATCGCCGCCCACCTTGTGGAAGGCGATCCGGCGAAGGACGCCGAGCTGGGCATCCGCATCGACCAGACTCTAACGCAGGACGCCACCGGCACGATGGCGTATCTCCAGTTCGAGAGCATGGACGTGCCGCATGTCCGCAACGAGCTGGCCGTGAGCTATGTGGACCACAACACCGTCCAGATAGGTTTCGAGAACGCCGACGACCACGACTTCCTCCAATCCGTCGCGAAGAAGTACGGCATCGTCTACTCCAAGTGCGGAAACGGCATCTGCCATCAGCTGCACCTGGAGCGCTTCGGCAAGCCCGGGAAGACGCTCCTCGGCAGCGACAGCCACACGCCCACGGGCGGCGGCATCGGCATGGTCGCGATCGGCGCGGGCGGCATCGACATCGCTGTGGCTATGGCCGGCGGCGCGTTCCACATTCCTACGCCTAAGGTGCGCGGCATCAAGCTTACGGGACGCCTCCCTAAGGGGTGCAGCGCCAAGGACGTGATCCTCAAGGTGCTGGAGAAGTACGGCACGAAGGGCAACGTCGGCTGGATCTTCGAGTACTTTGGGCCTGGCGTGAAGACGCTCGACGTGCCGAGCCGCGCCACCATCACGAACATGGGCGCGGAGCTCGGCGTGACGACGAGCGTGTTCCCGAGCGACGCGGTGACGAAGCAGTTCCTCGCCGCGCAGGGACGTGCGAAGGACTGGACGGAGCTGGTTGCGGACCGTGGCGCCGCCTACGACGACACGTTCGAGGTCGACCTCTCCAAGATCGAGCCGCTCATGGCGGCGCCGCACTCCCCTGGCAACATAGTCACCGTGAAGTCGATGAAGGGCACGAAGGTCAACCAGATCATGATCGGCTCGTGCACGAACAGCTCCTACCGCGACATCCGCACCGTGGCGCTGATCCTGAAGGGGAAGCATGTGGCGGAGGACGTCGAAGTCGGCATCGCGTGCGGCTCGCGCCAGGTGGTGCAGATGCTGGCGGCGGACGGTTCGCTCGCGATCCTCATCAAGGCCGGATGCCGCATCCTTGAGAACGCGTGCGGCTTCTGCATCGGAGCCCACATGAGTCCGCGCACGGGCGCGATCTCGCTGCGCACGAACAACCGCAACTTCGAGGGGCGCAGCGGCACGAAGAGCGCGCAGGTGTACCTCGTGAGTCCCGAGACCGCGGCGGTCAGCGCGCTGACGGGCAAGATGACGTCGCCGCTCGGCGCTAAGATTCCGTGCGTCCCCGCGCCGAAGAAGTTCCCGATCGACGACACGATGTTCCTCTACCGCGCGACAGCGGGGAAGGGCGTGCGCAAGACCGAGATCGTGCGCGGGCCGAACATCGCGCCGGTGCCGAAGGGCGTGCCGATGCCAAAGGCGTGCAAGGCCGTCGTGGCGATTCGCGTCGGCGACAAGATCACGACTGACCACATCATGCCCGCAGGCGCTCGGCTTAAGTTCAGGTCGAACGTTCCGCAGTACGCGAAGTTCGTGTTCGAGCCTTGCGATTCCAGCTTCCACGACACGTGCCTCGCCAACAAGGATGCCGGCCTCGCGAACGTCATCGTGGCGGGAGAGAGCTACGGACAAGGGTCCAGCCGCGAGCACGCGGCGCTCTGTCCGATGTACCTCGGCGTCAAGGCCGTGATAGCGAAGTCGATCGAGCGCATCCATCGCGCGAACCTCATCAACTTCGGGATCGTGCCTTTCGTGTTCGACGATCCTAAGGACTACGACGCCTTGAAGGCTGGCGACAGGCTGGAGCTGGTCGATCTGCGCGCGGCTGTGGAAGGCGACGGGAAGGTGACGGTGAAGCGCGAAGGCGGAGCGTCGTTCACCGCAACCGCCACGCTCTCCGACCGCGAGAAGCATCTGCTCGTCTGCGGCGGACTGCTCGCCTCTCTCAAGTAGCATTATGGAACGGAAACAAGGCAACAGGAGAACAAGAATGAAGAATCGCCACTTCTCACATCTCACGTCACTCGCCCTGGCCTGCGCACTTGTGTCCTGCGCCGTGCTCGCGGGCAACGAGGCCAACCCCGATGCCGTGGAGCTGGCTCCGATACCTGTGCCCGTGGAGTTCGCCAGCGACATGGACAAGCCGGTCGCGTTCGACGCGACGGCGACCGTCACGGTTGCGTGCCCCGACGCCAGTGCGGCGGCATGGCTCGTTCGCCATTTCGCCGACTGGTACGGCAAGCAGGCGCCGAAGATCGTGCAGGGAGGGTCGCAGCTTGCTGCGACCGGGGCGGACGCAACAAGTTGCGTCCCTCCCGAGGGTGACGAGGCGTATGCGATCGTTGCCGACTCTTCGGGCATCCGCATCTCTGCGCGGTCGCTCGCAGGCGTGAGGTGGGCCGCGTATACGCTTCGTCAGCTTGCGATAGCGAAGCGCGGCACGTTCCGCACCGAAGGTCGCATCATTCCTACGCTCAAGGTCTCGGACCGTCCGCACCTCGCGTTCCGCGCCGTGCACCTTTGCTGGTTCCCGGAAGTGCGGCCCACGCAGATGGAGCGCGCGATACGCCTAGCGGCGCTCATGAAATTCAACTACGCGATCATCGAGCCGTGGGGGATGTACGCGAGCGCAAAGCATCCGTGGTGGCACTGGCCGAACCCGACGATGACGAAGGAGGCCGTGCGCAGGCTCGCTGCGATCGGCGCTGATCTCGGCATCACGCTCATTCCGCAGATCAACGCCTACGGACACGCCACGTCTTCCCGCGGCTGCACGATCAAGCATGCCATACTTGACCTCCAGCCTGAGTACGAGCCGCTTTTCGAGCCTGGCGGCTGGAACTGGTGCGTATCCAATCCTGAGACGCAGCGCGTCCTGCGCGACCTGATCGCGGAGATGCACGACGACTTCGGGCGTCCGCCGTTCTTCCACCTCGGCTGCGACGAGGCCCAGCCGCCGTCCTGCCCGGAGTGCCGCAAGACGCCCTACGCCGAGCTCGTGTGCAAGCACATCACCGGCCTCGCCGACTTCGTCAAGTCGCGCGGCGCGCGCGCGATGATATGGCACGACATGCTTCTCGCGCGCGGCGATCCACGCTGGAAAGGCTACGTGCATCATGGGACCAAGACCACGGCCACGCTCGCCGACACCTTGCCGAAGGACGTGATCATCTGCGACTGGCAATACTCCTACGGCAACATGAAGGAGACCCGCAAGGACTGGCCCACGATGGCGTACTTCAAGGAGAAGGGCTTTCCGGTGGCGGGATGCCCGTGGATGAACTTCAACGCGATGAAGCCCATGGCAGACTACATTTCCAAGATCGGCGGATTCGGGTTCATCGAGACGACGTGGCACCACCTGCGCGGAAGCGACTGGGTGCAGATGTACAAGTTCGCTTCTGCCGCCGCATGGGGAACCGCGGTCCCTCCGCGCCCGCCGATGTACGACACTCCGTTCGGCAATGCGCTGCGCCTGGTCGGACACGACATGAAGCTGACGGACTACCTCGACACCGGCCATCTCAACAACCAGGTACCGCCCGGCTGGTGGGTTGACAACAACTGACCTAGAAGGTGAACTCCACGCGAGCGAACCGCTTGTTGATGCGGTCCGCGAGAGCGGCGTCGCGGTTGTCGCGGCGCCGCTCGTCCGCAATGGACTGCGGTGGCGGGAGGTCCGGCTTCTTTGCCTGCGCGGCCATGAGCGAGATGACCTCGCTGCCGGTTATTCCTGCGATGTATCCCATGTTCGCCGCGAGGCGGATTGGCGAGAGTAGGTCGAAAAGCTCCCAAGGCGACAGCAGACGGGCCGACCTGAGTATGGCAAGCGCGCGCATTATCGAGTCCTCGAAGATGCGCGGCGTATCCTCTATGAGCATCTGCCTGGCGTACAGCTCCTGCGTCACGAGGTCCTCGAACGTGCGCATCACGCGGCGGACGAGCTTGCGCTCGGGCAGGCCGAGCGTGGCGTTGTTCCAGATGCGGAAGATGTGTCCGGCGTTGTGGATGCCGTCCGCATCGACGCCGTGGAACGTCATGCGCATCGCCTCGATCCCGGCACGGACCGGCTGCAGGTCTCCAATGAGGTTCAGCCCTTCGAGGTGGAACTCGGCCCACACGTGAAGGCCGGTTCCGCAATGATCGGGAAAGGGGGATAGGTAGCCGAACTCTGGATGCCATGCGAATACGTGCTCTGCGGCGAGACGGCGCTCTGCGGCCTCTAGGCGCGTGTAGGCGTCGGGGATATCCGACGGCAGTTCCCACAGCTCTGTTATCACATGCTGGTCGTCGGTGCCGAAACGGCGGTCCTGGTCGTTTCTGTACAGGCACATCGACCCGCCGGTCACGACGTGGGTTGCCTGAAACTGGGAGTTCGGGCCGCGACGGGCGCTCATTGGCCCTCCTTGCCGCCAAGAGCGTCGATCAGCCGCTTGAGTGCAGCGGCGCGCTTGAAATCCTCTCTTGCCACGGCGGCCTTTAGCTCGCGTTCGAGGTAGGCGCGCGACGCCTCTCCGGTGACGGTGGGCGGCATCGAGCCAACGTGCTTGGGGCCATACTGGCCGGAAAGGAAGTTGGCGCGGATGTTCTTCGCGAACGCCTTCCAGCAGTTCGGGCAGCCGAGATGCCCCGATTCCTTCGCCTGTTCCCAGGTCGTCTTGCAGGCAGGGCAGGTGCGCGAGTTCTGCTCGCTTTCCACGACGCCTTTCATGAAGCCAAGCGTTGCCTCGACAAGATTCTTCACGAATTCCGGCGGCTCTTCCCCATCCCCAAACTCCAGGGATGGAGCACCTTCGCCATTCGGCTTAGGATTAGGATTCTTCTTCTTGTGCCGCGACTTCGCCGCACATGCCTTGCAGACGTACAGCTCGCGATCTTCGCCGTCCTTCTTTACGTGGATCACGGCTGCCGCATCGGCCTCATGGCATATTTCACATTTCATGACGAATGCTAGTCGGCGTACAGTGGTGGCACCTTCTGGCCGGTGGTACGGAGCTGCTTCTTGGCCGTGGGCTGGGGCTTGGCAGGCGGCTGGGCGGCTTTAGGCTTTTTAAGGTCCTTAAGGTCTTTAAGGTCCTTAAGGTCTTTAGGTGCCTTTAGGTCTTTTGGATTCTTAGAGGTCTTAGGGTCTTTAGAGTCCTTAGAGACCTTGGAATCCTTGGAGCCAGTGGGTTCTTGGGTGGTGTCAATGGCTTGGGGCTGCTGGATAGGCTTTATGCTGGTGGCATTGTAGAGCTTGATGCAACCCCAGACAAGGATTGCCAGAAGGACGAGCGCCGTGATAGACAGGAGCGAGATGCGCCAGACGCTACGCGGGATTTCGCGCACCGTCTGGATTACGCCGTGAGAGACGTTGGAGAGGCTTTTCCTGAAGCGGTCGGCGGCGGATGGCCCCTCTGCGCTATATGATGACTCTGTAGAGAGGTATGGAGAGCCTGAAAAGATGTCAGCAACGTTGGCGGTCGGCGGCTGGTCGCTTGTGGGGGGCGAGGATGGAGGAACGTCATTGGTTTCCTGCGGCTGGCGTGCGGCTTGTGCCTCGAACAGCTCAAGTCCACGAATGACAGATGGCGGTTCCTGTATGGGTTCAGGTGCCGTTTCTGGCTTTGTCGTAACCGTAGCCTGTGGCTCTAGCCTTGGCGTTACAGTGGGCGGCGGCTCGGGAATCGGCTCCGGCTGAGGCGTTACAGCGGGCGGCGGCTCGGGAATCGGCTCCGGCTGAGGCGTTACAGCAGGCGGCGGCTTGGGAGTCGGTTCTGGTTCTCGCGTCGGCTCGAACTGAGGCGTAACGACAGGTGGTGGCTCGGGCGTCGTGACTGGAGGTTGTTCATGCACCGGGACTTCCCTCGTGCGGACGATCGGGGCACGGCGTCCCTCGTAGATGTCCATGAATTCCTTCACGAGGGGTAAGGGGTCCAGGTCTACGCATTCGGCGTAGAGCCTGACGAAGCCGCGGCCGTAGATTGGAGCTGCGATGCGATGGAAGTCTTCGTTTTCCATCTCCTCGACTATCTGGACGAGCATTCGCGTCTTCGCGGCGATCTGCGAGGTAGTGAGGCCCTTGGCCTCGCGTGCTTTCCTGAGGGTTTCTCCGAATGAGGTATTCATTGTTGTTGCTCGTGGTTCGTTGTTCTGGTTAAAGGGTGGTTCCAAAGG
The DNA here is from genome assembly GCA_902763655.1 of uncultured bacterium. Classification (GTDB taxonomy): domain Bacteria; phylum Verrucomicrobiota; class Kiritimatiellia; order RFP12; family UBA1067; genus RUG572. Next base: position 27,171 of record CACWSW010000007.1, read on the forward strand.
GATCGTCGTCTTCCGCCGCCTGGAGGGCGTCGGGATCGGCAGGATTCTGGCTGTCGGGATGGACGGGGACGCCATCGCCGTCTGCAGTGCCGCCGCCGTTGAGAAGGGATTCGGGGTCAAGCAGGATCTCGCGTGGACCTGCGCCGCGGGCCGGTCCGATGACGCCGCGCTCCTCCAGCAGGTCCATGAGGCGCGCTGCATGGTTGTAGCCGATGCCCATGCGGCGCTGGAGATGCGATGTGGATGCGCGCTTCGTCTCCTGCAGCACCTCGAGCGCCCGGCGATATAGCTGGTCGTCCTTGCTCTGCGTCATGCCAGCGGGGGCAGGAATGCCGCCTGCAGATCCCGCAAGCGGTTCAGAGGACCCTTCTTCCTCGGACTCCTCTCCGTCGAGCCCCTCAGTGGGATCGGCCTCCTTGATCTTTTCCAGGCGTTCCTTGAACTTCTGGTCAAACTGCTGGTTGGAGTGTTCGCCGATGAAGGCCAGGATGCGCTCTATCTCGTCGTCCGCAATGTAGGAGCCCTGGGCGCGGAGAAGGCGGCCGTCGGAGAGCTTGAAGAGCATGTCGCCCTTGCCTATGAGCGATTCCGCGCCTTGCGCGTCGAGGATGGTGCGCGAGTCGATTGCGCTGGATGTCTTGAATGCGACGCGTCCTGGAATGTTGGACTTGATGGTGCCGGTGATCACCTTGGTGTCTGGACGCTGGGTTGCGAGGATGAGGTGGATGCCGGCTGCGCGCGCGAGGGCGGTGAGGCGGGCGATGAGGGGGTCGACCTCCTTCTGGGCGGCCTGCATGATGTCGGCTACCTCGTCGATGATGATGACGATGTAGGGGATCGTGCGCGGCAGGTCCGGGTTGCCCCCGACGGTCGTCTCCTCGCCGCCGAGCATGTCGGGCTGGGTTATGGTCTTACGGTTGTTGAAGTCCACGATGTTGCGGCACTTGGCGCGCTGGAACATCTTGAGGCGCTTCTCCATCTCCACGACGGCCCAGCGGAGGCCGAACATGACTTTCTTCGTGTCGTTGATGACCGGCACGAGCAGGTGAGGTAAGGCGTTGTATGAGGTGAACTCCACGCGCTTGGGGTCAACCATGATGAACTTCAGCTGCTCAGGCGTGCGGCACATCAGCAGTCCGTTGATGATGGAGTTGAGGCAGACGGACTTGCCCTGGCCGGTGGCACCGGCGACGAGCAGGTGAGGGAGCTTGGCCAGATCGGCCACGAGGTCGTTGCCGGCGGCGTCCTTGCCCAAGAGGAGCGGTAGCTGGAACTTCGACTGGGCGTTTTTCTGCCACAGTTCTCCGTCTATGATCTCGCGGAAGCATACGGAGGCCGGGAAGGCGTTCGGCACCTCGATGCCGACTGCGTTCTTGCCGGGGATGGGGGCCTCGATGCGGAGGCTCTTAGCCTGAAGCGCCATCTGAAGGTTGCGGGCGAGTCCGGCGACCCTCTCCACGCGCGTGCCGAGGTCCAGCGTAAGCGCGTACTGCGTCACGACGGGACCTGCCACGTAGTAGGCGAGCTCGGCATTGACGTCGAAGACCTTGAGCGTGTCCACGAGCCGCTGCGCCATAGCCTCGATGTCCTCGCCCGGACCGCCCTGCTTGGGCGGCACCTCGTTGAGAAGGGTGACTGGCGGCAGGATGTAGGGACCTTTGTCCTCCGGCTCGTCCACAACGGCCTGAAGGGCCGCCGTCTCGGGACGATTGCTGGCAATGGGCTGCGGAGTGGCAGGCTTGACAGGTGCGGGTACCGGCTTGGCGGGTACCGGCTGGGGCGGCGACGCGACGATGTCTTCCCTGGCCGGGAAGAAGTCCCTAGGCGCTTCCGCGGCTTCGCGGATGCGGCGCTGCGCGTCCAGCTTGGCCTGGCGTTCCGCATCCCTGGCGGCCTGCGCGGCTTCGCGCTCCCTGCGGCGCTCCTCCTTTGCGGCTTCCTTCGCCGCTTTCGCGGCGGCCTTTTCGTCTGCGATGCGCTGTTTTTCGGCCTCGCGCTCGGCTTGCGCTGCCTCGCGAGCGGCTTCGGCGGCAGACAGGGCCTCGTCCTTGGCGGTGTCGTCGAGCTTCTCGCGTTCGCGGTCAGCAGCCCAGGCCGTAACACGGGCGACTCCTGCGATGATGTTGCGGAAGCCCACGATCAGCAGGATCGAGAATATGGCAAGGCTTGCCATCAGCACGCCGGAGCCGAATGGCGAAAGGAGTCGTGCAAGGCACCGTGTCATCAGGAGGTAGCCTACGGCGCCGCCGGCATTAGGGACGATGTTGAGAGACGTCAAGATCGACTGTATGGCGGAGGATCGCATGCCGATGATCTGCAGCAGGCATGTGACGGCCAGCAGGAAGAGCATCACGCCGAGGGTGCGTCGGCCGGGATGGAATGAGCGCCCGAGCACGAGGCGGAGGCCGCAGAACACGCAGATGAGCGGAACGGCCCAGATTCCGAGTCCCAGCAGCTGGTAGCCGGTGTAGGCGAACCAGTCGCCGGCGACACCGATCAGGTTTGACGCTAGGGCGTTCGGGGGAGTGCAGAGGTCGGAGATGCGGTGCCAGTCGTACGACCAGAGCGCGAGGAACGGGAAGAGCGCGATCGGAAACATGAAGAATCCGATCAGACGGCGGCGGATGCCTGTGTCGTTTCCGCCAGCGTTATCGGGCTGCTTCATCTGTGATGTTTCCTTTCATGATGAACGACGGCTTGTCGCGCAGCGCGTCCTTCATTGCGAAGTATATGACAATTGCGAGAACAAGGGCCAGTATCTTCAAGCCCAAGTTGCCATTTGAAGTGAAAAATTTCATGTCGTTATCTCCTCGGTCTTGCGTACTTCCTCGGCCTGTTGGGCAGGAGGTATGGATTTCCCGAAAATGCGCGGATGCTTCTCTCTCCGGCGCCGGAGCCAGTCTGCCAAAGCTTCTGCGGTGGTCTTCTGATGCGGCATCGCCTTGCGTACCCAGCGTAGGATTGCGGTGCGCGAGGCATCGTCCACGCCAGCGTAGCGGATCAGCTTGCCGTTGTGTGCCACGGAGATGCGTCCAGTCTCCTCGGAGACGACGAGCACGAGGGCGTCTGTCTCCTCGCTGAGGCCGACTGCCGCGCGATGACGCATGCCGGACATGGAAAGGTCGCTCAAGCTGGAGACGGGGAAGAGGCAGTGCGCGGCAGCGATACGGCCGTGGCGCATGATGACGCCACCGTCGTGGAGCGGCATCGGCTCGGTGAAAATAGCGAAGAAGAGCTCCGGGGAGACGAGCGCGTCGAGAGATACTCCGGTAGCCTCGTAGCCGCGGAGCGAGATGCCGCGCTCGAAGGCGATCAGCGCACCCGTCTTCGACTTGGCCAGCTTGATGACGATGGATACGATCTCTTCTGGCGTCGTGCGCGATCCTAATCCCTGCGCGCGATGGCGGTCGGAGAGGAACGAACCCATCGTGGCGAGCGCCCGCCTGATTTCAGGCTGGAAGATTACGACGCTTGACATCGCAAGGTAGATGAGCAGCCAGCGCACTACGGCGGACAGCACCTTGAAGTCGAACAGCTGCGTGAACGCGATAAGGAGAGAGAAGAGGATCGCGATGCCCATGAGCAGCTGGCCGAAGCGAGAGCCGCGCGCCGCCTTCAGGATCGCGTAGATGACCACATACAGGATGAGTATCTGCACGGCGTCGGGGAGGTAGACCATGACGTCGGAGACAATGTCGTGCCAGTGAATGTTCATGCCACGTCTCCTTTCGCGAGGGCGTCCACGACCTTGAGGGCCTGCACGGTTTCCTTGACGTCGTGCACACGCACGACACTTGCGCCGTTCATCGCGCACCACACCGCCGCACCTATGCTGCCGCCCAGCCGGTCGTGCGGATCTTCCGCGCCCGTGAGCGTCCCGACAATCCTCTTGCGCGAGACGCCCACCAGCACCGGCGCCTTCTGCGCCATGCGGCGGATGCCACCTAGGAGCGCCACGTCCTCTTCGCGCGTCGTGCCGAAGCCGATCATGGGATCGATGACGAGTTGAGAGTTAAGAGCGGAGAGTGAAGAGTGAAGAGAGGACAGGGGGCTGGCGCTGTCGGCGGCCGGCGGTCGATTGTCGAAGAAGATGCTGGCCGGGAGCACGAGGCCGCAGCTGGTCTTGCCCGCGAGCTCGAGCATGGCAGGGACGGACTTCGCGTAGACGCAGTTGAGTATGGCTGCGCCGAGGCATAGCGCGCGCTCGGCGGTCTCGGGGTGGTACGTGTCGATGGAGATCGGCATTGTCGGCATCTCGCGCACGAGGATGCGCAGCACCGGCTCCAGTCGCGCCCATTCGGCCTGCCAGGAGATCGGCGTCGCGCCTGGGCGCGTGGACTCCGCGCCGAGGTCTATGATGTCGGCTCCTTCGCGTGCGAGGGCGCGCGCGCGCGAAACGGCCGCCTCGGTGCGCAGGCAACGCACCCCGTCCGAGAACGAGTCGGGGGTGATGTTGACGATTCCCATGACGCGCGTCCGGGAAAGGTCGATCTCAAACTGTCGGCATGTCCAGGTCACTCTTGGCACTTCGCTTCTTCTGGGCTATTCGTTTCCAACTCTTCATTCTTTGCTGTCAACTCTTCACTCTTCCCGAGGCCTAGCAGCTTCTCCACATCGCGGCCGTCCATGGTCTCTTTCTCGAGAAGTGTGGTGGCGAGGAGCTCCAGCTTGGCGTAGTTCTCCTCCAGCAGCTTCGTGGCGCGGTCGTATGCGGAGGATATGAGCTCCTGCACCTCGGCGTCGATGGCCTCGGCCGTCTTCGAGGAATACGGCGGCGGGGCCTCCTCCGCGGCGAACTGGTTGGGCTCTATGAACGCCTGGAAGCCGAACGTCTTGCTCATGCCGTAGCGGCACACCATTGCGCGTGCGATGTCGGTGGCGACCGCTATGTCGGAGGCGGCGCCCGTGGAAATGTCGTGCGTGTGCATCTCCTCGGCGATGCGGCCGCCGCAGAGGACCGCCAGCTCGTCGAGGAAGTAGGTGCGCGAACGGTTGAGGACGTCCTTCTCGGGGAGGGTCATCGTCACGCCAAGCGCGCGTCCGCGCGGGATGATGGAGACCTTGTGCAGCGGGTCGGCGTTCTCCACGAGCAGCTGGAGCAGCGCGTGGCCCGCCTCGTGCCATGCGGTGGTCTCGTATTCCTTGCGGGTGAAGCCGGCGCTCTTGCGCTCGCGGCCCCAGAACACCTTGTCGCGCGCCTCCTCGAGGATGGCGTGCGGAATCTCGGTCATGCCGTTGCGCGCGGCGAGGAGCGCGGCCTCGTTGATGATGTTGGCGAGGTCGGCGCCGGAATGGCCGGAGGTGCCGCGCGCAAGGCGGGAGAGGTCGGCGTCGGGGGCGAGCTTCACCTTGGAGGCGTGCAGCTTGAGTATCTCCTCGCGGCCCTTGAGCGTGGGCAGGTCGACGTGCACCTGGCGGTCGAAGCGTCCAGGGCGGAGGAGCGCGGGGTCGAGGATGTCCGGGCGGTTGGTGGCGGCGATCACGATCACGCCGTCGTTCGTGCCGAAGCCGTCCATCTCCACGAGCATCGCGTTGAGAGTCTGGTCGGCGCTCCTGACCGCCGTGAATCCGCCGGCGTTGCGCTTCTGCCCCACGGAGTCGATCTCGTCGATGAAGATGATGCACGGCGCGTTCTTCTTGCCCTGCTCGAACATGTCGCGCACGCGGCTTGCGCCCACGCCGACGAACATCTCCTCGAAGTCGCTGCCGCTGATGGAGAAGAAGGGCACCTTGGCCTCGCCCGCTATGGCCTTGGCGAGAAGCGTCTTGCCAGTGCCGGGCGGACCCACGAGAAGTATTCCGCGCGGGATGCGAGCGCCGAGCTTGGTGAACTTGCCCGGATCCTTCAGGAACTCGACGATCTCCTGCACCTCCTCCTTCGCCTCGTCGACGCCAGCGACGTCCTTGAAGGTTATCTTGCCCTTGCCCCTGTTCTCGTCCATGAGCCTCGCCTTGGACTTGCCGAACGAGAACATGCCGCCCGATCCGCCGCCCATCATCTTGCGGTAGATGAGGAACCACATGAGCGCGGCGAACACGCCGAAGATGAGCAGCTGCTGCATGAACGGCCCGAAGATCGGCTCCTCCTCGCGGATGGGGCACTTTATGGCGTTCTCGGAGAGGAACTCCATCAGGCGCTCGTTCTCGTTGGGCACGAGGTTAACGCGGAAGTCGATGTCGTCGCCGTGCAGGCGCCCGACAAGGTACGTGCTGCCGCTCTCCAGCTTCCGCACGCGCTCCACGCGCTCCACCTGGTTAGCCTCGACGGCAGTGCGGAACTCCGTCTGCGAAATCTCCTTTGCGCGCTTCGTCTCCGGATTCATCAGCCTCATCGCCAGGAACGAGGCGGCGATCACCGCGAATACGATCCATCCTCCGCGGCCGTTCGGCACGCGGGCCGCGCTGGGAGCGGACCGTGGCTTCTTGGGTGCGGACGGCGCGTCTTCCGCGCGCTTTCTATCTTGCTCTTCGGACATGGAAAGTAGTATAGCAAAAAAGCGTCCGCCGTGCGGAAAAATCGGGACGTTTCCGCATTTGCGCGCGGGGACGCGTTTTGGTAGAATAGCGGCGTGTACCTGAAGCAACTAGACATCATCGGTTTCAAATCCTTCGCCGACCGGACGCGCCTGACGTTCGAGCCCGGCATGATCGCCATCGTCGGGCCCAACGGATGCGGCAAGTCGAACGTCTCCGACGCCATCCGTTGGGTGCTCGGCGAGCAGCGCCCGACGGCCATCCGCTGCTCCAAGCTCGTGGACGTGGTGTTCAACGGCACCGACTCCCGCAAGCCCCTCGGCCTCGCCGAGGTATCCATCACCTTCGCCGACTGCGAGAAAGAGCTGGGCACCGAGTACCACGAGGTGACCGTGACGCGGCGCGTGTACCGCTCCGGCGAAGGCGAGTACTTCATCAACAAGGTCAAGTGCGGCCTGAAGGACATCAAGCGCCTCTTCATGGGCACGGGCATCGGCACGTCGTCCTACTCCGTGATGGCGCAGGGGCAGATCGACGCCATCCTCTCGTCGAAGCCCGAGGACCGGCGCGGCGTCTTCGAGGAGGCCGCCGGCATCACCAAGTTCAAGGCCGACCGCAAGGAGGCCCTGCGCAAGATCGACCAGACGAACCAGAACCTCCTGCGCGAGGCCGACGTGCTGCGCGAGATGAAGCGGCAGATCGGCTCGCTCCAGCGCCAGGTGGGCAAGGCGAAGCGCTACAAGGAGCTGCGCGACGAGCTGCGTGGCCTCGACATCTACGTCTCGAAGGGCAAGATCCAGGCGTTCAACCTCGCGCTGGAGATGAACGCGAAGAACCAGCGCGAGACCGAGCAGGCCATCGTCGACGCGGCCGCAGCCGTGAACGCCGCCGAGAGCGAAGCCCAGCAGATCCATGCGGACATGCACGCGATCGAGGAGCGCCTCGCAGCGCTCCAGGCGCAGGCCGCAAGCGCGGAGGGTGCGTACACGCGCGCCCGCGAGGTCATCGGCGTCAACGAGCAGCGCATCGCGGAGTACAAGGCGTGGAGCGACCGCGACGGCCGCGAGATACACCAGACTCGCCAGCAGCTCGAGGAGATCGGCATGCAGACCGAGTCCCTCGCGCAGAAGACGGCCTTGCTCGAGGATGGCTTCGAGGCCGCGAAGGCTGCTCTGGAGGATGCGGAGAAGGCGTTTCGCGAATCGTCGGCGCAGATCGACGAGCTTCGCCGCTCGCTGCAGGAGGCGCGCTCCGAGTCCGTCGCGTGCGACCGCCACGCGACAGAGGTGCGCGACGAGATCGCCCGCCTGGAGACGCAGGCGCGAGAGACGCTGATGAAGCGCGAACGGCTCGCGAGCGAGGTGGAGCAGCTCGAGGCCTCTTCCGCCACAGCGGCGCAGACGCTGGCCGAGGTGCAGTCGCGCCTCGATGCGGCGCGCGCCGCCGAGGAGGAGGCCGCCGCCGCGAACGAGGCGGCCGAGGAGCGCAAGGCTGCCCTGGCGGCGGAACTTGAGGACTTGCGTCAACGACGCGAAGGCGGCGGGCGACGCGTTCGCCGCCGGCGCGCAGGCGCTTTTGGACGGTGCGCTCGGCCTGCCGGAAGGCACGGTGCTCGGCTCGCTTGCAGATCGCTTCAACGCGCCGCCTGAATACCGGCTTGCGCTAGAGGCCGCGCTCCGCGCGTGGCTCGACGCCGTGGTGGTGAAGGACGCCGACGCCGCGCAGGCCGCAGTGGCGGCGCTCCTGGACAAGCAGGCCGGCAGCGCGCGGCTCGTGTCCCTCGCGGCGAACAAGGATTTCAAGGGCACCAACGACTTTAAAGTCCTTAACGACCTTAAGGACCTTAAGCGGTTGCTGGATTGCGTGACCGTGGCCGACGACTTCAAGGACGCGGCGGAGGTTTTGCTCGGCGACGTCCTCGTCGCCGCCGGCCCCGTCCCCGGCTTCACGGCGGTGACGCTCCAGGGCGTGGTATACCGAGCCGACGGCACGGTGGACGTGTGGATGCCCGGCACGACGGCGGCCTCGCCGCTCAGCCGCAAGATGCTGATTTCCGAGACGGCCGAATCGCTCGACGCGCTCCGCGCGAAGATCGAGGCGGGCCGCCAGACGCTCGCGACTGGCGCGGAGCAGTCCGCCGCCCTCGCCGAGCAGGCGCGCAACGCGGCGGCCGCGCTCGCGAACGCGCGGCGCGCGGCCGCGCAGGCCGAGGGCGAGCACGCCGGCGTGAAGCGCGACGCGGAGGCGCTCAAGGCGCGCCTCGTGAACGTCCGCGCCGACCTCGACGCGCTCAAGGCCGCGAACGCCGGCGACGACGCTCGCCGCGCCGCGCTGGCGGACGACCTCGAGGCGACGCTCGCGAAGCGCGACGCGCTCATGGACCGCACGGCGCAGCAGCAGGAAGATCTGCAGGCGCGAGAGACGGCGCACGGCGAGGAGAGCCGCCGCCTGACCGAGAAGCGAATCACCGCCGCGCAGATGGAGAGCGAGCTCCAGCTCACCGCGCAGCAGAGCGTGGACGCCGCAAAGCGCCGCGACGAGCTGCAGAAGATGATCGAGGGGCGCGAGGCCGGCATACGCGGCTACGAGGATTCCATCCAGCGCCTGCGCGACGAGACGGCAGAGCTGATGGGCTCCCTCGACGACCTTAAGGAGCAGGCCGTGGAGATCCACGGTCAGGTGGAGGAGGCGCGCATAGAGCGCAGCCAGCTGCAGCAGAAGCTGTCCGTGTCGGAAGGCGGCGTCGGCGCGAAGCGCGCGGAGCTGGACAAGGCGCGCGAGTTCAAGGGCAAGCTCGAGATTGCCGCCACCGAGGCGACGATGCGCCGCCAGAACGTGTACGACCACCTGAACACCGAGTACGGCCTAGATCCGACGGCCGTGCTGCGCGAGCCCGATCCCGAATGGAAGGGCGGCGAGCCGCCGCCGAACGAGGAGCTGGAGGCGAAGGTCAACTCCCTCACGGCGCAGATCGCCGCGCTCGGCCCAGTGAACATGGTGGCCATCGAGGAGTACCAGGAGCTGGAGGAGAGGTACACGCGCGAGAAGGCGCAGGAGGCTGACCTGCTCGCCGCGAAGGAGCAGATACTTGCGCTCATCACGAACCTCAACGAGAAGTCCGGCGAGATGTTCCGCACGACGTTCGAGCAGGCCAACGCGAACTTCCAGAAGATGTTCACGAAGCTCTTCAACGGCGGCGAGGCGCGTCTCGTGCTGCTGGAGAACGCAGAGGATCCGCTCGAGTGCGGCATCGACATCATCGCCCGCCCGCCAGGAAAGCGTCCGCAAAGCGTCACGCTCCTCTCCGGCGGCGAGCGCACGATGACGGCCGTGGCGCTGCTTTTCGCGATCTTCATGATCAAGCCCGCGCCGTTCTGCATGCTCGACGAGCTGGACGCCGCTCTCGACGACGCGAACATCGGCCGCTTCGTCGACGCGCTGAAGGAGTTCCTCGACCGCTCGCAGTTCCTGATCATCACGCACAACCAGCACACGATCGCCGGCTCCGACCTCGTGTACGGCGTGAGCCAGCAGGAGAAGGGCGTGAGCCGCATCATCTCGATGCGCCTCACGGACATCGGCATCAAGCCCGTCCCCGACGGAAAGTGACCGCATTTCAAGTGAAGGTCGGTCTGGAAGGGTCATGGACAAGATAGATTTCAGCAAGGTCCTCAACAGCGAGCAGTGCGCGGCGGCTACGGCGCCCGACGGTCCGCTCCTCGTGCTGGCCGCGGCCGGCACGGGCAAGACGCGCACGCTCGTGCACCGCGTCGCCTACCTGGTGGAGAAGGGCGTGCCGCCGGAGCGCATACTGCTGCTCACGTTCACCAACCGCGCGGCGCGCGAGATGCTGGAGCGCGCGGCGCAGCTCGTGCCTGGACTTGACGCCATCTGGAGCGGCACTTTCCACCATGTCTGCGCGCGCTTCCTGCGCCAGTACGGCAGCTGCCTCGGCTACAAGCCCGGCTTCACGATCCTCGACGAGGACGACCAGAAGAAGCTCATGGGCCAGGCCATAAAGGAGAACGTCAAGGACGTCAAGGACTTCCAGAAGAAGGAGTTCATCCTCAAGCTGGTCTCCGACGCCGCCAACGGCGCGCGCGACCTGGAGCAGGTGGTGCGCAGCTACCAGACGAAGACCGCCATCGACCCGGACCTGGTGCTTAAGGTCTGCCGCGCATACGAGGCGAAGAAGCGCGAGCTTGGCGCGATGGACTTCGACGACCTGCTCGTGAACGGGCTGCGTCTCCTGCGCGAGAACGAGCGCGTGCGCAACTTCCTGCAGGAGCACTTCCTGCACGTGCTCGTGGACGAGTACCAGGACACGAACACTCTCCAGGCCCAGTTCACGGACATCCTCGCCGCCAAGCACCGCAACATCATGGTCGTCGGCGACGACTTCCAGTGCATCTACACGTGGCGCGGCGCGAAGTTCGAGAACATCATGGACTTCCCCGACCGCTGGGAGGGATGCCGCATCCTCAAGCTGGAGAAGAACTACCGCTCGCTTTCCCCCATCCTCGACGTGGCGAACGCGGTGATGAGGGACGTGCCGCGCCAGTTCGAGAAGACGCTCCGCCCGTTCCGTACCGGCGCAGCGCCGAAGCCGCGCCTCTACCACGTCTACGACGCGCGCGCGCAGGCCGAGGCGATCCTGCGCCTCGTGAGCCTGCTGCGGCAGAACGGCATCGCGTACAAGGACATCGCCGTCCTCTACCGTTCGCACTACACGTCGATCGACATCCAGATGATACTCACGCGCAACCGCATCCCGTTCCGCATCACGAGCGGCATGGGAGTGTTCGAGCAGCTGCACGTGAAGGACGTGCTGGCGTTCCTTCGCCTCTGCCTCGACCCGCGCGCGGAGCTGAGCTTCCTGCGCCTGATGCAGCTCCTGCCGGGCGTCGGAGAGAACTCTGCGCGCAAGTTCTGGCAGAAGCTCGGCGGCGCGTTCGATCCGCTGAACCCGATGGACAGGATGAACCTCGGCTCGATGATGAACGCGAAGGGGCAAGCCTCCTGGAAGCTCGTGGACGAGGCGTACTCGCACGCGAAGGAGCATCTGGAGGCGGGACACGACCGCCTGCTGATCGAGGAGTTCACTCGTCTCTTCTACGCCGACCACCTGCGGAGGGCGTTTGACCCGGAGGACGCGGACTCGCGCCTCGACGACCTCAACGAGCTCGCCGCTCAGATCGCGTCCGCCTCCGGCGGCCTGCGGCAGTTCCTCGACGAGGTGGCGCTCATGACGAACCTCGACGCGCAGGCGAAGGCGAGCCTTCCCGCCGACCACATGACGCTCACGACCGTCCACCAGGCGAAAGGCATGGAGTGGCCGGTGGTGATCCTGCCGTGGCTGGTGGACACGATCTTCCCCAACGCGCGCGCTATAGAGGACGGCAACCTCGACGAGGAGCGGCGCCTCTTCTACGTGGCTGTGACGCGCGCGAAGGACCGCCTCTACCTGTGCGTGCCGCGCGTGAAAAAGACGGCCGACGGCGGCGTGTACCCGGTAGAGATGTCCACGTTCCTCCGCGAAGTGCCGAACGATCTTCTGGAGGAGCAGACGCTTTACTCGCACAACCCAGACGACGACGATGACGGAGGTTCCTCGCGTCGGCGGGGCGACATCTACGGCGGCTACGGCGACAGGTACGGCGGACGTTATGGTGGCGGGCGCTACGGAGGGGGCGGCCGCTACGGCGGCGGATCGTCGTACACGACCACTTGGCGACGCTAGGCTGCCGACAGAATTGGCACCCGACGCCAAAAATTGTGCTATAATAGCCGCGATGAGCAAGAAGAAGAAAGATGCGGCAAGCGAGCCGCCAAGCCTTTTCGACAACCTGGACCTGTTTGCAGCCCCGAAGGAAGATACGCCGGCAGACGACGAGCCCAAAGACGAGAAAGACGACGAGAACATAGAAGAGGGCGAGAAGCCTAAAGCGGCGCCTCCACCGCCTCCTCCGCCACCACCTCCGCCCACGCCCGCGCACGCGACGGCTGGTCTCACGGGCCATGGCCCGCTGCGCGACCTGTTCGACTTCAACTTCCGCCAGTATTCGGCCTATGTTATCTGTTCGCGCGCGATCCCGGCGGTTGAGGACGGACTCAAGCCCGTGCAGCGGCGCATCCTCCACTCGCTGTGGGAGAAGGACGACGGCCGCTTCACAAAGGTCGCGAACATCGTCGGACACACGATGCAGTACCACCCGCACGGCGACGCGTCCATCGGCGACGCGCTCGTGGTGCTGGCGAACAAGCTGTGGGGCAAGGGGAAGGGCTACCTCATCGACGGGCAGGGCAACTTCGGCGACCTCTTCACGGGCATGCCGGCGGCCGCCTCGCGATACATCGAGTGCCGCCTCGCTGAGCTTGCCAAGAAAGAGGTGTTCAACCCCAAGACGACGGAGTTCGTCCCGAGCTACGACGGACGCAACAAGGAGCCTGTGCTGCTGCCCGCGAAGATCCCGCTCCTGCTGATGCTGGG
>CACWSW010000008.1 GCA_902763655.1 uncultured bacterium
CACGGCCGCGGCCGCGATCTCGGTGAAATCCTGTACCGGATACCGGCCAGCCACCGCGTCGTCGTGGTTGCCGGCCAGGCACACGTGCGCGCGGCGGTAGGTCAGCTCAAGCGCCTCGACGGGCTCCGGGCCGTAGCCGAGCACGTCGCCGAGGCAGACGATCCTCTCCGCATGCATGTCCGCAGCGTCGGTCAGCACGGCACGGAGGGCGGCCGCGTTCGCGTGGACGTCGGAGAGGATCGCGTATCGCATGGCGCCTTAAACGCCCGAGTAGCAGACGAACCCGCCGTCGACCGGCAGGGTGACGCCGGTGATGAACGACGCCTCGTCGGAGAGGAGGAAGCGCGCCGCGCCGTGCAGGTCGCTCGGCTGGCCGAACTTGCGCATCGGGGTCTTGGCGATGACCTTGTTGCCGCGCGCGGTGAGCGTCTTGCCGTCCTTCTCCAGCATGAGGAAGCGGTTCTGGTTCGTGATGAAGAAGCCGGGCGCGAGAGCGTTCACGCGGATGCCCATCGGCGCGAGGTGCGTGGCGAGGAAGCGCGTGAAGTTCATGATGCCGGCCTTCGCCGCGCCGTAGGCCGCCACCTTCGTGAGGGGCTGGTACGCCGCCATCGAGCAGAAGTTCAGCACCGCGCCGCCCTTCTTCAGCATCTCCTTGCAGAACACCTGGCAGGGCAGGATCGTGCCCACGAGGTTGAGCTTGTTCACGAACTCGAAGCCCTCCGGCGTGAGGCCGAAGAACGTGTCCTCGAGCGGCGTGCCCTTCGTCATCTGCTCGGCGGGCGTTGTGCCCTTCGGGTGGTTGCCGCCCGCGCCGTTGATCAGCACGTCGATGCGCTTCCACTTCTTGAGGATCACCTTGCAGGCGGCCTCGAGCGAAGCCTTGTCGAGCACGTTCGCCTCGATGGCGAGCGTCTGTGTGAGGCCCTTCTTCGCGAGCTTGGCGCAGAACTGCTTCGCCACGTCGCCGCGCAGGTCGAGCACCGCCACCTTCGCGCCGTGCTTCAGCAGGTCCTCGGTCATGCTCGAGCACAGCACTCCCGCCGCGCCCGTGCAGACGATGACTTTTCCTTCTACGCCTTTGTCCTTCACGATCTTCATTCTTTCGTTCCTTTTGGTTGTTGTGGAAATACCGGAAACCGACAGCGCAATTATATCACAATTCGCCCCATGGGGCGCAAGAGGGCAGAATGGTCACGCGCCCGTCTGCCACCTCACAGGCTCGAGGTCGCCGGGCAGGTAGAGCGGATGGCTCGGGAAACCGCCCGAGGTGAGGCGGAGATAGTAGAGCGGACGGTCCTTGAGCAGCTCGAGCAGAAGCGCCTGGCGTCCGCCGAGCTTCGCGTGCGTGCCCCAGCAGCAGAACACGCGGTCGGCCTTCGCGGTCTCGGAGAGGAGCCACTTGTCGTTGTCAGGCCCCACCGGATCGGCCGCCGCCTCCATCTCGCGCGGATCCGTGGCGCGGAACCCGAAGGCGTTCAGCATCATGAAGCCGTTGTAGCCCCACCGCATCGAGTAGCCGCGGATGCGGCGGAGCGTGGGGTCGAGCTGGTTCTCGTCCGCCGTAGACGGGTTGAGCGCGATCCAGCACGCGATCCTGTCCTCCGTGTCCAGCAGCCCGCGCCAGCTGTGCAGCAGCGTGTAGCGGTACACGCGGTCCGGCGAGAACACGCACCTGTTTCCTGTCTCGTCCATCGTCTGGCCGCTCCGGTCCCTAGCGACCTACTGGCGGATGAGCGCCAGCATCTCGTCGCGCTTCGCAGCCATCAGGTCGGGCGTCTTCGCCTCCAGGTTCAGGCGCACGAGCGGCTCCGTGTTGGACATCCGCACGTTGAACCACCAGCCCTCGGCATCCCAGCGGTCCACGCTCACGCCGTCAAGCTCGAAGTTGTCGGGGAACGTCGCCTTCACGCGCGCGAGCACGGCTGCGGCGTCCGCCACCTTGGAGTTGATCTCGCCGGAGTGCGCGTACTTGCGCAGCGGGGCGACGAGCTCGGAGAGCGGCTTGTCGCTCTTCGAGACGATGTTCGCGAGAGCGAAGGTGGCCATGGACGACGACTCCGCCGTGGAGTTCGCCTTGAAGTAGTAGTGCCCGGAAAGCTCGCCGGCGAAGATGGCGTCGTTCTCGCGCATCTGCGCCTTGATGAAGCTGTGGCCCACGCGCGACATCATCGGCTTGCCGCCGGCGGCGGCGATGACCTCGGCCGCCACCTTGGAGGAGCGCAGGTCGTAGAAGCAGGCGGCGCCTGGGGCGGACTGCAGCAGGTCCTGCGCGATGAGCGCGGTCATGAAGTCCATCGGGATGATGTCGCCCTTCTCGTCGAGAAAGCCGGCGCGGTCGGCGTCACCGTCGAACGCCACGCCGAACGCGTACTTGC
Organism: uncultured bacterium; assembly: GCA_902763655.1. GTDB lineage: Bacteria > Verrucomicrobiota > Kiritimatiellia > RFP12 > UBA1067 > RUG572. The sequence continues at coordinate 2,379 of CACWSW010000008.1, forward strand.
CCGGATTGGCGCGGATGAGGGCCTGGAGGTCCTTGAGCGTCTCCGTCTTGAGCGGGTTCGCGTCGTGGTTCGGGAAGTCGCCGTCGTATTCGCCGTAGAGGGAGTCGTACGTGAGGTCCGTGCCTGCGAACGCGGCGGACTCCGCGATGCCCATGCCGTTCGCGAAGTCCATCGCCACGTGGACCGGCCGCGCGAGGTGCGCGAACTCGCGCACGTGCGCGGCGTACTGCGCCGACACGTCCACCTGCGTCACGGTCCCCTTGACGGCGGCGTCGGCTCCAAGATCGCCCGTCTCGACCATCCGCTCGATGTCCTTGATGCCGGTCGCGCCGGAGATCGGCACCGCATTGGCGCGGCAGAGCTTGCAGCCGTTCCACTCCTTCGTGTTGTGGGACGCCGTGATCATCACGCTGCCGTCGGCCTTGAGCGAGGCGTTGGCGAAATAGCTCATCGGAGTGGAGGCGCGGCCGATGTCGATCACGTCCACGCCCACGTCTGTCAGGCCGTTCGCGAACGCGGCGAAAAGCGGCTCCGAGTGCGTGCGGCAGTCGCGCGCGACCACCACCTTGCGCACGCCCGCGAACTTCGCGTATGCCCGTGCGATCTTGTAGAAGATGTCGTCCGTCAGATCCTGTCCGTAGATTCCGCGGATGTCGTATGCCTTGAATATGCCCATGCTGTCTCCTGTTCTGTGTAGGCGAAGATTATACCAAAGTTGCGGCGCGAATGTGACATGATCGTCACTGCACGAGCTTCAGGGGCTTCAGGAGCGCTGATGGCAATCACGGCGCAAGAAGATCTGGGCCATTTCCCTTCTTGCCCGAAGGAGACTGATGTGCTAGACTAGCGGCACTGAAATCTGTGGAGTGCTCTTGACATGAAAAAAAAGATGATTGCATGCGCCGCACTGTTGGCCGTGGCGGCATGCGGGGAGGTCGTGACGTGGCCGGCCGCGCCGGGCACGGCGGCAACGAACGGCGCGTTCACGGTGAAGGTGAACGGCCGGGACGTGGACGTGATCGAGATCCCGAAGCCGACGCACTGCCTCAAGGGCGACGACGCCCAGCCGTATTACGCCGCGTTCTTCGACGCGGACGAGGAGGTGACCGTGGAGGTGACCGGCGCGGCCAACATGCGCCGCACGCGCATTCTCCCCACGCGGCGGGGCATCGCGCCACAGGTCAAGGGCGAGCATGCGGTCAGCTTCCGCGCGAAGCCGCCGTTCAACGTCGCAGTCGAGCCGTCGGGACGCCACGGCGCGCTCGTGATCGCGGCGAACGTGCCCGAAGAGGACACGCCGCGCCCGGACGACCCGAACGTGGTCTACTTCGGCCCCGGACGCCACCGGCGCGACAAGGCGATCAAGCTGGGTCCCGGCCAGACGCTTTACCTGGCCCCCGGCGCGTACGTGGAGGGCTGGGTGTCCGCCAGCGGAACCAACATGACGATCCGCGGCCGCGGCATCCTCTCCGGGCTGCCGTGGCAATGGGGCAAGGGGCCGGTCGGCTGGATGGTGGCCCTGAAGGGGAAAGGCATCGTCGTGAGGGACGTCACGCTTATGAGCTCCTGGACGTGGATGCTCGTGTTCAACGAGGCGGAGGACGTGCTCGTGGACAACATCAAGCTGCTCAACGGACGCACGCTGAACGACGACGGCATCGACGTCTGCCGGTCGCGCCGCGTCACGATCCGGAACTCGTTCATCCGCGCGCAGGACGATTGCATCGCGCCCAAGCACTGGTGCGAGGACCTGACAGTAGAGAACTGCGCCCTCTGGACGGATGTCGCGAACATCATCCGCGTGGGCTACGAGAGCCTGGGGCGCGAATATCCCTTCCGCAACCACGTGTACCGCCACATCGACGTCCTCCACCAGGCCATCCGTAACAACAAGGCGCCCGACGACTACTGGACCGAGAACACGATCTCCATCCAGCCCTCGAACGACATGACGTTCGAGAACATGCTCTTCGAGGACTTCGCCTTCGACTCGCCGCAGGCGCAGGACCTCTTCCTCTCGCTCCGCACGCCGATCTGCCGCTACGGCCTCAAGCCCCACACGCAGGGCGGCCACGCGCGCAACATCACGTTCCGCGACATCCATTTCCCCAAGAACCGGCCGCTTGGCTCGTACGGCATCTGGATCCATTCCGTGGACCCCGACCACATCGTCGAGGACGTCACCTTCGAGAACCTCGATGGCCAAGAGGAGTTCCATGTGCCCGTGGGCATCCGCGGCGTTGTGAAGAACATCAAGGGCCTACCTTGCCCGAAATGAGAGGAGTACAGAACAGATGAAGAGAATCAGCTTTTGGGCGTGCGTGGCGATGGTCGCGACAAGCGCGGCCCTCCCGGTGCAGGACGCCATGAAGACCCCGCGGCTGCGGGACGTCCGCCTCAAGGGCGTGCCCGCGGCGAAGATGAACGACCTCATCCGCGCGCGGCTGACGAGCGACTTCGCGAGGCTGAACGTGTTCGCCGAGGCGCGGCGCGCGTTCGTGGACCGCGACGACGACGTCAAGGGGCACGGCGGCGTGTGGCGCGGCGAGTTCTGGGGCAAGCAGATGCTCTCCGCCGCGCGCGTGGCCGACTACCTCGCCGACCCGTCGTTCACGAAGTTCGTGCAGGAGGAGTGCCACCGCCTGATGGCCACGCAGGACCCCGACGGCTACCTCGGGAGCTACAAGGACAAGGAACTTGTTTCGATCACCGACCCCGAGCAGACGCGGAAGACCTACGGCTGGTACCCCGTCTGGAACATCTGGAACCGCAAGTACGCGATGTGGGGCATGCTGATGGCGTACAAGGCGACGGGCGACAGGGAGATCCTCGCCTCCGTCGAGCGCCAGATGAAGCAGCTGATCGGCATGCTGCACCGCCGGAACCTGAAGCTCCACGACACGGGCACGCTCACGATGCACGGCCTTCCCTCGATGTCGATCCTCAAGCCGCTCGTGATGCTCTACGAGGAGACGGGCGACCGCACCTACCTCGACTTCGCCGCCGAGATGCTGCCCGACTGGGACCGCGCCGACGGCGAGTGCCCCAACTTCTTCAGGAACGCGACGCGCGAGCCGCTCCATGAATGGTATCCCACCCCCAGCGACTGGGCGAAGACGTACGAGTTCCTGAGCTGCGTGGACGGTCTCGTCGAATACTACCGCGCGACGGGCGACGCGCGCTGCCTCGAGACGGCGAAGGCGATCCGCGACAACCTCCAGCGCAACGAGCTGAACGTGTTCGGGTCCGTCGGCTTCGGTGACAAGATCATCGGCGCGTCGCTCTACTGCAACGCGCTCAACGAGGTCTGCGACGTGATCCACTGGATCCGCCTCAACGTGGACCTCTTCCTCGTGACGGGTGACGTGAAGTACCTCGACATAGTGGAGGTGGCGTACTTCAACGGCTACCTCGCCGGCATCTGGCGCGGCGGCGCGTGGGGTCCGTTCTTCATCCGCGGACACAAGCGCCACTCCGAGCAGCGCCAGTGCGGCTACGCCTACAACCACTGCTGCGTCAACAACCTGCCACGCACGTTCATGGACATGGCTTCTGTCACGGTCACGTGCGACCGTAAGGGAACCTTCCACGTCAACTTCTACCAGGACGCGTCGGTGGAGCTGGACGGCGTCCGCTTCGAGATCGCGGGCAACTACCCGGTCGGGAACGTCGTGAAGGTGTCGGTGAGCGACCCGTCGGCCAAGGTCGAGTTCCGCAAGCCGGACTGGTGCCCGAAGATGGACGTCGCGAAGACGGCGGACGGCTACTCGCTCACGTTCGACATGAACACGCGCGTCGTCGACCGGCTCGCGGCGCGTCCGGAGACCGACAAGGCCGTTCGCGAGAAGAGCTGGGCGTTCCGGCGCTATCCCGACAACGCGCAGGCCAACCGCGACCTCATCCCGAGCTACCGCACCACGCCCGCCGCCTACGTGATGCACGGGCCGCTCGTCCTCGCCAAGTCGCGCGTGATCGGCAACGCCCCCGTCGAGCTGGAGTCCGAGCCGGGCATCAACGGCAAGGGATACCGCGCAAGGGTCACGCCGATCCCGGGTGACGGCCTCACATGGGGTCTCTGGCGTCTCGAACTCACAAAAGACGGCGCGCCGACGATCTCCACGAAGGTCTGCGACTTCCAGAGCGGCGGCGACATGGACTGCGGCTCCGGCGGCAACCTCTTCTCAATCTGGTTCTAGCGTCGACGAGACGGCAGCGCACGGCGCAAGACGAGGATGGCCGAGAAGTAGACGGCCCCGCCGAGCGCGATGAGGGCGGCAAGCTGCGCAATTGACGACAAAGGCGCGCCCCAGCCACGCCCAGCTGTGAAGTCCGCGAGCGGCGAGCGCGCGAAGACGAGCGCGGCGCCCATTGCCGCCGAGGCGAGGCACGTGTTCCCCACGGGCCTTATGAGCGCCAAGAAGCCAAGCGAGCCGTTGCGCCGCCGCGCCGCAAAGCCGAGCAGCAAGCAAGACCAGCCTGCGCACACGACTGTGGACGCGGCAAGACCCACATGCTTCCAATCCACTGGCAGGAAAGCGACAGCCAAGATGTTCAGCACCGCGTTCAGGCACACGGCCTTCACGCTCACGGCCAGAGGGGTCTTCATGTCGCCCTGCGCCTGGAACCACGGCACAAGAGACTTCTGGATGCCGAAGAAGCCGAGCCCAATCGCATAGCATGCGACTGCGCGGGCAACGCGCGTCGTGGCGAGAGCGTCGAACGCTTTCCCCTCGTAGATGACGCGCGTCACCTCCGGCGCGAGGACACCAAGCCCCGCCGCCGCCGGAATCATCACGAAGAGCATCTTGTCCACCGAGGCGACAAGCGCCTGGCGCGCACCCGCCACGTCGTCCTTCGCGAAGTGCCCCGCGAACGTAGGCAGGAGCACCGTGCCGAACGCGACTCCGATCACGCCGAGAGGCAGGTCCATCAGGCGTTCCGCGTATCCGATCACGCCAGCCGCCCACGGGGAAGCGAGCTGGCCCAGCACCTGATCGAGCATCTGGTTGATCTGCACCGCGCCTGCGCCCATCGCGGCGATCGCGGTGTTCTTCCACACAAGGCGCGTCTTCGCGTCGCCCCAGCCGCGGAACGTGAAGCCGGGCGTGAGCCCGCGCCTCTTCATGCACCAGAACATGAACGCCATCTGCGCCGAGCCGGCCAAGAGGATCGCCCACGACACGCGCTGCACGCGCACGGACAGCTCCATCTCGCCGCAGAACGCGAGCGAGGCGAGCGCGCCGATCCAGAACACGTTCAGGAGGCACGGCATCAGCGACGCGGCGGCGAACCGTCCCATCGCGTTGAGTACGCCCATCCCGAACGCCGCACCGCAGATGAAGATCATGTACGGCAGGAGTATGCGCGTGAGCTTGAGTATGAGTATGGCGCGCGGAGATGTCGCCGCGTCCAGCCCGAGCGCCGCTGTGATGCCGCAGACGCCAAGCGCCACAGCCGCGCCGAGCATCAGGAGAGACATCGACATCACTGCGCGCGCAAGCCGCCGCGCGCTCTCCATGTTCTCCGTGGCGAGCTCGCCCTTGAAGATCGGCACGAATGCCGCCGTGAGCGCTCCTTCGCCGAACAGCTTGCGCGCCATGTTCGGGATCGCGAAAGCGAGAGTGAACGCGCTCTGCTCCCAGCCCGCGCCGATGAAGCGGCTCTGCAGCATCTCGCGCACGAGGCCCAGCACGCGAGAGAGCGCCGTCATCGCGCCCACCACCGCCGTGTTCTTCAGGATGCCGCCAGCGCTCACAATTTCACGACTCCTTCATTGAATTGATCAGTTGCATCGCGAAATCCCACATCACATCAGTTCCGCGAGCCGTGTGTCTTCATATTTCCAGTATTGAGCACCTTGATATGCCCCCGACTTGTTACAACGACCTTGCCTAATCTTGATCTCACGGGTAAGAGGTGACAGCTTTGTCAGCTTCCCCTCAAACTCGACCTCCGTATCACTAACGACTTTTGCCTTGATGTCAGAATCGTCAATAAATGTTATTTCCTCGCCAATCAATCCTAATTCCTCGAACGAGAGGTACTTGGATTTTGCCTGTTTCTTCACATTGAAGTTATTTGTGTTTCTCATTTCATTCGGGATGGGAAGCACTTGTTCAACAAGTAGTTTAATCAGCCAATGAGCACGTTTGTCAATGGTCTCAGCGTTCCACTCTTCATTGTCCGTAATCCACTCTCGAGCAATCTGAAGTCCTGCATGATTCTCATATATTTCCTTCTTCTCATCAAAAGGCTTGTTCCCTAGTTCCTGATTGTGACGAATTAGCGTGAGATTGCCAATCGAATGTACGATTTGCGGGTGCCGTTCAATATCGTCTGCACTCAAGCATGATTTCCATTTTGCATTTAGGGTCTGTGGCATTATATGTTCAATCTGTAATAAATGATCGTCCTCCACATCTGGACGACATTTCGTCAATGTCTCTTCAACTATGGCAAGACAGAACTTACAGTATTTAAGGCTATAGAAATTATCCATCGTCTCCAAGGTACGGCCCAATTCTATGTCATTCGGGAGACGTGTGGCATATTCTGTTTTGCAAAGGATCTGAAACATTCTAAGTCCCTTGTTTTCTGCGAAAACCAAGTCTTGAACAAATTTGACAAGACGTGGGAAAAGTTTATTTTCGGCTGCCGCCAGTTTCATGATTCTCCGCCTAACGCAATATATCCGAAATGCTGACAGAAGCATCTCGAGATCTTCGGTCGTAAGCGCTTCAGCCTTCCATTCCGCTAAAAGTGATAGGATAAACGAATACGCCGTTGTGACACCAAGTTGCCGAAAGTCACCCAAAAGCCGGTCAATTTTCCTATCCCCTGATTTGACGCCAAGAATCCAAGAGTACATGTTCGCAAAACTCGAGAGCTCCCTCAGTAGTGCAGAAGGGTCGTAGTCGGAGAACAGCAGCTTGAACTCTTGATACAGCCGCTTGTGATTCGCCTCTGATGCCACAGGGTACGGGCCTTTGCTCCGAAGCTGCATGAAATCACGAATGAATGCCGAGACTTTTAGAGGAACCGCTTGCTCCATGCCCAGCCAATATTTTTTGTACAACTCTTCTTGGCGCTTTGGGGTAGCGCCGTAAAGCAAGTGGTTCCGGACCAGATCCGCAAGGGAAAGAGGTCTCCCTATAGAATTCATCGACTCGAAGATTTCCTGAGGATTCTCCCAAGTATTTTCCGCTGGTTTCAACTCTATTGTAATGATACTGAACAAGGCTAACCCCTTCTCCACAAGGACAAAAGGATCTTTCCCCTCTTTACGTACGTTTGAGAGACGATCTTTGAAGAACTGGTAGTTCGAGTAAACAGAAGATACCTTCTCAATCTCGGTAGCCGCTTCTCCAAGAATCAGTTTCTTGTAGGCCGCCCAATCCGTTTCAACTTGCTTAAGCTTTATCTTGAACTCATCATTGTCCCCTGAGGAGTTTTTGTTCTTGAGGTATCTGTCATCAATAAAGGTTGCTTTCCTTGTATCTTCGCACACGTCCCGCAATGCCGCAAGAAAAAGCATCGTAGTTGTGATCCGCTGCTGTCCGTCTACAAGAACGAGAATACTTGGCTCTCCAAAAGTTGCATCCGTCTGATAATACGTAACCGCTCCGAAGAAATGCTCCGTTCGTGTTCCAGACACGTTTTTCTCAGCCGTAACAACAACATCTCGCCAAAAGACATCACATTGTTCGTTAGTCCATTCATAATTTCGCTGAAATGGCGGAATGAAGAATGTCACATCGTTATTAGAGAGAAGATCAAGAAGTTTTCTTTCGTTTGGAGTCATGAGGGAATCCTTTGAGGTGCTGTCAAATCCTTTGCATGATCGACGGAATGAACATCGTGTCCATCTTCGAGACGGCGCAATACTGGCGGCCTAGGTCTTTCAAAGATGCGCCGAAGTGGTAGAGTTCCTTGCCGTCGAGAATAAGGAAGCGGTCATGGAACACGCCGGTCGTCTTGACGGTCAATGTCGGATTCTGCTTGTTGAACTTCATGACTGCGGTAGGTGTTATTGCCGTCTTGGCAACGGTCGCTATTATGACATTCGCGCCACCACGCTTAGCAGCCATTATGTCAAGCGTAACATCATTGCAGTAGCCATCGACAAGAACAATGCTTTTCACGGCCCTGCGAACAAGCCTTCTCGCAAACGAATATGCGTCGTAGTGCTTTCCTTCGAAGAATACTTTCTGCGGCGGGAAATCTCCACCCTCCATCGCCTTGAATATAGTGTCGAAGCGTTCCTCGTTGCGCTGCTGGTCGGTAATTTGCCGACGTTCTACAGTGTCGAGCCGCGCCAACATCGGCGCAACAGAAGCCAACGCCCTCCGCATGGCAACGAAGGCCCTCATTATGGTCACATTCACTTCCGCCGCTCGCTCGCTCTTAAGCACGCTTGAAAGCATCGCGATTCCTTGCTCCGTAAAGGCAAGCAGACCATAGCGATCACCGCCACGCTTTGAGGTGACATTTTGGCACCTCAAAGTATTTACCTCTTCTGGGGAAAGATGCAGGACAAAATCAGATGGGAAACGATTGGCATTCCGCTTTACTTGCCGATGAAGGTATTTCACTTCTACTCCGTACAAAGATGACAAGTCACTTGCCAACAGCACCTGAACTCCGCGAATCGTAAAAATGCGGGACTTAATGAAATCGTCGTTGCCTTCGATTCTCGCAAGGGTTGTTCCCGTTGTTTCCGCCACCTGTAGCGTCGTGTCTTCCATGTTGCCTGTCCCTTCTTAGGCTCGGGTTCGCGCCTTCACGTTGCAGATGTGGTCCACGGCGGCGGCGAAGTTCTCGGCGCCCGCCGTGATCTCGATGTCCACACGCAGGTAGTAGCACGGCACGGGCGTCGACTCCAGGCGCGGGAAGCGCACGGCGTCCTTCTCCGTGGTGATGAGCGCGTCGGCGTGAAGGTCGGAAGTCTTGTTGAGCGCGAAGATGATTTCGGACGAGTCGTAGCGGTGGTGGTCCGCGTAGCGTTCGCACCAGATGACGCGCGCGCCGAGCTTGCGAAGCGAGTCCTCGAAGCCCTGCGGCACGGCGATGCCGGAGAGCGTGGTGAGCGTCTTGCCCTTCAGCCACTCGAGCGGCAGCTCCTCGCGGCTCCACACGTCCTTCAGGAGACGCGGCGCGTGGCGGCACTCGATGATCTCGGCGGTCTTGTTGTACTCGCGTATCTCCTCGCGAACCTCCGCGGAGTCGCCGTCCGACTTCGTGAGGAAGATGAAGTCGGCGCGCGCGATGTGCTTCGCCGGCTCGCGCAGCACGCCGCGCGGAAGCATGTGCCCGTTGCCGAACGGGTTCGTCTTGTCCACGAGCACCACCTCGAGCGAGTGCTTCAGCTTCTGGTACTGGAAGCCGTCGTCGAGGATGAGCGTGTCGCACCCGAAGCGCGAGATCGCGTAGCGTCCGGCCTTCACGCGGTTGCGGTCCACAAGCACGCACACGCCAGGCAGGTTCGCGGCGAGCATGTACGGCTCGTCGCCTCCTGTCGCGGCGTCCAGGAGGATGTGCTTGCCGTCGGAGACGACAAGCGGCTTCTCGATCACCTGCGAGAACACGCGCTTCCACCACGGCGCCTCCTTGCGCCGGTAGCCGCGCGAGAGGATCGCCACCTTGCGGCCGGCGGCCGTAAGCTCGTGCGCGAACTTCTCGGTGACGGGAGTCTTGCCCGTGCCGCCAGCCGTGACGTTGCCGATGGAGATCACCTGGCAGCCGAGCGGGAAGCGGCGCAGGATGCCGGTGCGGTAGAAGAAGTAGCGAATGGATACGACGACGAGGAAGACGCAGGAGAGCCCCTTCAGGATCGCAAGCAGCACGCGAACGCCCGCCGACTGGCCGCGGTCCGCTCCCGGCTGCTGGATGATCTTCACGAGCGCGTGCTCCAGGCGCTCGGCGTAGCTGACTTTCTGTTTCTGCACGGTCCCTAGATTATACCGCATCATGCCGCGCTGACGCAACGCAAGACAAAAGAAAAGAGCATGCCCGCCGATCGGCACGGGCATGCTCAGGCAGTTCTTCGAACTGCTCGGGTACTTACTTCTTCGCCTTCTTGGCCGGGGCCTTCTTCACCGCCGCCTTCTTGGCCGGGGCCTTCTTCGCAGGAGCCGCCTTCTTGGCAGCCGCCTTCTTAGCGGGAGCCTTCTTCGCGGGCGCCGCCTTGCAGCACGCCTTCTTCGCGCACGGCTTCTTAGCCGGAGCCTTCTTCGCAGGAGCCGCCTTCTTGGCGGGTGCCTTCTTCGCTGTAGCCATTTCTGTACTCTCTTCTTTGTTCGTTGACTCGCGGCGCACCGAACATCGGCGCACTAACCGCTCGTCTGCGAGAATGATACAAAAAATTTCGTGCGTTGCAAACAGAAAAAGTGAACATCCAAAAAAAATTTTTGCGTGCCGTTTTTTCCGCTCGTTGAACGGCACGGCGCGACATGGTATAATCCGCGCCGATGAAGATTCTTCAGATATTGCCAGCCCTCGGCACGGGCGGCGTGGAGCGCGGCACGATCGAGGTCGCGCAAGCGCTAGCGGCCGCCGGAATCCCCAACGCCGTGGCTTCCGCAGGCGGACCGCGCGTAGCCGACCTCGTCGCGCTCGGCGTGTCGCACTTCACGCTTCCGCTCGACACCAAGAACCCGTTCACGATCCGCCGCAACGCCGCGCGTCTCGCCGACCTCGCGCGACGCGAAGGCTTCACTCTCATGCACGCACGCTCGCGTGCGCCGGCATGGAGCGCGTACTGGGCCTCGCGCCGCGCCGACGTCACGTTCCTCACCACCTTCCACGGCGTCTACGGCACGTCGCCGCGCTTCCTCAAGATCCCATACAACCGCGTGATGACGAAGGGGGCGAAAGTCATAGCCGTGTCTAACTTCGTGAAGCGGCACGTCATCGAGACATACGGCGTGCCGGAAGAGAAGGTCGTGCGCATACACCGTGGCGCGGACACGCGGACGTTCCGCCCCGACGCCGTCTCGCCCGAACAAGCCGCCGCGCGCAGGGCAGCGCTCGGCTTCGCGCCCGACGTCCCCGTCGTCACGCTTCCAGGACGCCTCACGCGCTGGAAGGGACAGACCATCCTCCTTGACGCGCTCGCGCGCATGCGCCATCGCGAGCTCGGCTGCCTCATCGTCGGATCCGATCAGGGCCGCACCGACTACTCTGCCGAACTCAAGGCGATGGCCGCACGACTCCCGCCCGAGACGAAAGTCGTGTTCCTCGAGCATGCCGACGACATGCCCTGCATCTACGCGCTCAGCGACATCGTCGTCAACGCGTCCTCCGCCCAGCCAGAGGCGTTCGGCCGCGTGATCCCCGAAGCGCAGGCCATGGGCATCATCACCGTCGGCACAGCGCACGGCGGCGCGTGCGAGACGATCGACGACAGCGTCACAGGCTTCCTCGTGCCGCCCGGCGACATCGGCGCGCTCGCCGCGAAGCTCGACGAGGTTCTCGACCTCCCCGCCGAGCGCAAGGCCGCGATCCGCGCAGCCGCGCTCGACTCCGTGCGGACGAACTTCTCCACCGACCGCATGTGCGCCGAGACGATCGCTCTCTACCGCTCGCTCGATGCGGGAGTATGATATAATCATCCCATGCAACCGATCGAATACATCGACCGCGCCACCGGCGAGAAAGTCGTAGAGTCCGTCATGGGAGACAAGGCGCTCCGCTTTGCCTACGAGACTCTTCTCGGTCGCACGCTCTGGCCTGTCCTCTTCGGCTCGAAGCGCATCTCCGCCTTGATGGGCAGCTGCTACGACTCGCCGCGTTCGCGCAAGGACATCGCAAAGCTAACCTCGATCCCTGGCTGCAATGCCGACGAGGCAGAGAAACCGATCGCGGAATACGATTCGTTCAACGACTTCTTCACGCGTCGCCTCAAGCCCGGTGCACGCCCCGTCGGCGACGGCATCGTCAGCCCCGCCGACGGACGCCTCATGCTCTACCTCTCGGCAGACGCCGAACGTCCGTTCCCGCTCAAGGGCGCCACGCGCAGCCTGCGCGCGGTATTCGACGGCGACGCGCCTGCAGGCCTCTACGACATCGCCGTCGTCCGCCTCGCGCCAGTCGACTACCACCGCTTCCACTTCCCTTGCAATTGCCGCACGCCCGAGCCGCCACGCGTCCTCCCCGGCAAGTACCACTCCGTCAACCCCATCGCCCTTCTGCGCTATCCCGACGTCTACGCCGACAACGAGCGGCAGATCGTCGCGTGCGACGCGGAATTCGGCCGCTTCTGGCTCGTGGACGTCGGCGCGTTCGGAGTCGGCACGATCGTGCAGACGTACTCCGGCGGCGCGCACGCCAAGGGCGACGAGAAAGGCTACTTCAAGTTCGGCGGCTCGACGGTGATGCTCGTCGCACGCGCCGGCGCGCTGACGTTCGACGCCGATCTCGTGCGCAACTCAGCCGCCGGCCTAGAGACGCGCGTCCGCTGCGGCGAACGCATCGCCGCCATGAAAGGCTAATCTCATGCGCGGAGCTCTCCTTCTTTTTGTCCTTCACCTTTCACTTTTCATCTTTCACCTTTCGGCCTCAGACGTGCGCTTCGCGGCCGCGTGGGCGTCGCGCAGAGGCGAACCTCTCAAGGAAGTTCCAGTCGCGCCGCCAGTGTTCAACGGACATCCACGCTTCGCGCGCCCCTACTCGCTCGCCATCATCCACTATGCCCTTCGTGTGTTCCACAACGGCGAGAGCAACGAGTACGCGCGCGCGAACGCGAAGGTCACGGAGAACTGCCGCTTCTACATCGAGAACACCGACGTGCGCGACGACCGCGATTCGTTCTACTGGAACGTCGGGGAACTATGCCGCGCCGTCCTGCACTACGGCGCGAAGGGCGACATCGCGCCCGGCCGCCTCTCGCCCGAAGCCGAGGCGGCGTTCCGCGAGATGGCGTTCGGCTACTGCCACGACATCTCGAAGCTCGCGGACACCGAATGCGACGGCACGAAGACCTGGCGCGTCTACGAGAGCGAGAACCACCATGTGCAGCGCGCATCCGCCCTATGGCAGCTGATGCACGTACTGCTGAAGGCGGATGCCGCGTACGGCGAACGCGTCCTTGGCGATGGCGACACGCTGCGCGCGCACTACGACGCGTGGGAAAGGTTCTTCTGCGCCTGGATGCGCGAGCGCGCGAAAAGGTCCATGTTCATCGAGGTGCAGAGCCGCGGATACGGCATCCATACGATCAAGAACATCTACCCGCTCCACGACTTCTCCGACCGGCCTGCGACCCGGCAGCTCGCGAGGAACTTCCTCGATCTCTTCTGGGCGTTGTGGGCACAGGAGCAGATCGCCGGCTCGACCGGCGGCGGCATGTCGCGAGTCTATCCCAGCGGAGCGCGCATCTCCATCGGCTCCGCAAGCGTATGGGCGTACTGGTACTTCGGACTGAATCCTTCGCTAAATCGCCGCCCCGCCGACATGGACTACGTCTGCCTCGATAGCCCCTACCGCCCGCATCCGCTCATCGGCAAGATCGCGGCGGACGCTGCGGCGCGCGGCGTGTACGAGATAGAGATGCGTCCGCTCGGGTGGGCGCTTCCCGAAGACAAGTATCCCGACTACCGCCCCGATCCCGAGTGGGGACGCATCTACCGCTACACATACGCGACGCCAGACTTCATCGTCGGCACGCAGATGTACCCGCAGGCCGCATTCACGAACTGGTGCATGATCAGCTCGCAGAACCGCTTTCACGGCGTGGTCTACGGTCCTCGCGACGCGCAGCTGCTACCCATCCCCTCGGCCATGGGAAGGCACGTGAAGACTGCCGCGCTGCCATCGACCGCCTACAACGGTTTCTGGTCGATGCAGAAGAACGGCACGCTCCTCACGCGCAGGAACCGCCATGCTCGCTACACGGGTGGCATGTGCGTGTGGCTATCCGCCGCTGGCGACGTGGACAAGGCGGAGAAGGACGGCGACTGGTGGTTCACGAAATGCGGCGGCGCTTACAGCGCGGTGCGCGTGGCGCAAGGCGCCGCACGTCTCGTGGCGGCAGGACCGAAGGCCGAGATGACCTGCGAGCGCAACGGCAAGTTCCTTGTCTGCGACAACCAGTGGGCGGTCGTGATCGTGGAGACTGCGCGCGCTTGCGACTTCGCGGACGAGGCGGCGTTCCGCGCGAAGGTGAAGGCGACGGAGTTCTCGCTCACTCCGCGCGATCTCGACTACACCGGCATCTACGGCAACCGCTTCCACATGCTGCTCGACCGCGACGACGGCAGCACGATCGACGGCGAACCCTACGTGAAGAAGATCAGCTGGAGCGTCCGTAGCCCATTCGTGCGGATGCCGTGGTGCGGCAACATGGCGGAGATATCCTTCGGCGGAGAAACCCTCCGCCTCGACTTCCGCTAATCCCCGTTCCCCATTCCCAAATCCCCGTTCACCTCAACCTCAGCCACACCATGCGGTGGTCGCTGAGCGGAACTGCGGGTGACAGCTCGCAGTCGGATTGCCCTGCAAATCCACGGTGGAAAATGAAGTCGAGCGTGCAGTCTGGATAGCGCGTATTGCCCGGGTGCGTACCTCGCGCCTCCAGCGGCATGCCAGCGAAGCAGTTGACGAATCCTGCCTCTGTCAGGATATCGATTGTCTTTTCCTCCTTGAACACGCCGCTGAACGGATCCGTATTGAAATCCCCTGCGAGGATGAACCTTGTCACGCGCCGTCCGTCCGGAGCCTGCACCTTCTTCGTCAGCGCCCGGAAATGCTCCATCGCCAGCTCGCGCTTCAGACGGTTGGCTTCGCGTATCTCGGGCGTGGTGGAACCGTAGTTGCTCTTCAGGTGCACGCAATAGCAGGCGATGAGCCCGTCGTCTCCGCCGTCGAGCAGCGCGTACGTGAAGCCGCGCGGCGGCAACACCTTGTGCGAGCGACGCCAGTAGGAAAAGCTTGACTCTACGACTGGCAGATCGCTGACGATTCCGCTCTGCTGCCATCCGAGGCGGCGGTCGAACTCGCGGAACGCACTCATGCTGACAAGCGACAAGGTCTTGTCGCCAATCGTCGCCACGAGGTTGGAGCAGACCGTCTCGTCGCGCATCTCCTGAAAGAAGAGAATCACATGGTCGTTTGGCTTGCGCCGCTTCGCCAGTTCGCTCCGCACCACCTCGGCGGCGCCATGGATCGTCGCCTTCTCAACCTCCGGCGGGGCGCGATGCTCCGCGCGCCCGCTCGGGAACCACCGGATGTTCCACGTGGCCGTCAGGACGTCGGCGCGGACTGCCGATGCGACAAGGAACAGGAGTATGACCCGAAAGCCCTTCATGGCACTACCAAATAGACACCGCGTCAAGCGCGTCACGCAGAAGACGGCCTGCGGCGGCCTCGCGCTCATGGCGTCCCGCGCTTCCCAGCACCACCACGACGACGCGCCGCCCGTTGCGTGCCGCCGTAAGGACTATCGACGACCCGGAGGCTGCGGTGTATCCGGTCTTAAGCCCGTCGCACTCGGGTATCGGCGTCGCCAGATGCTGCGGGTCTCGGTTGCGTGGCACGAAGTAGTTGTGGTTCTGGAACGAGATAGGCTGTCCGCCGCCGCCCGTGACGGTATGCGATGCGCGCGACGTGTAGGTGAACACCTCCGGCATGGAGACGAGCGCGCGTCCCAGCTTGGCAAGGTCGTACGCCGTCGAGACGTCGAACCCCCGCTTCGAACCGCGCGGCGGCGGCAGTCCGTTCGGCGAAGCGTAGCGCGTATCCCTCATTCCCAGTTCCTGCGCCCGACGGTTCATCCGCGCCACGAACGCCGCCACGCGATCCTGCGGCGTCTCTTCCGGCGTCGCGGGCCCGTGCGCACGCGCGCGAGCCGCATGCTCGGCCAGCACTATGGCTCCGTCGTTTGCGCTCTTCATCATCAGCGCATACAGAAGGTCCTCGATCGTCATGGTCTGTCCAGGGCGGATGTCCACCTTGCTCGGCTCCATGCTCGCCGCGTACGGGCTCGCCACCGCCCTGTCGGACAGCCTGTAGCGACCGTCGCGCAAGTCCTCCAGCACAAGCAGCAACGTCATCAGCTTCGTGCAAGACGCAGGATAGCCCGTAGTCCGCTCGTTGTCCGCGAACAACACCCTGCCGGAACGCGCGTCCACCGCGATCGCCCCGCGATATGGCGCACGCGGCGCCGTAGCCGGAATCGGTTTTGGCTGTTCCGGATGAGGAGGCGACTTCTTCGCAACCGGTGGTTTCTTGGCGCGGACCGTTGGAGGCGGAGACTTCTTCACCGGCGGCGTAGCGGTTTTCTTCACTGGCGTAGCGGAAGGTTTCTTAGCAGGCATCGCGACAGGCTTCTTCACCTCTGCCGGACCATTGATCAACGGCCCCTTCTTCACCGGCGGCACCGCCGCCGCCACACATCCCGCCATCATCATTGCCGCCATAAGCACTTTCTTTGCCATTCCATTTCCTTTCAACATCTCAACACCTCAACATCTCAACACCTACGCATAGCTATGCATCCCTGTGAACACCTTGGACAAATTGATCCACGTGAGCGTCAACACGATCATCACGGCGCCAACCGCGAGAAACATACGGTCACCCTTCTCCGAAAGGCGTGGCCGCACGTGGAGGTAGGCGGCATAGACGAACCACGTGGCGAGCGACCACATCTCCTTCGGGTCGAACTGCCACCAGTGGCCCCAGCACACCTTCCCCCACGCCGCGCCCAGCACGAGGCCTAGCGTCAGCAGGAAGAACCCCGCGCCCACAAGCCGCCGCCCTGCGCCAAGCGCCGCGCGCACGAGCAGTACATACCCCAGCACGTATGCGCCCACATGCGGCACGAAGAACGGACTCTGCAGCGCAGGCATCAGACGCTTCACGCTCCCGTCCATCACGAAGCCAACAGGAATCATCACCAACGCCAACAGCAGCGAATCGACGAGCAGCGTGTCCTGCCCGTCCACCTTCGCGCTCACGAACGTCAGCACGGGAACAAGCGCCGCCATGCACATGAGGAACTCGTACAGGTTCTGCAACGGCGGATGCCCGGTTGCCATCATCCGATGCACAAGCATGGCCACGGCGCCAAGGAAGACCAGCCCGTAAAGCCCCCGCGCCGTCTTCGCCCAGCGATTGCCGGCCACCTCGGTAGTGTCGCGCGTCCCGCGCGACCGCGGGCACGCGGGACGCGTGCCCCTACCTAAGGCTACAAGCAGCGCCCCCAGCAGAATCAGCGCTCCTCCGAGCGCCACGAGCGGCAGCCCTGCGTCCTTCACGCATTGCAGGATGGTGAAGTAGAATGGCTCGCCCGTGTGCGGGTTCTCCATCTCCTCGAACGAGCTCTGGTACACCCACCATCCCTCGCGCACGAGCGGATGGTTTACGGATATGTCCACCTTCTCGCTGCCGATGCGGCCATGGCTCGTGTACTGGCGCACCGTTCCCGTATCCGGCCACCGGTCGATCACGAACTTGTCGAGCGTGAACTCGAAATCGCCGTCCACCGAGCCTGTGCGCCCGGCGTGGAGCTTCAGGTATCCGTCTGGCACGCCCGCCAGCTCGTTGTACGTCCATCCTCCCAGCACGAGCGCGAAGCCGAGATGCAGCAGCAGAGCGGCGGGACGCCGCCACGTCCAAAGGCATGCTATAAGGCATGCCACGCCGAGCGCGCCCACAGTGCCGATGGCGGCGTAGTACTTCATGAAGTCGAGCGAACGCTCGGCCCCGCAACACGCCAAGCCTACGCTCGCTGTGGCGAAGGCGCACAGCGCGCCAGCCGCCAGCCACGGGCTCCGCAGGACTCTCGGCGTTCCAGGCATCAAATAGTCCAGCCGTTGTAGTGCGGCACGACGGCGAGCCGATTGGCGTCGGCGTTGTCGGGGAAGCGCTCGGCCACGGGATCCCACTTCAGCGACGAGAGCCCGAGCCGCTCGCAGATGTTCGCAATGTGCGCGATGGTGATGGAGCGGTGCCCCACCGAACACGGGCACGCCGTGCGTCCGCCGGAGAAGACCGCGTCGATGAAGTCCATCTCGTGCGACACGCCGCCGCGCGGCCGGTAGAGGTGCACGTCGCGTCCCTTGAGATCCTTCTTCTCGTTCCACTTCTTCAGGAACTCGGGGCGATCCAGCTTGCCGCGCGCCACGAAGATGTCGCCCTTCTTGCCGTGGAACTTGAGCCCGTTCGGCAGCTTGTTCGTGACGTGCGCGCGGAAGCCGTTGGCGTACACCACGTCGAAGGAGTAGTTCGCTGCCCAGTCGAAGATGCGGTCGTCCGGATCGCGGTCGTGGACCATGTTCTCGATCGCCACCGGGCCGCTCCCGTCCATGCCGAGCGTCCACTGCAGGATGTCGAGGTGGTGCGCGCCCCAGTCGGTGATCATCCCGCCGCCCGTGCGCGAGTTGAAGCGCCAGCACATCGGGTCGTGGATGCCTTGGATGAAGGAGTTGTCCTCCCAGTGCTGCGCGGGTCCCTGCCACATGTCCCACATCTCCTCGGGCGTGAAGTAGTCGGGCGCACGCCACAGCTCGCGGCAGATGGAGTTCGCGTGCCCGTACATGCCCTTGTTGCCGCCCGGCAGTCCGATCTCGCACGACATGCACTCGCCGATGTACCCGCTCGCCACAAGCTCAGCCGCCACGCGGAACTCGCTTGAGCTGCGCTGCTGCGATCCCACCTGGAACGTGACGCCCGTCTCCTTCGCCACGCGCGCCATCTCCTTGCCCTCGCTGATGCCGAGGGACATCGGCTTCTGGCAGTAGACGTGCTTCCCGGCCTTCATGGCCATGATGGACTGGATCGCGTGCCAGTGGTCCGGCGTCGCGATCAGCACTGCGTCCACCGACGGGTCCGCAAGCACCTCGCGGAAGTCCGCCACCATCCGGCAATCCTCGTTCTTGTAGAATTCGTCAACGCGCATCTTCGCGGGGGCGCGTCCGCATGTCTTCTCGCTCCTGTAGCTGTATCTTCCCGCGCTGAGCACCGGGTCGCACACGGTCGTCACCCGAACGCGAGGATCCTGCAGGAACCCGTTCATGTTGGCGAAGCCTTGCGTGCCGCAGCCGATCACCGCCAGGTTCACGCGCGAGAGCGCGGACGGACGTGTCGGCGGCGTGCGTTCGATGGCGGACAGGGAGCTGCGGCAGCCAACGGTCACCGCCGGCAGCGCCAGCGCCGATGTCTTGAGAAACGAACGGCGAGAAACTTTCATGTCAGGAATCCTTGTTTTTTCACAGGCGAATACTAGCACAGCGACGGGGCCTAGTCAAGCAGGCAGAAGCACCCGAAGCACGATTACGGACAACGCGAGGAACGGCTTGCGGACGCTGAGCGGGAACTCGCGCAGGGCGCGCCGCACAGTGGCGTCTGCCGCGTACTCGCGCACGAGGCGGATCCCTTCGCGTAACGGCACGTCGGTCCTGAACACCAGCGTCAGCATTTCCAGAAGCGAGAACACGCACGAGCAGCTGTAACTTTCCGCCAGCGTGCCGCCCGCCGCCGAGTCTATCGCCTTGCGCCTACGCAGGAGGGCGAGCTTGTTCGTCAGCTCGCGGCGGCTGCGGCGCAGGCGTGCGATCGCGCCACGCGCCTGGAGCGCGTAGTCGTACAGCGGATCGGGGATACATGTCATGGACTGCGCGTGGAGCATGTACTCGCAGTTGAACATCGCGTCCTCGTAGAGGCTGATCTCCTCGTCGAAGCGGACATGGTGCGCCTCGATGATCGCGCGGCGGTAGACGCACCGCCACACGCCTCCCTGTTCGCGATGGGCGAAAAGCGGCGTGCCGGCGTACCATGCGCGCACCTGTGCCGGAGAATATCCGAACATGCGGCTCATGAACCCGGCACGCACCTCGGCGTTCGTGCGATAGCGGTAGTCGCCCTTCAGCGCCACGAGACGGAACTCCTTCTCCGTCACGTCCCGTTGCCGGTAGGCGAACGCGCAGTAGTCCGCGCCGTCAGCCTCCATGGCGGCGATCCCACGCGCGAGCATCTCCGGAGAGAACGTGTCGTCGGGATCGGCAAAGAACACGTATTCGCCGCGCGCCGCGTCCAGACCCGCGTTCCGCGCGGCGCTCACGCCCCTGTTCGCCTGGGTTATGACGCGGATGCGCGAATCTTCCTCCGCGGCGGAGGCGAGGATCGCCGCCGTCCCGTCCGTCGAGCCGTCGTCGACGAAGATCGCCTCGAAGTCGGTCAACGTTTGCGCGCGCACGCAGGCGAGGCACGCCTCGAGCGTACCCGCCGCGTTCCAGCAAGGGACGATGAGCGTAGCCACCGTGCAGTTGTCCTTGATCGCCGTCATTTTTCTGGAGAATATTCTAGCATATTCCGCGGCGGATGCATGCGATTCGCGATTGTGCTATAATCGCGCCATGACCAATGGGCAACCCATACCTGTCGTATTCGCTTTCAACGCCAATTATGCGTTGCCAGCGAGCGTCGCGCTCCAGTCGCTGATCGACAGCAAGCGCCACGAAACGGCGTACGACGTCATCGTGCTGCACACGAATCTGCCGGAGAAGATACGGCGCCGCATGGAGAAGATCGTGCCTATTCGCTGGATCGACGTCGCGGCTGAACGTTTCGCTCGCTTTCCTAAGGGATGGGGCGGCACGGAAACATGGCTGCGGCTGCTTCTTGCAGAACTGCTTCCGGAATACGACCGGGTCATATGGAGCGATGTAGACGTGCTGTTCCGCAACGACCTCTCGGACATCTTTGCCCTTGACCTTGGCGCCGCTGAATGGGCGGGCGTGGCAATGGAACGCGACGGCACGCCGAGAGGCGAACACAATTCGTGGGGTCGCCATGCGAAGATATTTCATCCAGGATTCATGATCGTTGATTCCAAGCGTTGGCGGGAGACGAATTTTCTCGCGAGATGCGAACGTGTCGTGGACGAGTACGGCCCGCGCCTGACGATGTGCGACCTGGATGTCCTGAACATAGCGGCCGAGTCCATCGCGTCCATTCCGCTCGCCTACTGCGTGCTGGAACGGCTGGCATTTGGGGCGGACATGGCGAAGGCGCGCGAGTATGCCCCGCTCAGGAGCGTATATTCCGACGACGAGCTGCTCGAAGTCTGCCGGCATCCAGCCATCCTCCATTTCGCCGGACCGACCGTGAAGGTGTGGCTGCGCGCGCCCTGGCGGATGCCGGCCTGCTACTGTGAGGCGATGCGGCGCTCGCCTTTCGGCGGACGGTTCCGGGAATGGACGTGGATCATCCGCACTTCGGCGCAACTCTTACGCTGGTTTGCCGCATGGCTATGCGGTCCGACGTCCCGCCACCCTGCCGCAAGACGAATGTTCGGCATCTACAGGCGCTGTCTCGCCGACGGCCTCGGTCTCAAGCGGCTTGCAAGCGATTCGGTCTGGCAACCGACTGAGCGTGCAAAATGCTGACACCGCTATTTGACCCAATCCTCAAGTTTCGGCGCGCCGTTGCGCCAGGCGAATTCCCGCGCAGCCGGCGCACAGTAAGCGCATGTAGACATCGGGCGCATCAAATAGTCCAGTATCTCGGGACCTGTGGCCGAGTCGAGCTCGATTCCCTCTTCGACAGGCAGTTCCGCATTCGCGGCACGTTTCCAGTAGTCGGCATAACATCCCATGGCGCACCTGTAGACGCGCCCCTCCCGTAGTATCGGGCAGAAGAACCAGCTGCCACGGCAGTGACGGAACGACTTGCGCACGTCCACGTTTCCTTCCGGCACATAGCGTGCGATGAAAGTACCGCTCTCCACGCATTCCAGAGGCACGCCCTCCTCTCGGCAGAGGTCTGCCAACGCCTGTACCTGCGGTTTCACAGGCGGATAGACCGAGAGAGATATAAGCGCATGCGTCTCGCGGCAGACATCCCAGAACGATGCCGATTGCTTCGCCAGCAGAAGGCCGTTCGTCACGAGCGCGAGGCGGCAGTTCGGAAACGCCGCACGGACAATCCGAAGGAACGCAACACAGTCTGGGTGCAGCAACGGCTCGCCGCCCATGACACGGATTTCGCGAATGTTGCGGAAGAGTTCCTTGAGCCGGACGAAATCCGCCGCAATGCGGTCCAAATCCGCGAACCACCGGTCAGCCATCGGCGCGAAGTGCATGCAACCTCCGCAGTTCATGTTACAGTGGTCCGTGAGATGGAACTCCAGGTAGCGCAGAACCGGTCTGAGCGAAGGCCAAGAACGATTCCGCAGCCAGCGCCCGAGCGAAGGCGGCAGACGAGCGGAGAGGCGATTGGCCAGCCGGGCGGCAAGCAAGGTCATAAGTCTTCTCATATCCCAAGCAATCCTTTCGCGCGCCGCCTGGCGTAGCGGACAATTGCGTATGCGAACAGCAAGCAGTCGCCCAACGGCTTCGGCAGGAGGAATGCGCACCGCAGGAACTGCCAGACGCTCAGCAACGGCACGCGCGCAAGACGTCGGTACCCCGCAAGCCGGACGGCAAACGTGTCGCCGTCCAGCATCTGCACTTCCGCCTCGGCACGTTCGCGGTCCGCATCCAGCCGAGCCAGCCATGCGGCATAGTCCGCTTCGGAAATATCCTTTCTTACGACTTCCAGGTCTACGCGCGACTGTTCTAGCGCCAAAAGCAGATCGCCGCGGGCTCTGCGCAAGGGGGCGCGCACGCGCCACAGCGAACTGGACAGGCCGGTTCCCAGGCGATACCTTACAAGCCGGTCTGGCAGCACGAGTTCCGGCCCCAGCATCAGTGCGCGCCGCACAAACGGCTCGTCGTCAAGTATGCGCGGATATGCGGCCCCTCCGAACACGTCAAATGTGGCACGGTCAAATGTCATCACCGCGCCAGCGGCAAATTTCGCGTTCACCTGCCACATACGGCCCATCCGTTCTCCGCGAGGCCCCATCAGGAAACCACCGTTCGAGATGACGGTAGCACGGCATCCGTCTGCCATCCAGGCGGCAACAATCCGCTCCGTCCGCTCGGGAAGCGACACGTCGTCGCCGTCCGCCTTGACGAGCAACTTCCCCTTCGCCACGGAACAAAGCTTCAGCCAGTTCCCAAGATCACCACAGTTCGACACATTCCGATTGAGCACCACTTCGGCCGCATCAGGACGCATGAGATACTTCTCCACCGCCTCACTGATAATGTCCCATGACCGATCTGTCGACGCATCGTCGGAGATGACGATCTCCAAGGGACGATACGTCTGGGCGAACGCGCCTTCCAGCGCCTCGCCGATGTACCGTTCCTGGTTGTAGCACATGACGCAGAACGAAACTAGTGGTCCTTCCGTGGAGTCCATGCGCGTATTCTAGCATATTTCTGCGCCATACGCGCATCGGCAGACGATGAATCATGTTGCCTAGCGGGGGCGGAATGAAGTATACTAGTCCGCGTCACACCAAGAAAGGAACCTGACAGATGAAGAAACTTATGATTGCCGCTGCCGCCACCGGCCTCGCCGCGTCGGCATTCGCCGGACTGTACGGCGACGTCCCCAACGCCACGCACGCATGGGCCGTGCACGACCGCAACCGCCCCAATCCCGTCAAGATCGTCGCCGAGCCCGGCCTGCCGCCCAGCGACGCCATCATCCTTTTCGACGGCACCGAGAAGACGTTCGCCAACTGGTGCTCGATGAAGATGGAGCCGACCAAGTGGAAGCTCGTGGACGGCACGCTCGAGTCAGTCAAGGGCGCCGGCTACATCCGCACGAAGGCGGAGTACGGCCCCAACTTCCAGCTCCACGTGGAATGGGCCACGCCCGTGAAGGTCGAGGGCGTAGGACAAGGCCGCGGCAACTCCGGCGTGTTCCTGATGAACGACTTCGAGCTCCAGGTGCTGGACTCCTACGAGACCGACCCCTCGAAGGATCCCAATCCCAACCCGAACTACGCCGACGGTCAGGCCTCCGCCATCTACGGCCAGAACCCGCCCATCGTCAACGCTAGCCGCGGCCCCGGCAAGTGGCAGACGTACGACATCGTCTTCCACGCGCCCGTCTGGAAGGACGGCAAGGAAATCTATCCCGGCACGGTCACCGTGTTCCACAACGGCGTCTTGACGCAGGACAACTGGGAGTACGAGGGCCCGACATTCCACATGAAGCGGACGTCGAAGAAGCAGCCCGCAGCCAAGGCGCCCATCGCGTTCCAGGACCACGGCAACCCCGTCCACTTCCGCAACGTCTGGCTCCGCGAGATCCCCTGCCGCCACGCGAACACCACGCACGGCGGACCGGACGTGAAGGAAGCCGACGTGAAAGCGCTGCGCGACAAGATCGCCACCGAACTCTTCAAGAAGATCGACACCTCAAAGGCCACGGCCGATTCCGTCAACCAGATCCTCGAGGTCATCTCCTACTCCATGGAAGAGCCTTTCTGCGGCGCGGCCAAGAAGCTCTGCGGCGACTACCTCGCCCAGCTCGAGAAGATGGATGCCGCCGCCCTTGACGCGAACAAGGGAGCGATCCTCTCTGTCAAGAAGTCCTACGACGTCCTGTGGCGCAACAACCTCCTCAAAGAGTGCAAGCTCGGCAAGTTCATCGCCAAGACCGTAGACCAGAAGGGCTGGCTGAAGAAGAAAAAATAAGCTTGGTGCCTCTATCGCACCACAATGCCCAAAATACTTTGGGAAATGATCCAGCCCTTCCACAAGGGGCTGGATTATGTTATGATAGCGCCATGGATTACTGCAATTGGGTAGGTTCTGCGCGCCGCGTAAGCGGTGCGCGTCGATGAAAGGAAGCGCAGAGGATGAGGATGCGACAGTTTATTTTAGTCGGTGCGGCGGTTCTCGCCTGCACGATTTCCTGTATGGCCGCTTCGACGGTCACCGTCGAGCCGGGCGACGTGACGGCGTTGACAAACCACATGGCCACGCTCAGCGGCGGCTCCACGATCATCCTGAAACCCGGCATCTACGATCTCTCGCAGGTCCATGGAACTTATTCCAAATGGAGCTACTACCATCTGATCGCCAACGCCAAGAAATTGATCATCAAGGGTCAAAACACGAAACACTGGAGCGAGAAGACGCCCGAGGAGGAGACGGTTCTCCGAGGCGACGGAACCGCCGCCATCCTCTACGGCCATGGTGGCGGAGGACGCCAAACGTCGGTGTGGCACATCACGTTCGAGAACGGCTATCGCCCCGCGACGGCACCCGACGGCACGGATATCGGCAGCTTTGGCGGCGGCGCGCTCTCGTGGGCGCAGACCGAGCAAGGCAACCCGGCACTCGGCAATGGCCTGGCCTCGAACTGCGTGTTCCGCAGCTGTGGCAGCGCGTACGCCGGCGGCGCCACATGCGGAGTCGACGTCTTCGACTGCTTCTACACGAACAACACGTGCGCGAAGGCCGGCGGCGCAGCTCGTGGATTTCTGGGCAACAACCAACAGGCCGTACCCGCCAATCACACCAACATCTTCAAGAACTGCGTGTTCATCGACAACAAGGCGCTCGGCGGCGCGGGCGGCGCGATCTACGGCGGAGCGATTGATTCGCTGAACGGCTGCACATTCATCGGCAACACGGCCTCGACGGGCGGGGGCGGCGCGTACTGCGAAACGCCGATGTCCGCCGTCACGAACTGCACGTTTATCGGCAACGTTTCGGGAGACCATGGAGGTGGCTTGCTCTGTGCCGCCACTGTCGGCGCCATCACGGATTGCGTGTTCACGAACAACGTGTCCGGCGACCGCGGCGGCGGCCTGTTGTGCGGCGGAAATGTCGGGACGATCTCAAGATGCGTGTTCAAGGGCAACACGGCGACCGGCATTGGCGGCGGCCTTCGGACTAACGGGAGCGCCGATCGCATCGTCGACTGCAAGTTCCTGGACAACACGGCGGCGGGATATGGCGGCGGATGCTCCTGCGGCGCCTCGTCGTTCTTCGGCGTGGAGGACTGCGAGTTCACCAGCAACAAGGTGAACATCGCGACGGACTGCTATGGCGGCGGCTTGGCGACGATCGCAAGCGTCTCGCACATATCAGGCTCCACGTTTACCGGCAATCTCTCGCTTAAGGACGGCGGCGCAATCTATTTTCGGAATAACGGCACCGTGACCAACTGTACGTTCCGGGAGAACGTCGCACGGCAGTATGGAGCCGGGGTTCTCGATTTCGACACCCGCGGGACGGTGATCGACAGCTTCTTCGACGGCAACACGAACGCCTGGGGAAACTACGGATCCCAAGTGCGCAAAGTTCGGCAAGTGACGGGCTGCACCTTCACCGGCTGGGGCGACATGATGGCGACGTCGTACGACCGCTGCACGTTCGACGGTTGCAAGTTCAATTACGTCACCTGGGCCGACGGCATGGTCCAGTTCACCTCGGCGACCGGCGCCGGGCACATCCGCAACTGCCTGTTCAAGGGCTGTTCGGTTCACACGCTCATCTACAACGACACGCCCGCCGGAACGCTCGAGATCGCCAACTGCACATTCGTCAGCAACGCCCTCACCACTATGTCGTTCCCGTACAACGGGTCGCCCCAGCCGGTATCCCCTTACCTCATCCTCGCCTTTCGCGCCGGCACGGAGCCGAATTCGGGGAAAGCCTACCCCAACACGAACGTCGTTGCGAACTGCATCTTCCACGACAATCGGGTGGACGGAACTCGAAACGACATGAACTTCTACGCGACGGCGCAAGGCACAGTACCCGGCACGGTGGCGCTGAACATAGTCAGCAACTCGATCTACGGCACCTACAACACCGCCCAGAACAGCGGCTCTGCGCCCGTGCTCGTGGACGTCACGGCGGTGCCCGACCCGAAGTTCGTCGCGGGCGATCCGAAACTTCCCGGCGTGCCGTATTACATGATCCGGCGTAGTTCACCGGCGGTCAACACCGGCCTGAACATGGACTGGATGGCGGACGCCCTCGACCTCGACGGCACGAACCGCGTTCTTGAGGCGCGCGTAGACCTCGGCTGCTACGAGTGCTGGCTGCCCGAAACCGGCACGATGATCATGTTCCGCTAATTTTATGAAACGCCTCATCACATGCGCTCTTTTGGCCGCCTCTTCGGTATTGGCCGATTCGCTTCCTTTCACGTTCGCACCAGAAGACGCGAAGGGGCACAGAGTCTCCTGGCAGTCCAACAATGAACCGATTCCGCCCTCGCGTCCCGCGCTGGAGGTTAGTTTCGCGTACGTGTGTCACGGTCCCGTGGAGATCAATGCATCGCTTCAATTCTTTGCCAAGGACGGTTCATGGGTCGCAGACAAGTTCATGCGGCCTTCGCTGAAGATTCCGGCCAGGAGCGAGTGGGGCAAGCCGAACTTTCACGCCTTCACGCTTCAGTCTACGGGCTATCCCACCAATGCTGCAAGCGTACGACTGTCCCTTTCCGGCACGGCGCGTCCTGCCGCCGCCCCCGAACTGCCGCGTCTCGTCCTGAACGCGGTCGACTTCAAATGGGCACTCACCCCGCGTGGTGTGCGCACCGCCAACTGGTTTACCCTTGGCGAGGATGTCGTGTTCCGCGGCGGACTCCCGCCCGGCAAGACGGGCTTGCGTACCCTTGTGCGCGATTCATCCAGACAGATCGTCCACCAGTCCGACGCCCCGTCCGCCGAATGGCGGTGGCGTCCGTCGCGTCCGGGGTTCTACACGGTCGCGTTCGCCTGGCTCGACGCCGCAGGCAACCCCACGCCCGCCGTCGAATCGCTCTACTGCTGCGACCATCTCTCCACCACGAACGCCGTCTTCCGCAACCGCTTCGCCGCGTTCGCGCGCGGCGAACAGGCGTTCGCCGTCTGCGCCACGCCCGAGCGCGACGTGGCCGCCGCCTCGCCCGTGTTCGGCTTCAACCTCGATCCCCTGTCAAGCAGCGAGTACGCGGGGGAGACGCCTTTTGAGCTGATCCGCCTCCTCGGCATGCATGCGTTCATCCGCTACCACCGTTTCCATTGGGAGCAGATCGAAGGTGCCGGACGCGGCAAGTACAACTGGAAGCAGGTGGACGACGCGCTCGCCGCCGCCGACAAGGCCGGTTATGGTTTCGATCGCATCATCATGAACACGTTCGGCACGCCGACCTGGAACTCCACCGCGCCGGAAAGCCTACGAAAAATCAGCTGGCTTCGAGACCCGCAGTTCTACGCACCGCGCGACATGTCCGCCTGGCACGACTACATCGCGGCGTTCTGCCGACGCTATCCCGGCATCCGCTACCTCGAACTCTGGAACGAGCCCCACCTGCCCGGCTACAGCCTTTTCTGGCAGAAGTCGTCGCCCGCGCAGTTCGTCGAACTGCTCAAGTCCGGCTACACGGCCGCGAAGGAGGTCGATCCAAGCATCACCGTGCTGATGGGCGGCATCGGGATGCGCTACCTGCCGTTCTACGACCAGTTTGTCCGGCTCGGCGGCGTGCAGTGGTTCGACATGCTCGCCACGCACTGCGGCTACGACATGCGCCCGTTCCGCGCCGTCGAGCGGAAATACGGCGCCCCCTCCAAGCCCTACTGGGAAGACGAGTGGCACACCGTGCTCTACAACTGCTCGGCCGACCCCACGCCCTCCGAGGAGACATGCACCTACCGCATGCTCACTAACCTCGCCGACATGCTCCACGAGGGCGGCACGCGCATCACGGGCTTCGGACTCGGCTGCGGCGTCCACACGCCCGAGACGGCCCGCTTCTATGCCAATGCCGAAGGAATCCAGCAGGTGAGCGGACTCTTCCGCACGCGTCCGTTCCTCGAGCCGCGCATCGCGGCGCTCGCCCTGCGCACGGCCACCGACCGCTTCTCCGGCGACATCTCGCGCCTCGGCGCGTGGGCGTTTGGCGACGATGGCCAGCAGCGCCTCGCCGCCTTCACGAGCGACTCCGGTCCCATGGCCTTCGTATGGTGCGCCAATCCCAAGACGACGACCTGGCATCCCGCGCTCCTCGCCACGATGCAAAACAAGAAACTCCTCGACTGGGAAGGCCGTGCGATCTCATCCGCCGACCTGCGCCCTGAGCGCGTCTACTTCATCGTCGACCCCGACCTCGCTCCCGCCCGCGCGCACGGCGTGGCGCTCGACAAGCTCGACTACTCGGCGTACAACTTCAAGCCGCAGAAGACGCTCGTCTCGGGCAGCTACGCGCCGCTTGCCGAACCGGCTCTCCTGCACGGCACGAACGTCGTCTTCGCCGCCGATCTCCAGGAAACCCACTTCGCCCTGGATGTCCGCACGCCAGGCGCGCCCGGCTACATCCTCTTCGCGATCGACGTGGAGGGCAAGGGGTTGCTGGAGGACGTCGTCGAACTGCGCGTCTCGTCCGACGGCACGATCGTCAAGCCCCGCACGCCCGCGCTCAAAGGCGACATCCCGCCGGAGTTCTCCCCAGCCAACGTGCCCCTCACCAAGAGCCACGCCACCGTCACGCGTACTGCCGATGGCACACGTTGGCAAATCAAGGTGACGATGAGCGACCTCTACCCGTTCGTCCATTCGCCGGGACGGCAGATCCGGTTCGCTCTAGCCACACCCGACGGCGGCTGGGGCGAGGGTCTTGGACGCATCCGCGCGCCACGCGACTTCGGCACGCTCTGTCCCAGTGGACACGGCAAGACGCTTGCCGTCCAGCAAGATATCACGCGTCCGTTCGGCGACGCAACGCTCACGCCCGGCTCGCCCGCACGCGTGGTCGCCACCTCGAATCTCAAGGGAGCAGGTGCGTTCGTGCGTGTGCGTCCCGTTCCCGGTTCGCGCCTCCGCTACGCGATGCGTATGCGCGGCAACGCCTCGCCCGAAATCGCCGTGTGGCAGAGGAGTGTCGCCGGCAAGAGCCTCGGACGCGTCAACGTGACGCGCGTGTCGCTGACGGACGAATGGCAGGACGTGACTGGCGAGTGCCTTGTCTCGCCGGATGCGGCTAGCCTCGATTTCGTCATCTTCAGCTGGAGAAACGGCGACGCCCGCTTCGAGATCGCCGACTTCACCATCGTCAACGAATAGCTACTTCCGCTGCCATTCAAGGTAGTCGGAATATCTGAATGGCGGTTCGCCATAGAGCGCACGGTTCACGCGCTCTACGCCACCGAACGTGTAGACGATCTTCAGCATCCCCTGGCCAGAAAGCGGCAATGCATCCGTCACTGTCATCTTGCCATTTGCTGGAATGTTGCACGCGCCGTCGAAGAGCGTCTTGCCGCTAGCAACGTCGACAGCCTTCACCTTGCCCGAGACTGGTGCTAGCGTATCGTTCACCGCGATCAGACGATGCGCGTCGTCCAGCAGCACGAGCTGATCGCCCTGCACGCTCTTGATGGCATCGTACGCGCGTTTGCGGTTGTAGTAGTAGTCGACGATGCCGTCGGAGATGATCGGCCAGCCGTCGCGCAGGTTCCACCACATGATGCCCCACGTGCGCCCCTTGCGGGAGCGGAACATCTCGATCCAGTACTTCACGGCCTCGGCCTGGTATATCTGGCTCTGGTCCACGAACGCCGCAACGTCGCGCGGAACGGATCCGAACATCGTCTTCACCTGTCTCGGCATGAGCGAGTTTCGCCCGTGCCCCATGCCGCGCGGATAGTCGGGATACGCCTGCGTGGACTTGCAGCACCACTCGTCGTTGAAGTGGAACGGGTCCGACGGGTCGGGCCAAGGGTACACCCCTTCCTTCGTCATCATCTTCTTCAGCGATTCCAGCGACGGGCAGCCGTGGCAGCCCATCTCGCTCACGAACGTCGTCGGCGCGTTCGTCCAGTACGCGTCCTTGAACCACCTCTCGCGCGGTCCCCACAGGTGCTCCTGCGAGAGCTTCGCCTTGCCAGCCACCACGTCGGGCGTCCAGTACGGCGAGCTGGGAATGTATGGGCGCATCGGGTCGAAGTCTCGCAAGACGCGCGGCAGGATGTCGCGGCTGATGCGCTCGAGGTTCGGGTCGGGCGCGTACGGGCCCATCACCGATGCCGTCGAGCGGTCGATCTCGTTGTTCGCGTTCCACAGGACGATCGACGGATGGCTGCGGAAGCGCACGACCACCTGCTTCGCCTCGTCGTAGATAACGCGCGCAAAGTCCTCATCCTGCGGCGGCGAAACGTTGCCCATCATGAAGTCCTGCCACACCATGACGCCCTTCTCGTCGCAGAAATCGAAGAACGCGTCTGGCTCGTACACGCCGCCGCCCCACACGCGGATCATGTTGCAGTTCAGGTCTTCCACCATCGCGAGGCACTTTGGCAGGTGCTGCGCGTCGCGAGAATGGAGCGCGTCCATCGGACTCCAGTCCGTCCCCTTCACGAACGTC
Organism: uncultured bacterium; assembly: GCA_902763655.1. Classification (GTDB taxonomy): domain Bacteria; phylum Verrucomicrobiota; class Kiritimatiellia; order RFP12; family UBA1067; genus RUG572. Next base: position 33,576 of record CACWSW010000008.1, read on the forward strand.
GGTTCGCCGTTGATCAGGAAGCGGAATGTGCCGGGGTTCTCCGGCGAATACCAGTCGGCCCGCTCTAGCCGGACAGTGCGCAGGCCGATCTTGCGCTCGTCGCGCGCGAGAACGCGGCCCTCTCCGTCAAGCAGCTCCGCCGTCGCATCGTAGAGCGACGGCTCGCGCCCTGTCCCGCGCGGCCACCAGAGGGCTGCGTTGCGGACGTACATGTTGTCGCGCGTCTGGAAGAAGCGCACCACATGCTCCGTCCGCGCCGCGACCTTCCCGTTGCGCGAGAGCGTAAGGCGCAGGGTGGAGGCGTGCAGATGCCGCCACGGCGCGAGGATCTGGCAGTCGACGCGCACTAAGGCGGTACGCGCATTCGCGTTGACGTTCATCACGAACCAGTGGACGTCGCCGAAGCGCTCCGGCGGCAAGACGTCTAGCGTGACGCTCCGCCAGATGCCGGGCGAGACAAGGCGCGGCATGATGTCCCAGCCGAACGAGTGCTGGGCCTTGCGGACGGTCTCTACGTCCGTGCCGCCCACGCGCGACCGGCCGAGCACTCCGAGGAGCGGAAGCCCCAGCGGCGAACGGATCAGCACCTCCAGCCTGTTCGTGGGCGCAAGACGCCCCGTCACGTCGAAGGTCTGCGGCACGAACATGTTCTCGGACGCACCGATGCGTTCGCCGTTGAGGAAGTAAGCGGCGCGCGTGTCCACGCCCTCGAAGCGCAGGCGCGCCGTCTCGCCCGGCTTCAGCGCGGGCGCAGGGAAGTTGCGCGCGTACTTCCATTCCATCTGCTCGTAGCGGAAGAGTCCCCACGCGTTCGTGCCGACCATCGGGTCTGGGATGACGCCCGCGCGCTCGAGATCGATCAGGGCGTCGCCCGGCACCGTGGCCGAGATGGTCTTCCACTCGCCGCCCTCCTGCTGCAGACGGTACGACAGCGACCACGCGCCGTCCAGCGACATTCCGCCGAACGCCAAGCCGCACACGCATGCGGCAACAAACATAATCCTCGTTTTCATGAGTTTGCCGCCTCCAGCTCAAATCGCTTCATCCGCCGTAATTTCTTAGTGGTGGGCGGTGAGGGATTCGGACCCCCGACCTAATGCGTGTAAAGCACTCGCTCTAACCAACTGAGCTAACCGCCCGGGGCAAATGTCAGTATTATACCATAAATCGCATGCCGCTCCGCGAGGATCAGGGATGATCCAGGACGTGGTCGAAGGTCTCGACCACGACGGACGGGGGCATGCCCGTGTACTTCTCGAGGTCCGCGGGCGTCGTCTCGCCGGAGAGGACGCACACGAAGTCGACGCCCGCGTTGTCGGCGATCGCCTTGTCCGTGTAGAGGCGGTCGCCGACGACGGCGATCTCCTCCGGCTTGAACTTCGCGAGCACGGGCGCGAGGAGCGTCGGCGAGGGCTTGCCGAACACGTGGCTCGGCTTCATGCCGTTCGTGATCTCGAGGAACTTCATCATGCCGCCGATGTCGGGGATCGGGCCGCGCTCGCTCGG
>CACWSW010000009.1 GCA_902763655.1 uncultured bacterium
CCCTGCCGCTCGTAAGCGACATCGACGACAAGAACGGCGCCTCCGTGGCGATCGCGTACCGTGCGCCTGCCGACCCCTCCGCGCCGGGGATTGCGCGCGATGCGATACTCGACCTGACGAAATATTTGAAAGACGATGGCATGTTGGATGCGGTCGCGCAGGAGCGCGACCCTCCCGGTTTGGCGGTCGCAACAAGTTGCGACCCTCCCGAGGCGGGGTGTTGGCGCATCTTGCGCGTGGGCTACACGACCTCCGGCAAGATGTGTGCGCCGGCGCCGGGGAACGTGCGCGGGCTGGAGTGCGACAAGCTCTCGAAGAAGGGACTCGACGCCCACTGGCCGCACATGCCGCACAAGATGATCAACGCGCCCGGCGGGAAGGGGACCGTGGCCGTGGCGATCATCGACTCGTGGGAGGTCGGCGGACAGAACTGGACCGAGGCGTTTCCCGAGGAGTTCAAGCGGCGGCGCGGCTACGACATCCGTCTGTGGCTGCCCGCGATGGCGGGCTACACGGTGGGCACGGCGGGCGAGACGGCGAAGTTCCTCTTCGACGTGCAGCGGACGGTGTCCGACCTCATGGCGGAGAACTACTACGACTACTTCGCCGAACTCTGCCATCGCGAAGGCGTGAAGACCGCCACGGAGAGCTACGGCGGTCCGTTCGACTACCTGCGCTGCTTCGCGTCGACGGACATCCCCACGGGCGAGTTCTGGCTCGGACGTTCGCCGCACGGTTCGCCGCGCATCGCCGCCTCCGCCGGCCACCTGCACGGCCGGAAGCAGATCGCGGCCGAGGCGTTCACCACCGAGGCGAAGGAGGGACGCTGGCAGATCACGCCGCACGAGCTGCGCGTGAACGGCGACCGCGGCTGGCTCGACGGCATCTCGCAGCTGGTGTACCACTCCTACCTGCAGCAGCCGTTCATGAACGTGCAGCCCGGCTTCTCGCTCGACCGCCACGGCACGCAGTTCAACCGTCACACCACCTGGTGGCCGGAGGGGAAGTGGTGGGCGGAATACGTCCACCGCGGACAGTTCCTGCTCCAGAGCGGCGAGCCGAAGGCGGACGTGCTGGTCCTTGCTGGCGACAGCGCGCCCAACCTGCACGAATACCAGGGCGAGCTGGTGGGCGCGGGGTACAACTACGACCGATGCGGCGTGGCGGATATTCAGCGGTTGATTGCGGTCGCAACAAGTTGCGACCCTCCCGGTTTGGCGGTCGCGCTGGAGCGCGACCCTCCCGGGGGGTGCGGCGTGGCGATGCCGGGGCGGTTGCCGTATGAGGTGCTGTGGCTGGGTGAGGAGCGGTACCTCACCTGCGCGACGTTGCGCAAGGTGAAGGCGTTGCTGGACGCAGGTGCGCGCGTGGCGGGTGAGCGGCCGAAGGACACGCCGTCGCTCGCGGACGATCCGGCGGAGTGGCATAGACTCGTTGATACCATCTGGGGCGGGAAGTATCCGAATCTCAAGGCGGCCAACTCCTCGCTGGCGGCGGTGCGCGCGTTCGGCGTGCGCCCGCCGGTGGAATCGGGCGGCGCGCTCAAGGCGCTACGGCGCGTGATCGAGGGGCGCGACTTCTACTTTGTCGTGAACGGAAAGACGAATGCGTTTGACGGTACCGTTTCGTTTAAGGGCGTGGGGCATCCCGAGCGGTGGGACGCGAAGAGCGGGAAGATCGAGCCGTTGCCGTGGCTGGAGGATGAGACAGGGCGCGTGAAGACGCGGGTGATGTTGCGTCCGGACGAATCGATGTTCGTGTCGTTTCGCGAGGCGAGGGGAGGTGAGAAGCCGTTGCGGGCGCAACAAGTTGCGCCCCTCCCGCATGGGGAGCCGCCGTCTCGGCGGCTCATGGATATTTCGACAGAATGGGCGGCCACCTCCTTCACGGGCAAGAACGCGCCGGACGCGCCGCGCCTGTTCCCGATGCTGTTGGGATGGAACATGTCCCCGGACGAGAAGCTCAGGTATTTCGCGGGACGCGCCATGTACGAAAAGCGGATTGACCTTTCCAACGTCTCGGAACCCTGCGAGCTGGATCTCGGCGACGTGCGCGAGCTCGCGAACGTGTGGGTGGACAGGACGTTCCTTGGCTGCCTGTGGGAGGCACCGTACCGAGTGGCGTTGCCGAAGTCCGTGCTGGGCAAGAAGGTGACGCTGCGCGTGGAGGTGGTCAACACGTGGCCGAACCGTTTGATTGGCGACGCGATCGCGCGCAAGCGCGGCGCGGCGGAGCCGAAGAGCAAGTATGGCGTGCCGCAGTGGGTGCTGGACGACAAGCCGGACTCCGGCACGGGCATCTATACGTGGATGAACTGGATGAAGGGCTGGACGGCGGAAGACAAGCTGCGCCCGGCCGGTCTCCTCGGACCAGTCCGTCTGCTGGGCAATGGAAAATAGAAATGATATAATATTGCCCGTTCGCGGAGCGAAAGGACTGCAATGGACATAAAGCTGACGGAAAAGTGCTTCAAGGGAATGTATGGCGCATATGCTGCCATGTTCACGCCTTACGACAAGAAGGGACGCGTCGACGAGGAAACGATCGCGCGGATCATCGAGTATGGGCTGAAGGGCGGGCTGAAGGGCTTCTACCTTACGGGCACCACCGGCGAATGGTGGCTGCTCTCGGTGGAGGAGCGCAAGCAGCTGATGAACGCGGCCGTGAAGGCGATGCGCGGCCGGGGCAAGCTCATAGCGCACGTTGGCGCGAACAACACAGACGACTCGGTGGAGCTTGCGCGGCACGCGGCGGCGATCGGCATCGACTGGGTTAGTTCGGTGGCGCCGCAGCTCTACCGCACTTCTTTCGACGCCACGATGTACCACTATCGCCGCATATCCTCGGCAACAGACCTGCCGTTCATGATCTACTCGTTCGGCGCGGCGCTCGTGCCGGAACGCGACATCCGCTTCTTCGATCTCCCCAACGTGAAGGGCATGAAGTACACGGGCCGCGACTACTATGCCGCCCAGCGTCTCAAGCGGAAGCTCGGCAAGGAGACCATCTGGTTCGCCGGATGCGACGAGCAGCTCCTGTGCGGACTCGCGCTCGGCAACGTATTCTCCGGCGGCATCGGCACCACGTACAACATCATCCCCGCGCACTTCTCGAAGATCTGCGCGCTGGCCGCGAAAGGCGACTTCCGCGCTGCCGCCAAGTGGCAGGACGAGGCAAACCGCGTCGTCGAGCTGATGATCGAGAGCGACAACTGGAGCTACCGAAAGGCCATGATGAAGTTCGTCGGGATCGACTGCGGACCGTACCGTCCGCCGTTCGAGCCGCTGACTTCCGCGCAGTATACGGCCTATGCCCGTCGTTTCGCAGCGCTCGGCATAGCGAAGCGCAACCAGGCGCTCTAGCGCCGCGATAGGGAAAAGTTTTTTCACGGTTGACGATGCGGGGGATGGCGTGGTATAATTTCCGTGTTTCTACAAATAGAATCACTTGCGAGACGTGAAAGCAGATGGACAGATGCCGCGGCTTAAGGTTTGCGGAATAAACGATGTCGAGTTCGCGCGCGCGGCGGATGCCGCTGGCGTGGAATATCTCGGCTTCATCTTCGAGGTGTCGAGTCCGCGCTGCGTGACTGAGCAGCAGGCGGCGGCAATCGCAGGCGAGCTGTCTCAGCGCGTACGCAAGGTCGGGGTCTTCGTGCGGCAGCCTGTCGAGGAGATAGTGGAGACTATGCGGCTTGCCGAGCTTGACGTGGTGCAGCTGCATCGGGTTGCGACGGAGGAAGAGGTGGCTGCCTTGTGGGAGGCTGGTTTCGAGACTTGGACGCTCGACGGCGGCGCCGATGGAGATGCGGTGGTGATCGATTCGCCGCGCGGCGGCGGATCTGGGACGCGAAGCGACTGGAGCCGCGTGGCGGCGGCGCACGGGCGCGGCGTGCGGGCCGTGCTCGCGGGCGGTCTGGGGGCGGACAACCTGGCCGAGGCCGCCGCAACGGGCGCGGACGTGCTGGACGTCAACAGTTCGCTCGAGACGGCGCCGGGCGTCAAGTCGATCGAAAGGCTCAACGAACTTTTCGCGAGGACAAGGACATGAAAAAAGAAGCACACTACGGAATATACGGCGGACAGTATGTCGCCGAGACGCTGATGACGCCGCTCCTGGAGCTGGAACGCGCATATGCGGAGGCAAAGGCCGATCCCGCGTTCCAGGCGGAGTTCGCGGAGCTGCTGAGGGACTACGTGGGGCGGGAGAGTCCGCTCACGTTCGCGCGGCGGCTTTCGGAGCACCTGGGCGGCGCACGCATCCTGCTGAAGCGCGAGGACCTGAACCACACCGGCGCGCACAAGGTCAACAACGTGCTTGGCCAGGTGCTGCTGGCGCGGCGGATGGGCAAGAAGCGTCTCATCGCGGAGACTGGCGCGGGCATGCACGGCGTGGCGACGGCCACGGCCGCCGCGCTCTTCGGGATGCCGTGCGAGGTGTACATGGGCTCCATAGACGTGGCTCGCCAGGAGCCGAACGTGGAGCGCATGAAGATGCTCGGGGCGACGGTGCATGCCGTAGAGGAGGGGAGCGCCACGCTGAAGGACGCGATGAACGAGGCGATCCGCGACTGGACGAGCCACCCCGAGGAGACATTCTACGTGATCGGCACGGTGGCGGGACCGCACCCGTATCCGCTCATGGTAAAGGACTTCCAGAGCGTGATAGGCAAGGAGGCGCGTCGGCAGTGCCTGGAGAAGTACGGCAAGCTGCCCGACCAGGCGATCGCCTGCGTCGGCGGCGGCTCGAACGCGATGGGCCTGTTCGCGGGGTTCCTCGACGATCCTTCCGTGAAGCTCGTTGGCGTGGAGGCTGGCGGCAAGGGACTCGCCACGGGCGAGCACGCGGCCTCGATCAACGGCGGCACGGTGGGCGTGTTGCACGGGTCCAAGACATACCTTCTCCAGACGCCGGACGGACAGATAATCGACACCTACTCGATCTCGGCCGGCCTGGACTATCCGGGAGTCGGCCCGGAACACGCATACCTCGCCGACAGCGGCCGAGCCGAGTACACGACCATCAACGACGACGAAGCCGTGGCGGCTTTCGATGCGCTATGCCGCTTCGAGGGCATCATCCCCGCGCTGGAATCGAGCCATGCCGTAGCCGAGGCGATCAAGCGCGCGCCGTCCCTCCCGACGGACGCCATCCTGCTCGTGAACCTCTCCGGCCGCGGCGACAAGGACCTTCACAGCATCTTCAAGTACAAGAAAGAACACGCGCAATGAACCGCATTCAGAAACTCTTCGCAAAGACCCGCGCCGAGGGGCGCGGCGCATTCGTCGCCTATCTCACGATGGGCGCGCCCACCCTTGAGGCGAGTGTCGCCGCAGGCGACACGCTACTCTCCAACGGCGCCGACATACTGGAGCTCGGCGTGCCGTTCTCGGATCCGATGGCCGATGGACCGGTCATACGCGCTGCTGCGCGCACGGCGCTTGAGAACGGCGTCAATCTGGCTCAGATACTGAAGGCTGTGGGACAGCTTCGAGCGAAACATCCTGACGCTCCGCTCGTTGTGTTCTCCTACTACAACATCATCTACAAGTATGGTCTCGAGCGCTTCGCGGCAGATGCGGCGGCGGCTGGGGCGGATGCTGTGCTGGCGGTGGACGTGCCGCTGGAGGATCGCGAAGAGATTCTGGACGTGCTGCGTCCGCACGGTCTCACGCTCGTGCCGCTAATCGCGCCCACGACGGGGTTGGACCGTATCAAGGAGATTGCGGCGGGCATGGAGGATTCCTTCCTCTACGTAGTGACCGTGAAGGGTACGACGGGTGTTCGCAACGAGTTGCCGCCAGATCTCGCGGCTCGCCTGTCTGCAATCAAGGCGGCGGTGGATGTGCCTATCTGCGCCGGTTTTGGCGTGTCCACGCACGCTCAGGCGGAAATGATCTCAAAGGCGGCGGACGGCTACATCATCGGTAGCGCGCTGATGCGAGTCCTGACGGACAGCTCCGACCCGGCCGCCGCGCTTGCTGCATTCGCAAAAGAAGTCACTGGTGCCACAAAGTAGGGCTTGAATCAAGAGTTGTTTGGCCTGACAATCGCCTTGACGGGAGCACGTTTCTCAATATTGCGAATTGTCAAGACCAAATTCTCACCAGTGAGATTGATTAGGCCGGCTCCCACTTCTCCATGGAAGGTGCTGCCGTCCTTGCGGTGGCACCGGGCGGAGATCAGCACGCGGCGGTTGCCATGGAGGCTGCTTTTCATTTTTGCGAAAATCTGCGGATTTATGCCTGGGATGAGCAAGCCCACGGGTTCGTCCCATAGCTCTTCGCGCGAATGGCCTAGAATGGACGGTACCCGCTCGTTGCAATCGACCACATGTCCGTTGTCGTCAAGAATCAGCACGGCATCGTAGATCGCGTTCATCATCTGGTAATAGAGCGCTTTCTGTCCTTGTTTGGGACGCATAGGCACCGAAGGGGCGGCCTGGGCCGGGGCGGCGGCAGGGACGCTCGCGGCTGGTGTGCCGCCAGAAAGAGTTGAGGGTGCAGCTTCTGCAAGCTGCTCGACGGGTGTGACGGGACCTTCCGCCTTTTCGCTTGCAGCCGCTTCCGTGTTTTGCTTTCTAAACCACAGTTTCATGTGACAATTCCTTTTGCTAATGAAGATTACAGCAGAATCAATGCCATAACGGTTGTTCCTATTGGCATGGGATTTGCTTCAATCAATGCTGGCAATTGGACAATCTGGGAGAAGAATGATGGAAGAGGCACCAAAGAAGCGGGCATATACAAAGAGTCGGTTGATAAAGGAACTGGCATTTCGGGCTGGGATTTCCCAGCGGCAGTCGCGTGCGGCGCTAGAGGCGATCATTGAGATCGCGTACCGTGAGGCGCGCACGAACTTTTTCATACTGCCTGGACTTTGCAAGTTTGACGTAGCGCGACGGGCGCCACGAACGGTCCGCAATCCCATGACTGGCGAGAAGCTGGTGCTCCCGGAGCGTGACGCTCTGCGCGTAGTGCTGTCGAAGCGCGCGAAGGAAACGGTCGCCCCTCGCGTGACACCTTTGACCGAGGCGGCGTATGCGGCGCTTCAAGCCGAGAAGGCCGCCGCCGAGGAGGCGGCTCGCAAGGCGGCTGAAGAGGCAGCTCGCAAGACCGCCGAGGAAGAGGCGGCCCGTCTGGCTGCAGAGGAGGCTGCTCGTAAGGCGGCCGAGGAGGAAGCGGCGCGCAGGGCGGCGGAAGAGGCCGCGCGGAAAGCTGCAGAGGAAGCCGCTCGCAAGGCGGCCGAGGAAGCTGCGCGCAAGGCGGCGGAAGAGGCTGCCCGCAAGGCTGCCGAGGAAGAAGCTGCTCGTCAGGCTGCGATCTTGGCTGCGCAAAAGGCTGCCGAGGAAGAGGCGGCCCGCAAGGCGGCCGAGGAGGCCGCGCGCAAGGCGGCTGAAGATGCCGCCCGGCGAGCGGCTGAAGAGGAGGCTGCGCGTAAAGCGGCGGAGGAGGCGGCACGGAAGGCGGCTGAGGAAGAGGCGGCACGGAAGGCGGCCGAGGAAGCCGCTCGCTTGGCGGCGGAGGAGGCGGCACGGAGGGCCGCCGAAGAAGAGGCGGCCCGTCAGGCGGCCGAGGAAGAGGCTCGCCAGGCGGCTGCGGAAGCGGCGCGGAAGGCTGCCGAAGAGGCGGCGCGGAGGGCTGCCGAGGAAGAGGCGGCGCGGAAGGCGGCCGAGGAGGCGGCGCGGAAGGCGGCCGAAGAAGAGGCGGCGCGGAAGGCGGCCGAGGAGGCGGCGCGTCTCGCAGCGGAAGAAGAGGCACGTCGAGCGGCCGAAGAAGCCGCCCGGCGCGAGGCGGAAGAGGCGTCCAGGCGGTTGGCCGAAGAGGCTGCACGGAAGGTGGCGGAGGCTGAGGCGGCCCGCAAGGCCGCCGAGGAAGAGGCCGCCAGAAAGGCTGCGGAAGAGGAAGCGACCCGAAAGGCTGCCGAAGAGGCCGCACGAAAAGCTGCTGAGGAAGAAGCCGCGCGGAAGGCTGCCGAGGAAGAGGCGGCCAGGAAGGCCGCAGAGGCGCAGGAACCTGATGCCGACGGATTCGTCGAGACCGCCATCACCGGCGATAATGCCATTTCGTTCAAGTGCACCACGTGCGGGCAGGAGATCATTGCGCCCGGCGAAGCGGTAGGCTACGAGGCCGAATGTCCGGCTTGCGGAGCAATCCTGCTTGTGCCGTCGGCCTCAGAGCCAGGAACTACATATGCTAGCGACGGCAGCAGCGAGCAGAAGGAAGTTGTCTCAGTTCAGGAAATCGAGGACCTCAACCCGGCCCAGCTCAAGAGCCGCACCATCCGCATCGACGCGCTTATGTTCGACGAGGAGGTCAACACGACACCTTCTGTGGACGACAAGCTCTCCGATGCGATGAAGAGCCGCACCATGCGGATCGATCTGCCAGACGAGTTCTGATTTAAGGTTAAAAGATTAAAGGGTTAAATGGTTAAAAGATTAGCAAAAGGGCCTCTGTTCATCTTCCAGTACGCAGCGCGGCAGCGAGTTTTTAACCTTTTAACCCTTCAACCTTCTAACCTTCTAATCCTCTAACCTTTTAATCTTTTAACCCTTTAACCTTTTAACCCTTTCTCTGGCGTAGCCAAAGGATAAACAAGATTATGACTATTATAGCCACGATCCCAAGGCGGACGTGGCGGAAGGTAGCTTCAGGGTCTGAAGGGGGCTTGACGGGGTCTGGCTGGAGGATTTGAGTTCCCGTTTCGGCGGCTGGCAGTTCGGTAGAATCCGGAACGTCCGATTGCTGCGCGAGAAGGGCAGGATGTATCTCCCGCCCCTCGGCGATGGCTTTTGCTTGGGCCTGTCCCTGTTCGACGTCGCGCAACTGCTGCTCCGTCACCAGCGTTATGTCTTCGTTTGCTTCAATCATTATTGGATATCTCGCGCCAGGAGAGCGTCTTGGGGGGTTGAGAAGCGTCCATAGGAAGTCCTGTAATTCCTTTGATGCCGCTATAGAGCCGATGATCCCAGTTGATTTTGAGTGCGCCCTCGTAGATCATGGCCTCGTTGCGGCAGACGAGCGAACCGTTGATGGTGCAGTTCCCAATGTGGCCAATTATGCCGTGGTTGTTGTACATCACCGCATCAATGCGCGTGATGGTGGGCTGGTAGGCACCGCGGGAACTCTGCGAGTCGGCGCAGAGGTGCTGGATGAGCTTTTCGGCACAGACGGATTGATAGTAACGACGTTCTTGCTTGTCGCTGATGGTTGTGGTGGTTTTCTGCACCCGTCGGCCGTTCTCGTAAACATACTCGGTTTTGGTGCTCACGTCCACCTTCTTGCCGCCGTCCTTCTGCGTGTAGTCGCCGCAGAACCTTGACTCGTTGGATGTCCAGCCGTATTCTATGGTGCGTGGGTAGCCGATCGTGTTGTCTGACGCGTCGCAGATGTACTGCTGGACGTATGGGCCGTTCTTCATGTAGTACTGGAGTCCGCTGGAGCTTGAACCAAGCCAAGACGAAAGGGTATAATCGCCCATGACGATGTTTCCCTTTGCGGCGAGGCCGAGGAAATTCTTCTCCGCATTGATTGCCTCCGTGTTTTTAGGGTTTCTATCGGGATGGCTCCAGGATGGAGGATCGACATACTGGATTGAGCCGACGATGTGAATGTTGCGTCCTGAGTAGATTGTGCCTTGGCCCTTGACATAGCCACGAATGACGACGTCCGAATCGATGACGACTGGACCCTTTATCTCTATGGGATTGGCGGCGGTGCCTTCAAGGACTAAGGCTCCCTTGTCTGAAAGATTAGCATCTCCAGATGGACCAACACCATTGTAATGGGCATTGATCGTGCCAAGAGGGGATTGCGTGACATTGCCGTTCGCATCTAATTTGTAGGAAACTCCACCTTTGAGAGTCCCATCAACTTCTTGTGCGTAGGCGACATAACTGTCTAGCGCAGAAATATAAGGCATTTTTACTTCATCTTGGTAAGGATTTATTCTGTGCGGTTTGTTTGGATCGTTAGATGGAGCGGTATTGGGCAATGTTGGATCGTAGCCACGGGCATAATAACCCCCATTTTCTGATTCACTTACATACCAAGTCGGTGTCGTCGGCCTTGCTGAATTTCCACAATTATTCCAGTATGTATTGCGGTCTTGTTTCTTGCCAGTATTTTGTATTGAACCGATAACCCCAAGTTCTTGATTTCTTGCTCCATACGCACATCCGTTTACAGTACAACCGGAATCAAGATAAAGATTGCCATTTGCGCGCACATCGCCATTGGCGGTGATGGCACTGCCTTGGAACCAACCGTAGTTGTTCACGAAATAGGCATTGTCGAACACACCTGAGTGTTCAACGGCGAAGCGGACACGTTCTTCGATTATAGAAGAAGATTCAGTACCTGTTGGATTCGTACACCTTGCTTCTGCACGGATTTTCAGGGTTGCGGATCTTTTATCATCATTGTCATATTCTACGCCATTTGGTGGAATGAATGGTGTTACCTCACATGTCCTATGATCCATTCTTATATTAGATTTTACAAGTCTAGCACGATAATCCCCTGTTTCGTCTGATACGCCTAGTTCTGTACTTTTGGATGTGGGATTCCCGAACCATCTACTAAACGTTCTTCCCGTCAAGAGATCTATTTGTTGATTTGCACTACTAACAGCATAGTTTGAGAAATTTGATTGAATGTTGATTTTTGCTTCTTCAATGGCGGATTGGGCTGCAAGGCGGCAAATGGTATTTCCTAGATGTATGTCTGTGATTCGTGTTGTAAATGCGGCATAGCTCAAGACGGCGGCAATGACCACCGAAGCGACGAACAGTAAAATGATCGCCATCGGTAAGACAAATCCGTTCTTGAAAGTGCATTTCATTTGGCTTTATCCATGTTAAGTTCTTCGGGGAGGTGAATGTGCATTGAATTTATCACATTGCCGATCAAGGGATCCAACAAAGAAATCTTGATGACAGGTGGCTCAAGCACGGCAGACCAATCGTCGCCGATTCTGAAATTTCCTGGGCGAAACCATTTGTCGTTTGCCTCGGTATGTGGACATCTCTCATTGAAGAAATAGTTCCCTTTTGCGTCTGAACGCAATATGATTCTAACATTTCCTGGACCATCATCGGAATCGGCCCAGTTCATTGTAAGCGAGGCCGCGTCGGCTTTCCACTTGCCAGTTAGGAGTCCATCGTTAAGACGGCTACCATTATTCCTGACGCCCGCGTGAAATAGAAGTTTGTCGCGGATTTCACGCAGTGCCAGAGATGATTCCGCTTCCGCCATTGTCTGGCGGAACATGCGCTGGCAAAACACCATAGTACCAACTGTTGCCCCCAATACGATCACCGCAATGGACGAGGCGACCATCGTTTCCACTAGTGTGAACGCACTTTTGGGGGGATTAAACATTCTAATCGTCCTTGATGGTGAATGATCTTTCTTCCGGGATGTTGGAACGGCGTATCGAAAGTGAATGCTCTTCCCCGTTGACTTGATTTGTATATGTATAGGTGATTTCTAAGATACTACTGTTAATGTTCGTTGCGCCATAGTCATTAGTTGTTACGTTATCATTATTGAGTTCGCCATAAGGTTTGTTGAATCTTCCCCACACGACATCAAAGGCATTGCCATCGGCACGAAGGGCTTCGGCATTTTCGTGAGTTATCTTTCTGGCTACAATAACCCCCTCAAGCATGGCAAGGACGGCAATGACGGTCATCGCTCCGGCGAGCATGACCTCGAGAAGCGTTACGCCGGCGCGCGCAGCCATTCTGTCGCCGGAGATGCGCATGGCTAGTCTCCTCCTGGCGCTGGAACGTTGGCAGGTTCATCAAGCGTCGCCTCCGAAAAGAGGCGGTCAAGCGTCGTCTCCATTGTCCGCGGGTTGGCAATGTAGAAGCGGCAGGGAGCACCGGCGGCAGACTCAACCTGCTTCTTGAGGGCATCGTCGAAGGGATTGAGAGTGGCAACAAGCAAGGTGTCGCCTAACTTGGCGAACGGCAGCACGCCGCGAACGCGCACTATGGAGTCGGGGAGGTTCAGCGACAGCTCTTCGACGGCGGGGAACGCCTCAAGGGGGATAGGCGGTGCGCCAGTCTCGTCCGCAAGAAATGCGGAGACTGCCTCGGCGGTGGCAGTGTTCTCTTTCTCTATTTCCGAGAGCGTTGAGACCAGGAAGCATCCTGGCACGTCTGCAAGCGCCGTCAGTCGATCCTGAATCGCGTCCGCTGTAGCCTCGTCGATAACCTTGCTCTCCGCGAGGTGGCGGGCAAGCTTCTTCTCTGCCTTGATGGCGATATACACGGCTGTGGTGGTCTTGTTGCCGGTAGCAGGGGTTGCGGCGTCTTCCTTGGGCGGTTCGGCGGCCTGCTTGGGCCGCTGGGCTGCGCGGATTCGCAGGACTGCGGCCCGTGCATCTGGTTCCGTGTAGTTTTCCAGCTGCTCGATAAGTTTCTCCGCGGCCTCGAAGTCCTTTTCCTTGAGCAGGACTCCGGCATACGAGACAAGCGCTCGACGCTGCTTGTCCAACTGGCCTATTTGCCCGTATGCAACGCACAGGAACTGCAGAGTGACGCGGTCGTCCGGCGTCAGCTGCAGCATTTTCTCGAAATAGGCGATGCCTTCTTCGAGTTTCGGGTCAAATTGTTGAGTCTCTGCCATGGGTGGTTAGGTGGTTAGTGGTTTGGTGATTTCGGTGGCATTCCTATACGTAACTTATGTAGCAGAAGCCATGCCAATGCGTGGCATGATTTCTGCTAGTCTGCTAATGATGCCAATTATTCTTCCTATAAAGAAATCCCGTGCGCGCTTCGCAAGCTTTTCGGATGCGTTGCTGAAGTTCAACGTCATTTCGGCTGACAAGCTTACGGTATTCGCCGAGCAGGCGCGTCAGGACAAGCTGCCGCTAGAGCGCTATCTCGTCCAGAAGAACCTGGTCGATCCTGCCGCTTTCACGCTGGCGGCGGCGGCATACCTGAACATGCCGCCGCTGACGTTGCCGGATAATTTCTCTATCCCGAAGGAACTGACTGGATCCAAGCCGCTGGACTTCTGGATGAAGGCGAAGGCGGTGCCGGTGATGAAGCTTTGCGGCCGGCTCACGATCGCGTTCGCGGATCCGTTTGACCTGCCGTCGCAGGAGGAGGTGTCCCGTGCGGCGGGTGGGCGCATCTGGTCGTGCGTGGCACCCGAGAAGGATGTGATGGACGCCCTGGGGCGCCTGAAAGTCCAGGAAGATGCGGCCAACCCTGCCCTCGCGATGGAAAACATCATGAAGGGGCAGGACACCGAGATCGAGTTCTCGTCCGCAGAGGAGAAGGAGGACGCGATCGATGCCTCGGCGGAATCCGCTGGCGAGGCGCCTGTCATACGCATGGTCAACACCATGATGATCGAGGCGCTGAAGACTAAGGCGTCCGACATCCACTTCGAGGCCGGCGAGAAGACGTCGCGCCTGCGCTATCGCATCGACGGCGAGCTGGTGGAGCGTCCTGCTCCGCCCAAGGCCCTGCACTCTGCGGTGGTTTCGCGCATCAAGATCATGTCGAACCTCGACATCGCCGAGCGTCGCAAGCCGCAGGACGGCCGCTTCAAGGTGAAGGCCTTGAAGAAGGAGGTGGACGTGCGCGTCTCCATACTTCCCACCGTACACGGCGAGAAGGTCGTGATGCGTATCCTCGACAAGGCGAACCTTGCGCCCGGTCTCGCGTCGCTCGGCCTCGACGAATACGCCTACAAGGCGATGAAGTTCGCGATCGAGCAGCCGCACGGCATCATCCTCGTGACGGGGCCTACGGGCTCGGGAAAGACGACGACGCTCTACTCCTGCCTGCAGGACCTGAACCAGCCGAACGTGAACATCGTCACGGCCGAGGACCCGGTGGAATACGAGCTGGCGGGCGTGAACCAATGCCACGTGAACGTGGCGCAGGGGTTGACGTTCGCGGGCATCCTGCGAAGCGTGCTGCGTCAGGACCCGGACATCGTGCTCGTGGGCGAAATCCGCGACAACGAGACCGCAGACATCGCGGTGAAGGCGGCCTTGACGGGCCACCTGGTGCTGTCCACGCTCCACACCAACGACGCGTGCGGCGTCATTCCGCGACTTATCGACATGGAGGTGCCGCCGTTCCTGCTGGCCAGCTCGCTCATCCTTGCGCAGGCGCAACGCCTTTTCCGTAAGCTATGTCCGTTATGCCGCCAGCCGGTGGACGTGAACATGGAGCTTCTGGAGGCGAACCGCGTGGATCCGAAGCCGTTCGAGGGCGTGCAGATCTACGGGCCGGGCGGGTGCCCCAAGTGCCACAATTCCGGGTACAAGGGACGTGGGGCGTTCATGGAGGTTCTGCCGATCTCGAACGCGATCCGCGCGATCATCGAGAAGGGCGGCAATGCCGAAAAACTGAAGGAGTTGGCGCTTCAGGAAGGCATGGTGTCGCTGAAGGAGGCCGGAATGCGCAAGGTCCGCGCCGGAATAACGTCCCTGGAAGCGGCCTTCGAAGTAACTGGCGGAGAATAGGCAATGGCAGGAAGGACAGTCAAAGTCAGGCACGCCAGGAAGCTTGCGGCGACGCAGGTTATTCCGTTTTCGCGCCAGATCGCGTCGATGCTGGGCGCGGGCATGTCGATCCTGGCGTCCATCATGACGCTTGAGGAGCAGTGCGACGAGCCGGAGTTCAAGAAGGTGCTGCGGCATATGCTTGACGTCATCGAGCGCGGCGAGCCTCTTTCCGCAGGTTTGGCTGATTTTCCGCAGCTTTTCGACGACATGTACGTGAACATGGTGGTCGCCGGCGAGCAGTCCGGACAGTTCGCGCCTGTCATGAGGCGACTTGCGCTGATCCTCGCGTCATCCTCGCGCCTACGCAAGAAGGTTAAGAGCGCAATGACGTATCCCGCCGTTATCATGTCTATCGCACTCCTGTTGGCGGCCGGCCTGATCCAGTTCGTGGTGCCGGTGTTCGCGGAGATGTTTTCCGGATTCGGCAAGGAACTGCCATGGTTGACGCAGCAGCTGGTGGACGTGTCCGGATTCGTCAAGGCGTGGTGGTACATTATCCTTCCGATCGTGGTGGCGGCGGTGTGGCTATTCAGGCGGTGGAAGAAGACAGAGTTTGGCCGACGGCGGTTCGACGAATGGATGCTGAAGATGCCGGTGTTCGGACAGCTTAACCAAAAGGCCAGCATAGGCCGGTTCTGCCGTCTTCTGGCGCAGATGATCGCTGCGGGGGTGCCTATCCTCAAGGCATTGAAGGTTGTGTCCGGATCCATAGGCAATACCGTCCTAGAACAGGCCATATTGGCGGCTCGCCTTGAGGTAGAACAGGGCAACCAGCTGAGTCCGTCGCTGGAGGGCAAGCCGTACATGCCGACGTTGATGGTGCGAATGATTGCCGCAGGCGAGAAGGCCGGCAAGGTCGAGGACATGCTTGACTCGGTGGCGGACGCCTACGACGAGGACGTCGAGGTCATGCTCGGCACGCTCACGTCCCTCATGGAGCCTTTCCTAATGGTGTTTCTCGGCGTTGTCATCGGCACGATCGTGCTGGCGATGTTCCTGCCGATCTTCAACCTCGGCTCGATAGCTCACTAGTGGCTAGTTGTTGGTGGTAATTGCAAAACCACGAAATACACGAAACACACGAAAAGGTATTCGTCTGTTTTTGCGTACTTTCGTGAGGCAATTGTAGAACCACTGAATGCACGGAAAACACGGAAGCGTAATTTCTTTCCCAGACTCCTTGACAAAACCCGCGCGCTTGTCAAATCCGCACTATGTTGGTATAATATCGCCGCATGACCACCATACTCATCGTTGACGACGAGGCGGGTACGCTATTGCTTTTGCAGAGCCTGCTTAAGTCGAACGGCTACGCTGTGAAGACAGCGGGTGATGGGGCGTCTGCGCTTGAAATCGTAAAGGCCGGCGGCATAGACATAACAGTGACGGATCTGCGCATGGCGCCTATGGACGGCATGGCGCTTTTCCACGAGATCCGCAAGATGACGAACGTTATGCCCGTCATCATCCTTACCGGATACGCAAGCATCGAGACGGCGATTGATGCGATGAAGAGTGGCGTTTTCGACTATCTTACCAAGCCTTTCAAGGTAGACGACATGCTCGCCTGCCTCAAGCGCGCGGAGGAGCAGATCGCCAAGAACGCGGCATCCGCCAAGATGCTCAACTCGGATGCGAAAATTCCTTATGTGGTCGACAGTTTCATAGCATCGTCGCCGTCGATGAAGAAGGTGTACGACACGATCCAAAAGGTCGGTCCGACGCCCGCCACAGTGCTGATCAACGGCGAGTCGGGGACGGGCAAGGAGGTTATAGCTCGCACGATCCACAAGGCATCGACGCGTGCTAACGGCCCGTGGGTCGCGGTCAACTGTGCAGCCTTGCCGGAGAACCTGCTCGAAAGCGAGATGTTCGGACATGTGAAGGGCGCATTCACGGGTGCCCATGCCGACAAGGAGGGCCTGTTCGAGGCCGCGAACGGCGGTACGCTTTTCCTTGACGAGATATCGTCCATGCCCCTTGTCCTGCAAGGCAAGCTCTTGCGCGTATTGCAGGAGCACGAGATACGGCGAGTGGGCGGGACTAAGGCGATTCCAGTCGACGTGCGCGTGATAGCGGCATCCAACGCAGACCTTGAGAAGGCGGTTGCCAACGGCACGTTCAGGGGCGATTTGTACTATCGTTTCGCGGTGATTACGATTGACATCCCGCCGCTTCGGTCGCGTCCGGAGGACATTCTGCCCCTCGCGCTGCATTTTATCCGGACAGAGGCCGATGACGACGAGCCTGTTCCGAACATTACGCCTGAGGCGGCTCGGGTGCTGACATCCTATGACTGGCCCGGCAACGTCCGCGAGCTGGAGAACGCCATTCGCCACGCGCTCACGTTCCTGCAGGAAGGCGACATCACGGTGGATCTACTACCCCCTAAGATCCAGAGGCAGGTGCCGACAAGCGGCGGTGCGGCGGTGCCCGGAGCCGTCTCGCTTGGACAGGGCCTCTCCTCCTCGAACACCTCCCTCAAGAGCTTCCTCAAGCAGCGCGAGCGCGAGTACATCGAATACATCCTCTCCACAACGAACGGCGACAAGGAAAAGGCCGCCGAAAAGCTCGATGTCAACTTGAGCACATTGTACAGGAAGCTGGCGGATGACTAGTCGCCAAGCACCAGCCAATAGCCGTTCTTGTCCGCGCCAACGCGCTTGATTTCTCCAGATGAATTCGCAAAAATGCGAATAGGGTCTTTCGCAAAAATGCGAATCCGCGAAAAAGCAAGAACTGAAGGGCTAGGGCAAGGCGTATGACGGGACGATGCGCGAGAAGGATGGTCGCGATACGTGATACGCCAGACGAGATAACAACGTATAGATGTGTTCTGTCCTTTGACACACAACATCTTCTCTCATGCAATCGCTCGCCTTGACCTTTAAATCTGTAACCTTTTAACCCTTTAACCTTACAGTTTGCATAGCTATTGGCATGAGAATTGCATGTCATTGCACTAGCGATTGGCATGGTGCCGATTGCGTCAACAAAGGAACACAACCATGAAAAGAATGAAGAAGGGTTTTACCCTCGTAGAAATCATGATCGTGGTCGCCATCATCGCCATCCTGGCAGCTGTTGCGATCCCGAACTTCATCAAGTACCGTCGTTCGTCCCAGGCTACAGCCTGTGTCTCGAACCTCAAGCAGATTATGGCCGCGAAGGAGCAGTGCCTCTTGGCGGGTGATACGGCTTTTGCCAAGCTCTATGGTTCTACGGGTTACATCAAGGTCGAACCGCGTTGCCCCGCGCAGCCGGATGTGGCTTACACGACGGGTGATGCGACGACCGATCCGACCTGCACCTACTCCCAGACCGATGCTGACGACACGTCAACGTGGCATAAGCTCGATCGTAACACTGCGGGCGGCGGCGGCGGAGAGTGATGTCTGCTTCTGCGTATAGATGAAAAACGGGCGGTCCAAGCTGGGCCGCCCCTGTTTTTAATAATAAACGAAATTTGATCGGCAATGGCACTAGAAGAGGTTTCAAAGAGACGTAACCTTGTTGCTATGGGCATTTGCGTGGCCTTGATACAGATTGCGTTCTATTATCTTGCGGCTTCTACGATTCGTTCCGATGGTTCGCTTGCGATTGTGCAGCCGGATACGCTTCTCTACTGTCAAGCGGCGCGACGGATAGCGGAAGGATTCCCTTTTTCCTTTTCCGCGGGAACGGGCGTTTCGACTGGGACGACATCCGTCCTCTACCCTTTTTTTCTTGCGGTTCCTTACCTGATTGGATTTAAGGGCCATTCGCTCATTGCGGCTGGCTTCTTGCTGAATTCGGCATTTTATATTGTTTTTGTCGTTGGTTGGGTCTTGGTGGCATGTCAGGCTTTTGCCGAACGGCCCATTTCACGTTTTGTTTCGACTTTGCTTGTTTCGTTGTTCGGTCCATTTGCCTACTGCGCATTGGCACAGAGCGACATCGGGCTATGGATGGCTGTAAGCGCTTGGCTGGCCTATGGACTTTTTACCGGGAGAAGGTGCGTATATGTGCCGATTGTTCTAGTCTCACCATGGATTCGACCTGAAGGAATGGTTGTTGCGCTTTCCATCTTTGTTTTCACTGCCCTTGATATGTTTCGCAAACGCAGGATTGGAGTCGATGCGTTGGTTGCAGCGGCGTCCGTGCTGTCTGTAGCCGGTGTTTTTGCGCTCAACTTTGCGCTTACAGGCGAATTCCAGTTCTCTTCTGTCGCACAAAAGGGGTATTTCACGAATTTATCTCCTGCTTCTGCGGTCTATATGTCTGCTATTGACTTCATGCGCATTGTCAAAGCGTACTTTCTTGGAATTCCAAAGGAGACACCGCGCGATTTCTTTTATCTCCCCGTAGTTGGCGCTACATTTCTTTGGATCGGACTCTTTGTTCGCTCTTGGCGCAAGGTGTCTTGGCGCGAGCTTGCATGGTATCTTGCGATGCTGGGTGGAATCGTTACGGTTTCTACGAGCGGCTGGCAAAATACGAATCTAGACCGTTACCTTGTGTGGACAATGCCGGCGCTTCTCTTTTACATGGCATTCGGAGCCGAAGTGGTCTCCTCTCGGTTGACGCCAGGGCCTGCCCGTATTCTGCCAAGCGCAGCGATTGTCATGTTTGCAGGCGCAATGGCCGTTGTTTTTGTCTTCTTGTTCGGTTTTTCAGCGTCGGCAGACCGTATACGCGGCGTTGCGGAGAGGTGCGACATGGAAATGCCGAAAGGTGCGTCATTCGGCACCTGGGGAAACTGTGGCATAGTGTATGACATGTCGGAACGCCGTGTCGCGCACCTGTCGGGGATATATTCGCCGGAGTTCTTTGCGTCTGCCTCGATGTCTTCCAAGTTCGAGACGCTCAAGAACGAGCCCGCGACGCGCTTTGACTACTGGTTCTGCCATGCGTCGGACGGCGAGTCGTTTTATTGCGGCAAGCCTGATGTCGCCGTTGGACCAGAGGTTCTCGTAGCTCCTCCTGACTTAGAGTTGAGGAAGGCCGATTGGTCGGCCTACGATGCCGCCGTCGCGCTTCCAACCGCTCCTGCCGAGGGCGCAATACTTTGCGCACGCGTCGATGTCGCATATGATCGGGACGAGAAGGTTTCCAGATACGAGACGCTTACGCGCGATGATTATCCGATCTTCGCGCCATTTCATGCCGTTGGCAAGCTGAACGGCACGAATATCGTGGAGGGAGGCAGGTTCCTTCTGGGTGGCGATGCGATGACGATTGCTCTGCAACCCGGGCGAGATTTGCATGTCGTAATGCGGACGGCGCTTAGGTGCAAGGTGTCGGTAGACCGCGAACTCGGGCATCGGACGAGCGAGTTTTCCTTGAAGAGCCCATTGAAGTTGCGGGTAATAGTTGATGAGACCGATGCTGGAGAAGTGGAATTCAAGGTTGCGGAAGGTGATTTCTGCGATGCGCATTTCACGATTCCTGGAAAGTTCATGACCTCGGCTAGCCCGCGTCTAACCTTTCTTGGCGAACATATAGCATTCTCCTACTGGTTCTTTCAATAGGTTCGCACTCAAAGTCCTTAAAAGTGCTATAATACTCCCGTCATGGATGACAAGGTTTTTGAAATCAACAGCGTAAGTCGCCTCTTCGGTCACGTGGCGGTCGTCGACGACCTTACTCTCGCGCTTGGGAAAGGCGAGGTGGTGGGTTTCCTTGGCACGAACGGGGCCGGAAAGACCACGACCATCAAGATGCTGATCGGTCTGCTTCGTCCGACATCCGGCACGATACGCCTGTTCGGCGGAGATCCGCTTGATGCCTCGACGCGTCGGCGTATCGGCTACATGCCGGAGATTGCATATTATTACCCATTCCTTAACGTTCGCGAGCTGCTTGCTTTCTACGGCGGCATTTGCGGCATGGAAAAGAAGTTGGTGCGATCCCGCACCGATGAACTCCTCGAGGAAGTTGGGCTTGTCGATGCCGCGAAGCGTCCGCTCAAGGAGTATTCGAAGGGCATGCTCCAGCGCGCTGGCATCGCACAGGCGCTGTTGAGCGACCCCGACCTGCTGATTCTCGACGAGCCATTTACGGGGCTTGATCCGCTCGCGCGCATCCATTTCCGCAACCTGCTGAAGAAGTTGCGCGACAAGGGCAAGTCTATCTTCTTCTCTTCGCACGAACTGGGCGAAACGGAGCTGTTGTGCGACAATATTGCCATCATGAAGAAGGGGCGCTGCATCTACCAAGGTCCGGTCAAGCGGCTCGCCGGCGATGGCGGCGGGAACCTTGAACGCTTGTTCCTTGACGTGCTGGAGAAGGGAGGCGCCGCATGAAATGCGTCTTGAGACGAATCGGCGCGCTAGTGAAGCTGTCGCTGCTGGAACTGTGGCGGCGGAACGACATGTTCGCGTTGCTGGTTCTTGCCCTGGTCCTGCTCGTGCCGCTTTCGCTGGCGAAACCGTTCGGAGCCGTAGGGGCGACGCGTTACTTCGACGAGGCGGCATTGCTTCTGGTCTGGGGCTATTCGCTCTTCATTTCCCTTGGCATCGGCGGACGTCTCTTTACGAGCGAATTTTCCAATCGGACGATCTATCCGCTTTTGGCGAAACCGGTTTCCAGAGGGGAGCTTATACTTGGTAAATACCTGGGGGCCGTGGTGGCAGGCTGGTCGGCCCTGCTGTTCTTTTATGCGCTATGGGTGGCCTCTGCGGCGTTGCGCGGCGGAGACTGGCAGCCCTTGTGTTTCTTTCAGGCGTTCGTCCTGCATGCCCTGTTCGTGGCGCTTGCCACAGCCGCTGCGTTGTGCGGGTCGTTCGTCTTGACGCCTTCGGCGAGCACGACATTGCTAGCCGTGCTTCTGCCTGCAATGTTTTTCTTTGGGCGGCGCTTGCCGGAATACGCGCAGAACGTCTCGGGAATCGCGCGGGTGCTTGTGAGTGTGTCTTATTGGACATTCCCGCACGTTGAATTCTTCGATATGCGCCAGCGGCTTGTGCATGGCTGGGGAAATGTCGATGCATGGGTCTTTCTGGCGGTTGTCGGTTACGGTACGGCATACGTTGTGGCGCTTCTTGCGCTGGCGCACGTTCTCTTCAAGCGGAAGCGGCTATGAAAGCGACGGCATTTTGCGGGATATCGGTCTGTGCCTTGATGCTGGGCTTTCTGGCGGTGCGGCCCGCGTCAGACTTGCCGCAGGCGTTGTCTGGCGGCGACTTCCTTTCTGTTCTGCTCGGCGACGCGAAAGCGGAGATGTCGGATGCGTTTGTCCATGCGGCCGACAGCTACTTCCATGGGGGCATAGACATGGATTGCCATGCGCTCGATGCAGGTGGCGATTCCACGCATCATCATCACGAAGCAGGCTGTTCGTGCGGCCAGCATGGACATGCGAACGAGGCCGAGACGTCACATGATGCCGCCTCGGACGAGAGGCATGAGGCGTTAGATCCGTGGAGATGGATCAATTCCCATATCCGCGCCCCAGAGATAGAACGGCATCTGGAAGGTGAGAAAACGGTAGAGCTGATGCCATGGTTCTGGGCTGCGGTCAAGGCGGACCCTCATAATGTGGAAGCCTGGGGCACGGCCTGGTATGTGGCGTCGCGCATGATGAAAGACGATCGGCTTGCACTTAAGATCGCAGAGGATGGCTGGCGGCTGAATGCGACTTCGATGGAGATGGCGTGCGTCGTTGGCCGGGCTTGCAGGGCGAAGGACACGCTTGACCCTAGGCGCTCGGAAGAGATGTTTAAGGCGGCTTTCGAAATTGGGCTGCGCAAGGGGAAGATGACGGATAAAGAGCAGTTCGCTTTTGTC
Source organism: uncultured bacterium (assembly GCA_902763655.1). Classification (GTDB taxonomy): domain Bacteria; phylum Verrucomicrobiota; class Kiritimatiellia; order RFP12; family UBA1067; genus RUG572. The sequence goes on from CACWSW010000009.1 coordinate 22,306, forward strand.
GAGTCTGTCGCCTATTTGGCCGATTTTGCAAAAATGAGAAAGGACAAGCCGACGTTGGTCATGATCCTGGAGAAGGCAGAATCGCGGCTACATTCTCATCCTGTAATTGATTCGATACGCAAGGAGATTGATTTTCTCTATTGAGGCAGTTGCAAAACCTCTGGCATATCTTCTTTATGAACCACGAAATACACTAAATACACGAAAGCGTGTAAAAAGCAGACGAATACCTTTTCGTGTGTTTCGTGTATTTCGTGGTTTTGCAATTACCGCTATTGAGCGGTGGGGGATTATGGTATACTACTGACCGTGCTTTACGCATTGAGAAAATTGATCGCATTCATGTTCCTCGGCGGGATGTTCTGGTTCATCTATCAGGACCTGGGCAACCTCGACAAGCCGTGGTTCATGCATGCGCTTGGCTTGATCACTGTCATATTTGCCTTTTTCTGGTTGCTCATTCCCATGATCGTGGTGAAGTTGCGCATTCGTCGACGCATTGTGCTGAACAAGGACCGCTACCAGAAGTGGCTTGCCGATGGTGGCGTTGCGGCGATCCGTCCGCGTCCGGCCAAGAAGGTCAGGCTGGAGCCTGTCGATCCCGACGAGCGGGCATTTTTCCACGAGAAGGGGACGCTCTACGCAAGAGGTGGCGTCACCGGGCTTGACGTCTCCTTGCGTCCCGTAGGGCGACCGAGCGACGTGGCGTTTCCAGGCCATCGAAGCGAAGGGTACGTGTGCCAGCGCACGCACTGCTATTTTACCGATCGTCGTATTGTGTTTGCGGGAAAGGGTATCGACATCAACATTCCTCTCGCCGACTTGAAGAATACCGTCGTAGAACCCGGCGGAATCGTTTTCGAGACGGCCGACGCCAATCGCTTTGCATTTACGTTCCAGAATCCGCTGATTGCCGCAGACGTGATGGAGCGCGCCAAAACATGTGGTCTAGGCTAGATTTTTGGCATGGAATGTGCTTGTGTTTTCATGGATGAAACTGCAACTGACAAAGGACAAGACGATTGACGTCAAGATGCCGTGGGAGAAATCTGCGGCAGGGGGATCCTTTGGTCGTCGCGGACCGTCGGACGTGACGGGCGTGTTTCTGGATCCTGCCAACCCGCGCGGCTGCCCGGCAGTCCGGCTCCAGCGCCGGAAGGGGACGGTGCAGGTCGCTGCGGTAGGGTACGTGCCTCCGCCGGAGGGGGATATGCCTACCTCTTGGGACGATCTGCACAATCAGGCGAAGTGGTCGCTTCCGCGCGATTTCCAGGCGCCGCAGGCGGCGTTGGCGGTCTCTTCGCCCGGCATGTTCATCCGCCAGACGACCGTCGACGCGCTGCTGGCCGACGAAAAGGCGGAGGCTTCTGCCGCCTCGGCCCCGGCAAAGAAGAAGCTGGGGGTTCGGCGCAACTCCAATCCGGCGCCAGCCCCAGAAAAGAAGCCAGGGAAGCCGAGCGAGGCGCCGGTTCCGTACGTTCCGGCCTCGCATGGCGGCAACCGGTTCGTCACCGTGCCGCTGGACGAGGCGTCGTTCATCCTGCAGGCTGGCATGCCAGAGTACCAGGTGTTGTGGCTCTCGCGCCTCTTGCCGGAAGGACATCGCCCGACGGCGTGCTCGGTTCAGGTGGAGCCGTCGGCGCTTCTTGCCTCCCTTCTGCAGCAGCCGGACTTCGTGGCGGCGGACGGCACGGCGGTGGCGGTGTTCGTCACGCGCACGACCATATATTTTGCCGCCTATCGCAAGGGGGCGCTGCTGCTTTTCCGCGAATGTCCCGGCGCGCTGGGCTACGAGGTGATGCGCGAGCTGGTGAAATCCGGCCTCAGCGTGACGGACGACCTGGTGGAATCCATTCTTGAAAACTCGCTCATCGATCCGCGCCCGGCCCTAGAGCCGCTCGTCAGCCCCGTCCTGCAGCAGCTCCAGCTTTCTCTGGACTATCTCGCCCAGCGGTACGACCTGCATGTGGATCGCGTGTTCCTGATGGGGCTTTCCGCCGGCGCCCGATACTGGAGTTCCTTCGCGGAGGAGACGATCGGCGTGCCGTTCGTCGCTCCGGGTGCTTTTGACGGGTTCGGCAACCTTGCGAAGGGCGTCCAGCTGCCGGAAGACCTGACGCCCGGCTCTTCGCAGATATACCTGGCCGCGCTCGGAGCGGCGCGAGCCGCGATGGAGGGACATGGATGAAGTCGCCTAACCTCCACCTGAACCTGCTGCGTCCTGACGAGAAGGCCTCTTCCTCGCCTATTCGTCTGCGCGTGATGATGCCGATACTGGCACTGCTTCTGTGCGTGGCGTGCCTGATATGGTGGGGCATAGTATTCATGCAGGGAATGCTTGTCAACGGGAGGGTGGCGTCCGTGCGTTCTGACCTTGAAAGGAGGAAGAACGCGCACGCGACAATACTTGCCCAGATGGCCGACATGCGCGAGCGCCAGTCTCAGCTGGATCAGCTTGACGCGTACAAGAGCGGATGCCGCAAGTACGGCGACCTCCTCGCGAAGCTGGCCGAGGTGATTCCTCCCGACGTGCAGGTGACCGCAATGACAATTCCCGAGCCGCCACCGATGGTTCTTTCAGACCCGAAGAATCCCAAGCTGCCGCCTCTTCTGGGACCCACCAACACCATCGAGAACGTGCAGTTCCGCATTTCAGGCCGGACGGCCGCCACGGCATCGGTGACGGAGCTAATGGAGGCGATCGAGAACGACGCGTTCGCGAAATGGATAGTTGTCGACAGGAACAAGAAGAACGCCGCCGCGCGCAAGAAAAAGCGCATCCACATCCGGCAGGAGACGCGAGCGGGGGAGGACGGAGTCCGAATGCTGTCCTTTGACATCGAGTTCCGCTGCAAGGAGAGGAGGTTCGAGAAATGAGCGACGCAAACGCAAGTTCCTCGAAGAACCCGTTCTTCCTCTCCGCGCTGATCCTTGCGGTCGCGGTGGTGATCTACCTTTTCGCCGTGCAGCCGGCTCTTATGTCGATCGACAAGGCAAAGCGGGATCTGGACGGATTGACAGACCAGTTGAACGTCATGGAGCGTGATCTGAAGGATTCCGCGCGCGTGAAGGGGATGCTGGCCGAGATCGACGAGAAGCAGAAGCCGTATCTCAACGCGCTGCTCACCCCGCTTCTGGAATCCTGGGCCATGCGCGCGAAGTCGCTGCTCGACCCGATCGCCTCTGACGTGGGACTGACCATCGTCGACTACGCCGAGCAGCCGGTGAGGGCGTTGCCGCTCCCGACGCCGCCTCCGCACCAGCTTTTCACGCGCCGCCCGATCCGCGTCGTGTGCAGGGGCAGCTACGCGGAGATCGCGTCCTTCCTCCTGCGGGTGGAGAAGCTGCTGCCGTACGTGTCTTTGCAGGCGCTCCAGATCAAGGCTCAGAAGGATCCAGAGGCGCAGTCCGCGGAGATCGTTCTCGAATGGCCCGCGAAGGGCGAGCTGTCGGTGCCGCCGCCGCCGAAAGGAGGCGCGAAGAAATGAGGACTTCCGCAAAAATCCTCCTGCCGCTATTGCTGGCGGCAACGACGGCATCTGCCGCCGTGGGCCTTCGCAACCCGTTCTGGCCGAAGGGCTACGTGGGCGAGATGACGCCGATCTCGGCCGAGGCGCGCCCGAAGAAACCCAAGCCGAAGCCCAAGCCCAAGGTGGATCCGAAGGCGGCCGCCGCGGCGAAGGCCGCGCAGGATGCTGCGGCGAAAGCTGCCGCAGCGAAGGATGCCGCCGCCAAGAAGGAGGCAGCGGCGCGCGATGCCGCCGCGAAAGAAGCAGCAGAGAAGGCTGCAAAGGAGGCTGCCGCGAAAGCGGCGGCGGAAAAGGCCGCGCGCGAGGCGGCGGAGAAGGCCGAGGCCGAGCGCAAGCGGGAGATCACGCCAGAGGAGTGGAAGAGGGCAAAGAAGTCGCTCAAGTTCAGCAATCCGGCCGTGGTGAAGACGCAGGACGGGGAAGTGCGGGCTACCATCAGCATAAACGGCAACATATACGGTGACGGCGACTACATGTCCACGACGCTGGATGGCGTCCGGTTCACCTGGCGTGTCAGGTGGGGGGATGGCGGCCAGAAGCTATTGCTGGAGCATGTCAGGGCTCGCCGCGTAAAATGAGGTTTCGAAACAAGGAAAACTGAACGAAAGAGAGGTACAGGTATGGAATTCCGCAAAGAGATCAATGGCGTTCTTCTCGCTGTATGTGCGGGTGTTTGGGCGACAGTGGCTGTCGGGCAGGGGCAAGGGCCTTCCTTGAGCGACTTGCTGTTGCCAGATGCCGACTCCTCGGCTTCCGCCGCGAAGCCAGCCGATAAGCCGGCTCCACGGCCCGAGGCGAAACCCGCCGAGAAAACTGTGTCGCAGCCAGTGGCCAAGCCCGCTGAAAAGCCCGTCGAGAGGCCTGTCGCCAAGCCGGAGGCAAAGCCCGTCGAGAGGCCTGCGGAGAAACCGGTGGCTAAGGCTGCCGAGAAGCCTGCCGTCAAGGAACCGGTGCCGGCTGCAAAGGCATCTGCTCCAGTGGCGGCGAAAACGGCTGATGAGAAGCCCGCTGAAAAGAAGCAGCCGGAGGCTGGGGAGGCGGACGAGATCAACCTGAGCGAGATCGACGATTCAGCAGAGGCGGTGAAGGGACGCCCTGTCGTCAAGCTAGCAGAATCGGCTCCAGCGCCGACACCTGTTCCTGCCGCCGCTCCGTCGTCGACACCCGCCGCGCCAGCGCCTGCTACCGGGTCGGAGATCGCAGCGCGCTTCCTTGCAAGCGACGAGACTGCGCTTGTGGACATCACGTCAGACAACGCTTCTCTTACGGACATTCTTCGCCAGTTCCGCCGCGCCACCGGGGCGAACATCATCTACGCGGAATCCTCAAACCTCCAGCAGCGCGTCTCCGTGTCGCTCAAGCACGTGCCGTGGCTGCAGGGCATGAAATCGATCCTCAACTCGCGCGGCTTCCGCGTAGAGTCCACCGGCGGCATCCACTTCATCAAGGAGGACAAGGTGGCCGAGCCGATCTTCACGCGCACGTTCCAGCTGAACCATGCGTCCGTTGACGAGCTGGCCAAGCTCTTCAACGAGTCGTACGGGACAAAGAAGGACGGCAAGCTGATCAAGAGCGTCGCCACGCCGTTCCAGGGAGCGAACACGATCGTCGTCACGGCTAGCGATCGCGTCCTCGCGGACTGCGAATCGATCATCAAGTCTGTTGACAAGGCCGTGCCGCAGATCTACATTGAAGCACGCTTCATTGAACTCTCCAACCAGGCCATGCACAAGTTGGGCCTGCAGTGGAATCAACTTGAAAGCTGGGGCGCGTCGGTACACGATCTCAACGCCGGCATGGAATACAGCAATGGCCGGCTCAACAAATTCGCGGCAGGAACAGAGACGAAATACTATTCGGCGAAGACATACAATGCAGCTGGAACCGATATTTCCGACGGCCATTCCTCTGTGGACTACGTGGAAAAGAAGTTCCTGGTGCCAGGCGCATCCACTCCGACGAGGCTTACCGGCGATTCTGATAAAAATCTCGTCTATGACAAGATATTCCATGACCAGGCCCTTGATAAGGAGGCCGATATGGCCTGGCGTAATGCACGCGTATTTTCCGGCCAGCTCTCGGCGGATGACTTTCGCCTTGCGATGAGCGCGTTTGAGCAGCTGGAAGACACCAAGATATTCTCCAACCCGAAGATCATCGTGTCCAACGGCAGGGAGGCCCTCTTCGACCGGACGACAAAGTTCCCCAACGTTACGCTCACGTCGCAGCACGATACGCAATCTGGTTATACCAAGAGCGATGCCAAGCTCGAGGTCATTCCGGGGGAGGATGGATTGTTCTCCAAGACGGCATTCTTCTCGTGGGGCATTACGCTCACTGTCAAGCCGCGCATCTCGCCCGATGGACTCATCAGCGTGGAGATCGTGCCGGCCATCAGCGATCTTGACAAGACCGTTACTGAAGACGGGTTCTATCACATCACTGGTGGATCAGATGCGCCGTACGGTTCGTATCCGATCCTGCTTTTCAAGCGCCTGACCACTGAATTCACTATGAAGGACGGCGCGACTGCGGTCATTGGCGGTCTCTCGAAAACTGAGGAGGGGGACATTGATTCCGGGATTCCGTATCTGCGCAAGATTCCGTGGATTGGACCTAAGCTCTTTGGATGGAAGAGCCGCGGGAAGGTGCAGAAAGAGATTCTTATCTTCGTGACCGTTGGCATTGCAGACCCGGCGAACCTGCCAGAGGACATCGGACTCCCGAAGAACGCGGTCCGTGGCCGCGAGTATGTCGAGAAGCGCGCGCTCGAGCCTGGCGATCGTCCGAACGCGGCGAATGAACTCCTTACGATAGACACGCGCACGTTGGACGAGCAGCGGACCGAACGCGAGAAGAAAGCCGCGGAAAAGAAGGATGAAGAAGCTCCTGGCACGGTCACGATAACCCCCGTCGCCAAGTAGCCAATGGCAGGGCGGGTCATCTCGACCCGCCGTCTGCGGCGCGTCCGTGGGCTCTCCTTACCTGTACGGTGGTTTTAGCCAAATTCGATGTTGCGTGTCAGAAACACTCCTTGAAAAGCCCTAACCGGTTACAGCGACGCAATAGGCAGAAAGGAAATCGCACATGAAGATCATCAGGATTCTCGCAACAGTCGCTATCGCCGCCGGACTCGTCTCGTCAGCAGACGCACAGCCCAACCGCCAGACCTATTGCGACGCGATGGGCCGCACGCAGTGGTCTGCGACGACGGATAACCACGGCAAGACCACCTACCGCGACGCGATGGGCCGCACGCAGGGGTCGGCCACCACGGACAACTACGGCAAGACGACGTATCGCGACGCCATGGGGCGCACGCAGGGGTCGGCTTCTACGGACAACTACGGCAAGACCACCTTCCGCGACGCGATGGGCCGCAACCAAGGCTCTGCGACGACGGACAGCTACGGCAAGACCACCTACCGCGACTCGATGGGACGCATAACGGGCACCTCTACGAAGGACAGTTCCGGCCGTGTCACCTACCGCGACGCGCAAGGCCGCGTGATCGGCACGAAGAAATAGGGAATGCTTCATGGCAACCACGAAATACACGAAACACACGAAAGGATGGCACAACGCTTTTCGTGTATTTCGCGTGTTTCGTGGTTTTGAATGCCCCCAGAGAGATTGGCGATGACATGACAGATTTTGGATTTTATTTGGTGATGACCAATCCCGTGGTCGGCTACGCCCGTTGCGCGGAGGCGGCCGTCAAGGCAGGGGTGCGCATAATCCAGCTGCGCATGAAGCACGCGGAGCGCGCGGACATCCTGCGCGAGGCGCGGGAGGTCCGGCGCGTGACGCACGGCACGGACACGCTATTCATCGTGAACGACGATCCTGCAATCGCGGCAGAGGTGGAGGCGGACGGCGTACACGTGGGACAGGACGACATGCCTGTCGCCGAAGTGCGGCAGAAGTTCCCGTCGCTCAAGATCGTGGGCTTGTCAACGCATAACCCGGCACAGGCCCGTGCCGCCGCCGGGACGGCTGCTCTCCATACGGGAGGGCCGCGCTTGGTTCCGGCACCCAATACGGGAGGGCCGCGCTCCTGCGCGGCCGCAATCCCCGACTACATCGGTGTCGGCCCCGTCTACGCAACCCCTACGAAGGACATCCCTGATCCGACGCTCGGCCTCGCCACGATGGGCGAAATGATCGCCTCTGTGCCGTTCCCGGCTGTCGCCATCGGCGGCATCGACGCGGCACGCCTGCCAGACGTGATCGCCGCCGGCGCACGCAACTTCGCTGTTGTCCGCGCCGTATGCCAGAGCGCCGATCCCTACTCTGCGATAGTCGGCCTGCAGCGCATTGCCAACCTGGCGTAGATGCGTTACGCTCCTAGCGTCCAGCCGTTGTGGTGCGGGACGACGGTGAGCTTCTGGGCGTCCTCGTTGCCGACGACGCGCTCGGCGACAGGATCCCACTTGAGCCCCTTTATGCGCAGGTGCTCGCAGATGTTGGCGAGGTGGCAGAGCGTGGCGGAGCGGTGGCCGGTCGAGCAGGGGGCGGCCACGGGCGTCCCGAGGCAGATGCCGTCGATGAAGTCCGATTCGTGCGACCCGCGCGATTTGTGCAGGTGGATGTCCGAATCCTTGAGATCCTTTTTCTCTCGCCACTTCTTCAGCTTGGGCGGCAGCTTGATGAAGCCGCGCCGCACGAGGAGGTCGCCCTCCGTGCCGTGGAAGAGGACGCCGTTGTGGAACCCGAACACGGGATCCTTCATGTGTCCGTTCGAGACGTGGCAGCGGAAACCGTTGTCGTAGACGAAGTCGAGGTCGAAGACGTCGGCGAAATCGAACACCTCGTCGTCCTCGGGGAGATTGGTGGTCATGTTCTCCACGGCCACGGGGCCGCTGTCGTCCTTGCCGAGCGCCCACTGGAGGATGTCGAAGTGGTGTGCGCCCCAGTCGGCGAGCATGCCGTTGCCGGTGCGGGAGTTGAAGCGCCACACCATCGGCTCGTGGATGCCGGGGATGAAGGCGTTGTCCTCCCAGTGGCGGGCGGGGCCCTGCCAGAGATCCCACATGCCGGTGTCGAAGTAGTCGGGTGCCTTGCGGCGCTCGCGGTTGAAGGTGTGGCCCCAGCAGCCGCCCCGCTTCGTCTCCACCTTGATCTCGCAGCCCTTCAGCTCGCCGAGATAGCCGTTGCGCACGATCTCGCACGCCACGCGGAATTCGCTCGCGCTGCGCTGCTGCGAGCCGGTCTGGAACACGACGCCCGTCTCTCGCGCGACGCGCGCCATTTCCTGTCCCTCCGAGATTCCGAGGGCGAGAGGCTTCTGTCCGTAGACGTGCTTCCCCTTGCGCATGGCGGCAATGCCGACGATGGCGTGCCAGTGGTCGGGCGTCATCACCACCACGGCGTCGACGGTAGGGTCGTCCACCACCTTTCGCCAGTCGCTTTCCATGCGGCAGTCGCTGTTGCCGTAGTAGGCGTCGACCTTCGCCTTCAGGACGGCGCGTCCTGCCTTCGCCTCGGCCTTGTAGCCGTAGCCGGGCGCACGCAGGATGGGATCGCACGCCACGGTGATCTGCACGCGCGGATCGACGAGGAAGGAGTTGAGGTTGCCGTACGTGGCCTGGTAGCCGCAGCCGATCATTGCCACGGAGACGCGGTTCGACGGCTTTGGCCGCGGCGGGCGCGGCAAGGCCGCAAGGTCGCCGAAAAGGGCGGGCGTGGCGAGTGCGGCGGACTGGAGAAAGGCTCTGCGGGTCGTCATGGCGCGCTCACTTCTTGTCGTTGCGCGGGGAGTCGTCCACCTTTACGTCGCCGGTGGCGTACTGGAGTCCGCCGAGGATGTGGTAGAGGCGCGCGGGGTCGAGCCAGGCGCGCGTGTCGTGGGCGTAGGTGGTGTAGAACACGCGGCCCTTGCTCCAGCGACGGCACCAGGACACGGCGAAGTCGCGGTCGGCGCGGACCTTGCCCTCGCCGCGCCTCTTGATGAACTTGTTCATCGCGGCGGCGGTGTTCGCGTCGTCGAGGCAGAGCGAGATGAGCACGCGCACCTTGGAGCGGTCGAAGGGGGGCGTGGGGTGCATGTAGATCTCATCGCCCAGGTGGAAGACGGTCGGGAGCGACTTGAAGGAGGCCATGAGCGGGTGGTCGGGGTCCTCGTTGCGGAAGCACCAGTCGCCGCCTCCGGCCGTCCAGGGGTGCGCCCAGAAGAGTCCGCCGTTCATCTCCTGCACGGACGGCGAGTCGTTGAACGCGTCGACGGCGGAGTGGACGAGGAGGAGTCCGCCGCCGTTCGAGACGTAGGCGAGCAGGTTCTCGGAGACGCCGGGCGCCTCCGCCTCCTGGAAGTTGGTGGTGTTGTTGAGGACGACGGCGTCGTATTCGTCAAGCAGGCCCTTGATGGCGAGCTGGCGGATGTCCGTGAAGTCCGCATGGTATCCGCCTTTCACGCTCGCGAGGGCGAATAGGCGCGTGCCGTAGGAGACGGACGGGCCGTGCCACTCGCAGCCGCGCAGATAGTTGCACACGAGGATCTTGTGCTTCTTGGCGGCCGGTGCGGCGGGCCAGTCGGCCACTAGCTGCGCGAGCTTTGCCTCGTCGCTTGGTTTCACTTGCGGGAATACGCGCCCCGGGCCGCCGAACGTGGCGGCGGCAGCAAGGACGCACGACAGCAGAATCGATCTTTTCACGGAACTCCTTGTTAGCGTTGCATTCATTATGGGGTTTTATGGGTGCTGTTACTTCATCGGGCAGCCGACATTGTCCTTGAACACGAAGTCCGGCCCGTGGCCGCCCTGGTCCACGAGCAGCGTGTCCATGTATCCGGCGGCGAGGGCGTTGTCCTTCACGATCGAGTACGACATCCCCTTGAGGACGAATCCCACCTGCGGCGTGAAGAGACCCTTGCCGCCGTCGTCGCGTCCTGCGCGGCAGACGTTGCCCGTGAAGGCGATTCCGCTGCACTTCTCCATGCGCACCTGGCAGGAGCGCTCGCCCTCGGAGAGCTCGCGCGAGTCCTTGCCGCACCGGCGGAAGAGGTTGCCGGTGAACGTGGAGGCGCTCACGCCCACGGCGCAGAGCCCCGCGCCCCAGTTGCGGTCGAAGGAGTTGCCGGTCACGTTCCAGGCGTCACCGCCGCAGAGGTAGAGCCCGTAGCCGCGGTTCCACTCCACGCGGTTGGCGGTGAACATCACCGTGGCGCCGCACTCCTCCGTGCCGAAGCCGTGTCCGCCGTTGCCGGAGAACTGGTTGTCCGTCACGAAACCGTCCCAACCGTGGATCATCACGCCGGAACCGACGTTGTGGTAGCACTGGCTGTGGCGGATGATGAAGAGCCACACGCGCTTGAGGTAGATGCCGTGCCCGGAGAACTCCTGCACCTTGGTGTCCTCGACCACGAGGGTGTCTTCGCACGGACTGAACTTCGTGGCGTTGTTGAGGAAGATGCCGTGCACCGGCGCGGGCGTCTTGCGGATGCCCTGCAGGAGGAGTCCGTGCACGTGCACGCCGTACGCGCCCGTGATGTCGAGCAGGCAGGA
>CACWSW010000010.1 GCA_902763655.1 uncultured bacterium
TACGATTGCCACTGTGCGACCATGCTGAGGAAACTAGGTCTCAGGTCTTGCTCGTCCCCGCTCGACTGGCTCACCACCGCCCCGTTCGAGACTCGGATCAGGCTCCTAGAGACGCATTTCGCCGGTTTCCTCGAGAAGGGGAACATGCGAAAGCTGGAGAAGGGGCCTGACGCGCCGGGAAAGGGCAACGACCACTACGAGGACGCCGCGACGGGACTCAGGTTCTTCCACGATTTCCGCGAGGTGCTTCCATTTGACGAGGCGTATGAGCAGGTTAGAGCCAAGTACGCGCGCCGCATTGACAGGCTGTACGAAAACGTCCGCAAGTCTGGCCGGACACTCTTCGTCTGGTGCGATCCGTACCGTCCGCTCCCCGAAGACGTCCGCCTCGCCGCCGAATCGAGATTGCGCGCAGTCTTTCACGATGGAGACGTGCGGCTTCTTGCGGTCAGGTCGGACGACGACTTCAAGCTTATACGTAGCCCTGCCGCTAACGCGTACCGCCGCCGAACAAAGTGGTTGCGGCTGCTGGTCCACTGCCTCTCCTGGCCGCACGTAAGCCGTGCAAAGCGCAGCGCCGCGCGCCGCCGCCTCGAAAAGCGGTTTGGCCTTGAATGAGATGTCTCCGGCGCCGAAGTGGACCATCGGACGGGGGTGTGGTATACTATGCGCCCATGAACGCATTGGCAGAACAGCTGAACGCGACGCTGGGGCCCGTGGCGGACATGTTGTCCCCGGTCGGGCGTCGTATCTATTTCCCCTATGGTGGGATCCTCGGACAGGGCGCCGAGGCCAAGACCTGCGACATCAACGCGACGATCGGCATGGCTTTCGAGGAGGACGGCTCGCCGCTCGTGATGGACTGCTTCGCCGGCCAGACGAAGCTCGACCGCAAGGCGTTCCTCTATGCCGGCTCCTTCGGGTTGCTGCCGCTGCGCGAGCAATGGCGCGACATGCAGGTGAAGAAGAACCCGAGCCTGAAGGGCAAGTCCTTCTCGCTGCCGGTCGTCACCAACGCGCTCACGCACGGGCTGCGCATCGCCGCCGAGCTGTTCGCGGGACCAGGCGACCAGGTGGTGGTGCCGGACCTCTACTGGGACAACTACTCGCTATTGTTCGAGGAGTCGTGCGGCGCGAAGCTCGTGACGTTCAACACGTTCCGCAAGAGTGCGTTCGACGTGGCGGCGATGAAGTCCGCGCTCCTCGCGCCCGGCGACAAGAAGCTCCTCATCCTCAACTTCCCCAACAACCCCACCGGCTACACGGCCACGCTCGACGACGCGAAGAAGATCGTCGCGGCCGTCAAGGCCGCCGCCGGCAAGGGCAAGAAGATCGTAGTCATCCTCGACGACGCGTACTTCGGGCTGGTGTACGAGCCGGGCGTGCACGGCGAGTCGCTCTTCGCCGAGTTCAGCGACCTCCACCGGAACGTCCTTGCGGTCAAACTCGACGGCACCACGAAGGAGGACTACGTGTGGGGCATGCGCGTCGGCTTCATCACCTTCGCCTGGAAGGGCGCTACGGACTCGCAGCTCAAGGCGATCGCCGCGAAGGCGGCCGGCAACGTGCGCAGCTGCATCTCCAACGTCACGTCCATCGGGCAGCACATGGCGCTCGCGGCCTACAAGGATCCGGGCTACGCCCGCCAGAAGCGCGCGAAGTACCAGGTACTGATGAAGCGCTACGCCCTCATACGCAAGATACTCGCCAAGCATCCAGAGTACGCGGTGTGTTTCGAGGCGATGCCGTTCAACAGCGGATACTTCATGTGCGTGAGGCCGAAGGGCGTGGACGCGGAGGCGGTTCGCCGCCACCTGATCGAGAAGTACTCCACGGGGACGATCGTCCTTTCGGGGCTGATCCGTCTTGCGTTCTCCACCACGCCGTCCGCGAAGCTGCCGAAGCTCTTCGCGAACGTGGCCGCCGCAGTGGCCGACCTCACCACTCGATAATAGCGAAGGAGTTCGGCTGGATGCGCAGGATCGCCGAGCCGTCGGCCTGGATGTCCAGCGGCACCTCGGTGTAGGTGCGCACCGCGTCCGTCAGGTGGCAGCGCGCCTTTTCTAGCGCGACACCGGGAACCTTGACCGTGACGTATGCCGTTTCGGTGACGTTGTTGTCGTTCGAGTAGCGGGCGAGGATCAGCGCGCCCGAGCCGTCCTTGCCCTTGGCCGCTGCGGCGCGGAAGCTGCCCACCGGCTTGCCGATCTCGCTCTTGAAGACGGTGCCGGTGTTGGCGGTGGACTCCTTGCCGCGCCCCTCGCTGACGGAACAGGCCACCTGCGTGCCGCAATCCCGCAGCTTCGCCCAGGCGTAGAAGGGGTAGTAGCCCTTCATCGGCCACAGCGTCGTGAGGTTGAACAGGCTGTTCATGGAGGTGTTGAAGCGCGCGTCGTAGAACATCAGCAGGTCGAGGGGCACGGACTGGCACTCGATCATCGTGGAGGCGATGAACGCCGCCGCCTTCTGGTTGAAGCGGCCGGACTCCGCCTCGAGCGAGTACACCCAGTCGTCCGTCCAGCCCTTCACGTAGTTCCACTCGTTGAGGATGGACTCAGCCTTGTCGAAGCCGTACTTGTCCATGAGCGCGCGCGCCGTGCGGCAATTCGCGACGATGTGCTTGGGTTCCGTGGCGTAGGTGTGCCAGGAGAAGAAGTCGAGCGGCACGGAGTTGTCGCGGCAATAGGCGAGGAAGCGCTCGCCCCAGCGGAAATTGCCGGCGATCGCGGGGCCGCCGATCTTCAGGTCGGGGAACTTGCCCTTCAGGTGCTTGGCGGTCGTCTCGTAGAGGCGGAAGAAGTTGGTGACGGTACCGCCCCAGCAGCGCGGGTTCTTCGGGAGGCCCGTGTCGGCCGGGTCGAGGTCGGGCTCGTTCCATATCTCCCAATAGACGATGTTGAACTGGTTGGACCAGGCGATGTTCACCGTCGTGTGCTCCTTGTCGAGTCCCCAGCCCCAGCCCTCGTTGTAGTGGCGGATCACGTGCTCGCAGATGCGCGCCCACTTGGCGAAGTCCTTCGGGGGAAGGACGCCGTACTTCTTGGGGCCGTGCTCGATGGTCTGGCCGAGGCGATAGAACACCTTGGTGCCGGTACGGCAGAGGTTGTCGAGGTAGTGGTCGGTGAAGACGAAGTCGTAGTTCTTCGGGTCGTTCTCGTCGGCGTCGAAGTTCGGGAAGATGGCGTTGATGTCGCACGTGTGGGCGCCGCCCGAGACGCAGTTGATCGAGTCGTGGGTGCGGGCGAACGGGATGCGCGCGGCCTTGTAGTCCTCGAAGTTGCCGCGCACCTGGTCGCCGCCGGGCTTCTTCACGACGGGGCCGTTGTTGACGGCGTTCATGGGCTTGATCGGTCCCATCTCCTCCCCGAGGTTCACCGTCACCAGCGCGGTGGCCGCGGGCTGCGCCGCGAAAATGGAGCCGCAGAGCGCGGCAGCCAGGCAAAGCATGTTCTTCTTCATTTCGTGTTCCTTCTTGCATGTCGCCATAACTTGGCGAAACGCCGATATTGTACCAGAATTCGCCGGCCCGGTCAGTCCCGAAAGCATGCCGTGTGCAAAGAGGCCCGGTACATGGTATAATGTGCGCCATGAAGATCAAGGACATTCTCGCCCGCGGACGGCCGTCGATATCGTTCGAGGTGTTTCCCTCGAAGAAGGACGTGCCGCTCGAGCCCGTCAAGGCGGCGGTCGCGCGGCTCGCGCGCGCACGGCCATCCTTCATTTCCGTCACGTACGGAGCGGGCGGCAGCGCGAACGTAAACTCCGTGCCTCTCGCCTCGTTCGTCCAGAACGAGTGCGGCACGACGGCGCTCGCCCACCTCACCTGCATCATGGCCACGCGCGAGAAGATACTCGAGGAGGCGGCCCGCCTCCGCGCCGCCGGCGTGGAGAACATCCTGGCGCTTCGCGGCGACGTGCCGCCGGGCGACGACCCGGGGCCGAATGTGTATCGCCACGCCGTCGATCTCGTGCGCACCATCTCGGAGGTCGGGGGCTTCTGCCTCGGCGGCGCGTGCTACCCGGAGTGCCATCCGGCATGTCCGCATCTCGAGGACGACATCTCCTTCCTGAAGGAAAAGGTCGGCGCCGGCCTCGACTTCCTCACCACGCAGATGTTCTTCGACAACAACATCTTCTACCGCTACCTCTACAAGCTGCGCGAGCGCGGCATAACGGTTCCCGTCATCGCCGGCATCATGCCTGTCACCAACGGACGGCAGATCGCCCGCATCTGCCAGCTTTCCGGAACGTACCTGCCGAGCCGGTTCAAGGCGATCGTCGACCGCTTCGGCGACAACCCGCCCGCCATGCTCGACGCCGGCGTGGCGTACGCGACCGAGCAGATCGTAGACCTCTTCGCGAACGGCGTCAATGCAGTCCACCTCTACACGATGAACAAGCCTGAGGTCGCCGAGCGCATCATGGCCGGCCTCACGAACATAGTCGCATGATCTCGCTGCGGGACATCGCCCGCTACATGCGGATGGGAGGAACGCTGCCGGAGGGGGCGCTCGCCGAGCGCGTCGAGGAGCTGAAGGAGCGGGCCTTGAAGATTCTGCGTCCCGCCCGCGTCTGGCGGCGCGTTCCGCTTCCGCTCCAGGTGGAGTCGGCGGCTCTCTCGCGCCATCTCGAAGGCTGCCGCGAGGCGTACCTCGTCTGCGGGACGATCGGCGCGGAGTTCGACGCGCTCCTGCGGCGCGTGGGGGTGACGAGTGCCGCCGACGCGCTTATCGTGCAGGCCATCGGAACGGCGGCGATCGAGGCCTGGATGGATGAAGTGGAGGGCGAGATTCGCCAGGAGCTTGCGCCTGGCGAGGACCTGGTCTCGCGCTTCTCGCCGGGGTACGGCGACCTGCCGCTGGACTACCAGCGCACGCTTATTTCCGTCCTCGACACGTCTCGCAAGATCGGGGTGTCGCTGACGGACTCCCTGCTGATGGTGCCGTCGAAGTCCGTCAGCGCCATAGTCGGCGTCAGGCCTGCGCAAGGCTCCAGCCGTTGTGGTACTTGAGGCGCAGGAGCGCGTCGGCCTCCGGATTGTTCGCAACGTGCATCGTCTTCGGGTCGAAGGCGACGGGGCCGCCAGTGCGCACGGCGAGGTTGCCGAGCAGCACGAACTCGGTGATGCGCCTCGCCCAGGAGAAGTCGCAGCCGGCCTTCTCGCCGCCCTTGCACGCCGTCAGCCACTCGTTCCAGATCTGGCCGCGGCGCGGCAGCGTTGCGGGGATCGTCTTCGCCTGCGCGTCGAGCTTCGGGTCGAGGATGCGCATCTCGCTCTGCTTCTCCATCGAGATGAGCATCTTCGCCTTCGTGCCCACGTACATCACGCCCTCCTTCGGGAGCGGCGCGCCGGCGAGCTCCTTCGGAGCGGGCGGCTTGATGAGGCCGTCGCACCACGTGAAGCGCAGCTCCGGGAAGTTCCCGCGCTTCGGGTAGTCGAACGTCACCACGCTCGCGAGCGGGAACGCCACGTCGCTGCGGCGGGTGCAGCTCGCGCTGATCATGGACGGGTGGTCGAGGTCGAGCGCCTTGTAGATCGTGTTCGCCCAGTGGCAGCCCATGTCGCCGAGCGCGCCTGCGCCGAAGTCGTACCAGCCGCGGTGGTTGAAGGGGTGGTACACGGCCGCGCCTTTCCAGGCCTCGGGCGACATCTTCGGGATCGGGTTGTCGTCCGGCCACTTGTCGGCGTAGGGACGCACCTCGGCCGAGCCGAGCCAGAGCTTCCAGTCGAGCGTCGACGGGACGGGCGTGGTGAACGACGGATATGCGGGCATGCCCTGCGGCCACACGGGGCGGCGCGTCCAGGCATACGTCTCGACTATGTCTCCGAGGATGCCGGAGGCGATGATCTCGCGCGTGCGGCAGGCGGCGTCGCTCGTGCATGGAGACGCCGTCACTTGCGTGGCCACGCCCGCCTTCTGCGCCTCATCCGCCACGAGGTAGCATTCTTCGATCGAGCGCGTGAGCGGCTTCACGCAGCATACGTGCTTCTTCGCGCGTAGGGCGGCGAGCGTCACGAAGGCGTGCGTGTGGTCGGGCGTGCCGCAGTAGACGGCGTCGATCTTGTCGCCCTCCTTCGCGAGCATCTCTCGGAAGTCGCGGTAGCGGCGCGCCTGGGGAAACTTCTTGTAGGTCTTCTCGGCGTGGATGTCGTCCACGTCGCACAGCGCCTCCACCTGGAAACCGGCCTTGGCGAGCCCCTGGACCTGCCCGTGCCCCACGCCGCCCACGCCCACGCCGCCGAGCGTGATGCGGTTGCTCGGGGCCGTAGGGCCGCCGAGCACGTGGCGCGGCACGATGGCGGGCGCTGCCGCCGCCGCGAGGCCGAACTTGACGAAACTTCTGCGCTGCATGTGGGTTGTCTTCATCGACATTGTCTCCTGTTTGCGCCGCATGGTAACACAATCGGCGTGCGGATGCAAGCGCTACCACCCGCGCAAATTTGTCTCGCCGTGCGATTAGTGAAATTCGCGCTTGCGCGCACCAGGGGATTATGATAACATATGTGCCGTTTTCACCACGTTCGGGCGTGGCGCAGTGGTAGCGCAGTTGACTGTTAATCAATTGGTCGCTGGTTCGAATCCAGCCGCCCGAGCCATTAAAAAGTGCGTTTGAGCCGATGGCCAGACGCGCTTTTCATTTGGGTTGCGATGGTTGACGTGCCGGTTAATATGCGCTAAAATGAGCGGCAAATTGAATCCAAGCGAAAAGAAGAAAGGTTTATGAACACTTTGATCCAGTACCGCTTCGTGCTAGTGATAGCGCTGCTGGCCATCGCCGCGGCGCTGTTGAGGAACCGCAACGGACTTCCGCTCGCCTTGCGCGGCATAAGCCGCGTGACGGGCGGTCCGTCGGCCCGTCCTCAACCTGTGTCGCGCCTGAGGCGGACATTCGCGTTCCTGCTCGTCGTGCTTGCTTTCGCGTTGGCGGTCTGGGGAGCGTGAGTTCGGTTTCTTGAAACGGAGTTGATTTGTCATGAGATTCCGGCATGTGGCATCGTTCCTGAAGGGGCAGGCGTTCGGGCTCGCCATCCTCGCCTGCGCGGCCGTGGCGTTCGCGTTCCCGTCCGCGTTCAAGGAATGGGGAGGCGTCAAGCTGCTCACCCTCGTCGTTCCTGCCATACAGATCATAATGTTCGGCATGGGGACGACGCTCTCTCCAGACGACTTCCTGCGCGTGGCGAAGCGCCCGTGGGCCGTGGCGACCGGCGTGTTCCTGCAGTTCCTCGTCATGCCGCTCGTCGGATACATGCTGGCCAAGGGATTTGGCTTCTCGGGCGAGCTGGCGGCGGGTTGCGTGCTCGTGGGTTCCGTGGCGGGCGGCACCGCATCCAATGTGATAGCGTTCCTCGCCAAGGCGGACGTGGCGCTGTCGGTGACCATGACCTGCTGCTCCACGCTGCTCTCGCCGTTCGTGACCCCGCTCGCGATGAAGGTGCTGGCTGGCCGCTTCGTGGCGATCGACGCCGCGAGCATGATGGTCGAGATCCTCAAGGTGGTGGTGGTGCCGATCGCGGCTGGCGCGCTAGTGCACAGGCTCCTGAAGCGGCAGTTCGACGCCCACAAGACGCTGTGCGACCGCGTGCTGTCCGTGCTTTCGATGACAGGCATCTGCTTCACGATCCTGGCGCTGACCGCGCCGAGCCGCGACACCTTTGCGTCCGCCGGGCTCGCGATCGTCGTGGTGGCGGTCGTGCACAACACGATCGGCTACGTCAGCGGCTACTGGCTGACGCGGCTGGTGGGGCGGTTCGCGCACATGGGCGAGGCGGAGGCCCGCACGGTGGCGATCGAGGTGGGAATGCAGAACGGCGGCATGGCCGGCGCGCTATCGGTGAGCGTGCTGAACAGTCCTGTGGCGGCGCTTCCAGCGAACGTGTTCTCCATCTGGATGAACTTCTCCGGGTCGGTGCTGGCCAACTGGTGGAGTCGCAGGCGTCCGAAGGATATGGTAAAATGACGGCAATGAAGAAGGTAGCCATATTCCTGCCGCCGGCGCTGAGCGCCTTGCTGCTTTGGGCGGCGTTCCCGCCGCTTGGCGAGACGGCGAACGTAGCCTTCGCCCTCGTGCCTCTTCTGGTCGTGGCGCGCCTTTGCTCGCCGAAGCGTTCGGCGCTGCTGTGGTTCGTCGGCGGGTTCCTGTTCTGGTTCGGCACGCTCTCGTGGATGCCGGCGATCATCAAGAACAACGGTCCGTGGCCGCTCGTGGTGCTGGGATGGGCTGGGCTTGCGGCGGCATGCGCGGGCTACTTCGCGCTTTACGGCTGGATGGCGGCGCGCGTGTGGCGGCGCTGGGGACGTTGGGGCATCCTGGCGGAACCGGTCCTCTGGGCCGGATGCGAATGGATGAGGGCGACCCTCTTCACCGGCTTCGCCTGGAACTTCCTCGGCACGGCCGTGGGGCAGGTGCCGTCGCTGGCGACGCCTGCGCGGCTGGGCGGCGTCTATCTGGTGAGCGCGCTCGTGGTGCTGCTGAACGGAGTGTTCGCCACGCTCGCCTGCAGGGTGATAGCGGGGATGGCCGGGAGCGCCAGGGGGACCGGGAATGGCGGAAAGTGGAGAAGGCAATTGATCCGCAGTGCGGAGACGGCTGTGCCGCTGGCGGCGATACTGCTTGTTTTCTGGCTGTCCCAGCTAGGCAACTCTCAGCTCTCAACTTCCAGCTCTCGGCTCTTGCGTGTGGCGCTTGTCCAGCGGAACGCTCCGTGCATCTTTTCAGCGGGCCGCCAGCGCGAGAATCCGTTCGAGGCATACGGGAAGCTTCTCGAAGTGGCCGCCGTCGCGCGTCCCGATCTCGTCGTGTGGGGCGAGAGCGGCATGGCCGAGTTTGGGCGGGTCGATGGCGAGAGGGCGCGTCTCGCCGCGGCACATTTCTCGGAGATGCTAGGCGGCGCCGCCTTGCTCGCCGGAGGCGACTGGGTGGAGGATGGCCGCTACCACAACGCCGCCGCGCTCTACTCCGGCACGAACGCCGTGCAGCTCTACGCCAAGCAGCACCTTGTGCCGTTCGGCGAGTACATCCCGTTCGACAAGTGGATTCCCGCCCTGCAGAAGCTCTCGCCCATCGGCGTGTCGCTCTGGCCGGGAGAGGCCAAGGTCTTCAGGCTGAAAGATTTTGCCCTTGCCCCGATCATCTGCTACGAGGACACCGATCCGACCCTCTCTCGCGCCGCCGCGCGTCTGGGGGCGCAGGCGATCGTGCTCATCACCAACGACAGCTGGTTTTCGCTCTCCAACGAGGCCGTGCAGCATGCGTCGCAGGCCGTGCTGCGGGCCATCGAGACCGGCCTGCCGGTCATCCGCGTGGGCAACTCCGGCGTGACCGGCGTCATCGACGGCACGGGGCGCGCGCGCTGGCTCTCGGACGGCGACGGCAATACGCTCGTCGACGCGCCGGGCACGATGGTGGAGACGGTGCAGGTGCCTGCGTCGCCTGTCTTGACTCCATACTCGCGCGTCGGCGACTGGCCGCTTCTGGCGCTCTTCGCCATCGTGCTACCGTTCGTTTTCGTCATCACAAGAAAGGAAATACCATGAAGAAGATCGCAGCAAGAATCCTCGCGGCATGCCTGGGCATGTCCGTCATCGCCGCAGAGACCCCGACAGAGCGCATCGAGCTCTTCAACGGCAAGGACCTCTCCAACTGGTACGTGTTCCTGAAGGGACGCGGCCGCAGCGACCCTCGCGGCGTGTTCACCGTGACAAACGGCGTGCTGCGCATCTCGGGGTCGGAGCTCGGCTGCATCACCACCGAGAAGGAGTGGCGCGACTACCGGCTCACGGTGGAGTACCGCTTCACGGAAGGAGCGCCGGACGCGCCCGGCAACAAGGCGCCGGACAGCGGCATCCTCTACCATTCGCACGGCGAGGACGGCGCCTGGCACGGCATCTGGATGAAGTCGTTCGAGTACAACCTCATAATCGGCAAGACGGCCGACCTGATCGTGGTCGTGTCTGACGGCGGCAAGGCGGGCCCCGACTACCTGGCGACCGCCGAGGTCGACAATCCGAAGACGCGCCGGTGGACGCCGGGCGGCGAACGCCTGTCCCTCAAGAACGGCGGCCGCGTGAACAGCTGCGTCGACCGTCCGGAGTGGCGAAACGCCGCCGACGAGAAGACCACGCCTCCGGAGCGCCCTTACGGCGAGTGGAACACCGCCGTGCTGGAGTGCCGCGGCGACACGGCGGCGCACATCCTGAACGGCGTGCCGCTCCTGCGCCTCACGGGGCTTTCGCCTACGGAGGGCCGCATCCAGATCCAGAGCGAAGGGTATGGCTGCGAGTTCCGTCGCATCGTGCTGGAGCCGCTCGGCAAGTTGCCGCGCGGCAGGAGGCTTGAGGCATGGATCTCCGATTGACGCTTGAGCTCGTGGGACGGCTCGTCCTCGCAGGCGCGCTTGGCGCGCTGATCGGCGCGGAACGCGAGTACCGCGCGAAGACGGCCGGCACGCGCACGCACTTCCTCGTGGCGCTCGGCAGCGCGCTCCTGATGATCGTCTCGCAGTACGGGTTCATGGATCCCGCCGTGGCGGGGACGCATGCCGCCGACGCGTCGCGCGTTGCGGCGCAGATCGTGAGCGGCATCGGCTTCCTCGGCGCCGGCACGATCATCGTGCAGAAGCACGCCATCCACGGCCTCACCACCGCGGCCGGCATGTGGGTGGCGGCGGGGATCGGCATGGCCTCGGCCGGCGGATTGTACGTGATCGCGGTCTCGGCCACGGTGCTGTCCCTCATCGGCCTGGAGCTCTTCGGCCTGATCCACTTCCGCCGCCATAAGGAGAAGAATCCGTCGTGAGCGCGATGCTGCATGTGGTGGCCACGCCGATCGGAAACCTGGGAGACCTCAGCCCGCGCGCGGCGGAGGCGTTCCGCAACGCCTCACTGATCGCGTGCGAGGACACGCGCCGCACATGGCAGCTGCTCGCGCACCTCGGCGTCCCGCGTCCGGAGATGATAAGCTACCGGCAGGGCAACGAGGAGCGCGTGGCCGAGACCGTGGTGGCGGCGGTGCGCGCCGGACGCGAGGTCGTCCTCGCCTCCGACGGCGGCTATCCCGCGATCTCCGATCCCGGCTACAGGCTCGTCCGCAAGTGCGCGCAGGAGAACGTGCCGTTCGAGGTGATCCCTGGCGCGAGCGCGGTGAACGTTGCGCTGATCATGAGCGGACTCTCCACCAGCTCGTTCACCTTCCGCGGCTTCCCGCCGCGCGGGCCGGGCGCGCTCCGCAACTGGTTCGCTGAAGATGCAGACAAGGAGCACACGCTCATCGGCTACGAGAGCCCGTTCCGCATCGGCGCGACGCTCCAGGCCGCCTACGAGACGCTGGGCGACCGCGAGGCGGCGGTCTGCATCGAGCTCACCAAGATGCACGAGCGCGTGGAGCGCGGCTACCTCTCCGACCTTGCGGCCAAGTTCAAGGACGCGAAGGTGAAGGGCGAGGTGGCATTTGTCATCGCCGGCAACAACCCGAAGTTCCGACGGTCTTAGCAGTTCGCGTGCGTACGGTTGGGCCACTCGCGGCAAGTAGGTTTCTGACAGGGCGAAATTCGGTTTGAAGAAATGTTGGAAATGAAAGGCATTTGCAGGAAAGCCGTTCAGGCGTTGGTTCTGGCCTGTGTCTTCGGGGCGAACGCCGAGGGGCGGCGCAACCTGGTCACGAACTTCGACCACCGCGAGCGGATGGGCGTCGATCTGCCGATGGGCTGGGCGAAGCACATCAAGGACAAGGTCACGACGCAGATTGACGTCTTTCCGCAGGCGGACGGTTCGGTGCGTTTCGTCGCGACCGGCAACCCCTGGGCGCTCTACGAGCAGCGCAACCTCACGCTTGTGCCCGGCGGAAAGTATCGTCTTTCGTATGAGGTGAAGACGGCGGGCCTGGGTGGCGCGTTGGTCGATATCTTCCTCCACGACTCGAAGTGGAGCTGGAAGGATCCGCAGAAAGGGCCGAAGTTCCCGGACGACACGAAGGAAGAATGGGTGAGGCAGGAGGCCGTCGTCACGATGTGCGACAATCCCGGCGCGACGATGCACACGCTTTCGATCGGGTGCATCCACAGGCAGGCGACTCCGAAGGTTGACTTCACCCTGCGCGATCTGCGCCTGGAGGCGCTGGACGAGGCGACGGACCGCGCGAGCGCACCTGTCGACGCGAAGAGCCGCGAGAAGCTTGTCGTGCGCATCGTGCCGGTCGATCCGCTTCTCGCCAACGTCAACGCGGACGACGCGCGGATCACGTTCTACTGGCCGGGCGCGCCGTCCTGCGGCGTCTCGCGCTGCCGTGTCGTCTCGCGCTTCAAGGGCACGAAATACGACAAGCCTGTTTCTGCGCGATTCGACGAGAGGGGCTACGCGACGGTGCGCTACGGGCTGGTGTGGCCGTCGAAGTACGAAATCGAGGTCGAGGTCTTCGACTGCGCGACGAACCGACTGGCGCGAAACGAGTATCAGATTGCCGTCACGCGCCCCGAGAAGCCCCTGACTGCCGGGAGGCGGCTCAACAACTTCGTGACCGCGCTTGTGGACCAGCCGCTCGAAGACGGCGTGGTCGCGTTCAGCCGCGCGACGCCGGGCTGGGTCTGGATGTCGTTCGAGGGCGACATCGGCAACGAAGCGGTCGGCTATCTGGACGACATCGCCTATCCCGTGGTCAGGCGCCGCGACGGCGAGAGCCGCATCGAGGCGCAGCGTTTCGTCCCGGCCGGCGCGCACACGCTGCGCATCGCCGGCGCGAAGCCGGGCGGGCGTCTCAGAATCAACGCCGTCAAGACGATCTGGGGCAAGCTGCCGGGGATGACGACGGCGCCGAGCGCCTGCTACCGCATCGGCTTCAGGTACACCCTGCCGTTCTGCAACCGGTTCGGCATCCACACGCACATGAACACGAGCACCTTCAGGCTGAGCGAGCGCGAGCACGTCAATCCCATCTACGCGGGATACGGCTATGAGCGCGGCATGCGCATGTTCGCCAATGTCAGGATCTCGCCGCAAGGCCCGATCTGCGACGACTACGAAGCGACGTGGAAGGCGCTGACCGAAGGGCCGTGGACGGACGGCTTTTCGATCTCGGTCGACGAGAACCTGGTTGACCAGAGCCAGGCTCCGTGGCGGACGGTGAACTATTCCGAGGCGGCGTGGAAGATGGTTGCGCTGCGCCCCGAGCAGTCGATCAACCTCTTCTACGCCGATACGGCGCGCGGGAACTGGTTCGACTGCCCTGCGCTCAGCGCGTCGGAGGTCGCCGCGACGGTCAATTCCGGGAACGGCACGGGGCTGATCTGCCCGGAATTCTATGTGTCCGTCAGGGAGACCCCCGAACAGCTCGACCGGGTTCTCGACGCCTACGCGAAGTTCGTGACGAGCGCGAACGAGATGGTGCCGGCGTCTCGGGGCAAGATCGTGATGTACGGCGCATCCTACGTCCAGATCGGCGACTGGTCGAACTACGTCGCGCCCGCCACGGACATCAAGGCGCACTACGCGAAGATGTACCGCGCGTTCGCGACGGATCAGCGGTTCGCGGGCTGCGCGGGCGTGGGCTGCGGCGGCATGATCTGCGGCGGAGAGGAGCTGCTGCGCTGGATGGCGAAGTGCGTGCGCTACTACGCGCTCGAAGGCGGCACCGGCGACCTTGCGGAGAAATGCGGCTTCACGTGGACGCCGGGTTTCGTGAAGAACGCCGACATGGACGAGGGGCTCACGAACTGGACGGCGAAAGGTGAAATCGCCGCCGAGCGCCTGAAAAACTACGGCGCTCGCGTCCAGAGCCGAAAGGCCATACCGAACGGATACGGCGACGGCGTGGCGGTGTTCACGACGAGGCAAGGCCGTCCAAACGAGCTTTCGCAGGACATTTCCGGCCTTCGGCCCGGAAAGACGTATGCACTCCTTTTCTGCGTCGCCGACAGGGGCGACATCCTTGCGAAGGGCGGCAAGACACGGGGACTCAAGTCGCCGCTGGCGTTTTCGGCGCGTCTCGAAGGCGCGACGGAACTGCCGAATCTGCGCTACGAGACCGTCAGCGCGACCCGTCAGAAGATAGGCATGCGGCTGCTGCGATATGTCTTCCGGGCCGATTCCGGCACGGCGCGGCTCGTGTTCGTCGACCGCAAGGACGACGGCTCCTCCGCACCGGACGGATTCCAACAGGTGCTGAACTACGTTTCCTTCATGCCGTACTACGTCGAGTCGCCCGACGAACCGGCGGAAATTGCCGCCGCGCTTGGCTGGAAGGACGCGAACCGCATCCGGAACGGAAAGCAAAAATAAACAGTATTTCCTGTATGGGTGCGGCAGGGGCGGCGCCGTCGCTTGAGACGACGCATCCGGCCGACAAGCGGCCTCGTCGCGCGGGGCGCATGGCTTGGACCTGCCGGCGGGATGTGTTTGGAGCATTGCCGTCATGGGAGAAAACTGCTAGAATATCGGCAACGACAACGGAGGCAACATGAACTACCATCTCGCAATCGACATCGGGGCGTCGTCTGGACGCCACATCCTGGGACACGTCGAGGACGGCAAGATCGTCCTCGAGGAGATGTATCGCTTCGACAACTCGCAGATCCGCAAGGACGGGCACGACTGCTGGGACATGGCCGCGCTTTCACGCGCCGTGATCGCCGGACTGAAGGCGTGCAAGGACGCGGGCAAGGTGCCGGCCACCATCGGCATCGACACCTGGGGCGTCGACTTCGTTCTCCTCGACGCGCAGGGCTTGCCCTGCTCGGACATGGTCGCCTACCGCGACGCGCGCACGGAAGGCGCGGACGCGCTCGTGGACGCGGCGATCTCCGCCGACGAGCTCTACGCCCGCTGCGGCATCCAGAAGATGCTCTTCAACACCATCTACCAGCTCGCGGCGCTCAAGAAGGAGCACCCCGAGCAGATCGAGAAGGCGCAGCGCATGCTCATGGTGCCGGAGTACCTGAACTTCGTCCTCACGGGCAAGATGGCGAACGAGTACACGAACGCCACCACGGGCAACCTCGTCAACGCGCGCTCCAAGGACTGGGACTGGGAGGTGATCGACAAGCTCGGCCTCCCGCGCCGCATCTTCGGCAAGCTCGAGATGCCCGGCACGCCGCTTGGCGGACTGACGTCGGCCGTGCAGGCCGAGGTGGGCTTCGACGCGCAGGTCGTCCTGCCCGCCACGCATGACACCGGCAGCGCCTTCCTTGCCGTTCCCGCGCGCGACGACCAGGCCGTCTACATCTCCAGCGGAACATGGTCGCTCCTCGGCGTGGAGAACGCAGAGCCGATCACCACGCCCGAGGCGAAGGCCGCGAACTTCACGAACGAGGGCGGCGCGTGGTACCGCTTCCGCTTCCTCAAGAACATCATGGGTCTCTGGATGATCCAGTCCATCCGCCGCGAGCTGAACGGCGTGGACTACGTCGTTGGCAAGAACGGCGATTCTAAGGACTCTAAGGACGTTAAGGAGGTTAAGGACGATAAGGAGGTTAAGGACATTAAGGACTCTAAGGACGTTAAAGACCTTAAGGACCTTAAAGGCCTTAAAGAGGGGAAGTGGAGTTTTGCCGACCTCGAGAGCGCGGCAAAGGCGGCCTCGGCCTTCGCAGGCCGCGTGAACGCCAACGACACGCGCTTCTTCTCGCCGGCCTCGATGATCGCCGAGGTGCTCGCGGCTGCTGACGTGAAGCCTACGACCGTGGGCGAGCTGATGCAGTGCGTCTACGCCTCACTGGCGGACTGCTACGCGAAGATGATCCGCAACCTCTCGAACCTCACCGGCAAGACGTACACCTCCATCAACATCGTCGGCGGCGGATCGAAGGACGGCTATCTCAACAGCCTCACCGCCCAGGCGACTGGCCTCGAGGTGTTCGCCGGCCCCACCGAAGGAACGGCCATCGGCAACCTCGTGATACAGTTCATCGCCGCCGGCGAGTTCAAGAACCTCGCGGACGCCCGCGCGGCAATCGTCCGCAGCTTCGACGTGAAGCGCGTCTAGCCCATGTAGGGCGTGAAGTCCGGAGGGAGCGGTGCCTCGAAGGCGAGCGGAACGCGCGTGACAGGGTGTTTCAGCTCCAGCTTCCAGGCATGGAGCATCTGGCGCGGCGGCATCGGGTCCAGCTGCCGGTCCCAGCCGGGGCGCCCGTAGAGCGCGTCGCCGACTATCGGGTGCCCGAGCGAGGCCATGTGCACTCGAATCTGGTGCGTGCGCCCCGTCTCTATCACGCACTCGACGAGCGAGATGCGGCCCGCCGAGCGCGTGCTGTAGTTCGTGACCGCAGTCTTGCCGTTCTTCTCCACCACAGCCATCTTCTTGCGGTCCCACGGGCAGCGCCCGATAAGGTTCTCGACGCGGCCCTCGGCTGGGACGGGCGTGCCGTGGACGAGCGCGAGGTAGGTCTTGCGGATGTTGGCGTGGGACGAGAACTCCTTGGCAAGCGTCCGCATCGCGGCCTCGGTCTTCGCCACCACCATGAGGCCGGACGTGTCCTGGTCGAGGCGGTGGACGATTCCCGGACGCGCCACTCCGCCGATGCCTTCCAGGGTGGGGCAATGGTGGAGAAGGGCGTTTACGAGCGTGCCGGATAGGTGTCCGGGCGCTGGGTGGACGACGAGTCCGGCAGGCTTGTCGATGACTATGATATGCTCGTCCTCGAATACGACAGAGAGGGGGATGTCCTCGGGTTGCGGCTCGGCTGGCACGGGCGGTGGAATGGCGAGCGTGACGACGTCGCCAGGATCGACCTTGACTGCGGCGCGGGAAACCGTCTCGCCATTGACCTGCATGCGCCCGGCGAGGATCAGACCCTGGATGCGCGAGCGGGAGAATCCGTCGCAGAGCGTGGCGAGCCACTTGTCGAGCCGCGTGGAGATGCCCTCTGGCGGCACGGCGAACGAAAGGATCTCGTCGTCCTCTACCAAAACCACCATTCTCCCCGGCAGATGACGTGGAGGCCCAGCGCCAGGTTGGTGACGACGTGCGCCACGATGGCGGAGCCGAGCCCGAAGCGGATGGCGAGAAGTCCGTATGCCGCGCCGGCGAGGGCGGCGACAACGGGGCGGTCGTGCTCCAGTGTGAAGAGGAACACCATCCAGAGGAACGAAGAGAGGTCGAAGCGGGAGAGCGGCATAGCGCGGAAGTCGCGCGCCTGCAATCGCCTGTAGAGGAACGAGCGGAAGAACACCTCCTCGACGGGCGCGATGACGAACGCGCTGCCGATCAGCTTGACGATCGTGAGCGGCCAGCCGCAGACGGACGGTTCGTATGGCGACGGACCCGACGCGGGCGGCAGCTCGCCAATCGGCAGTTCCATCCACGTGCGGTACCAGGTGGAATACTCCGGGGCGATCCACAACACATTGACGACCAGCCCGCCGAACAGACCGATGCAGAGGCATTTAAGGGCATTGAGGTGGTGAAAGGATTTAAGGTTGTTAAGGTGATTAAGGTCGTTAGGGTGATTAGGGTGATTAAGGTCGTTAGGGTGATTAGGGTGATTAAGGTCGTTAGGGTGATTAGGGTGATTAAGGTCGTTAAGGTGATTAGGGGCGTTAGGGAGGTTAAGGTGATTAGGGGCGTTAGGGTTGTTAAGGGGATTAGGGTCGTTAAGGGCGTTAGAGACCTTAAAGACCTTAAGGACCTTAAGACATGCTAGGCTGACCGCCGCCGTGACGCCGGTGCGCACGGCGTAGCCGACCGCAGTCGCAGGCAGCGCCATCTGCAGCGCGATCCACGCCACGAACGGCGCGGCGTACAGGATGGCATCTCTGGTTTCTCGTTGCACGGTCAGCATTTTACCATAAATTCGGTCTGTGCTATAATCTCGCCCCGACATGGAAGGCAAAGTATATTTCGTATCTGGCATCGACACCGGCATAGGCAAGACCGTCGCGACAGGTCTGATGGCGCGGTCGTTGCGCGCGCAAGGCGTCGACGCGATCACGGTGAAGATGGTGCAGACCGGCAACGACGGCTTCTCGGAGGACCTTGAGGCCCATCGTGCCATGTGCGGGCTTGGACTACTGCCGGAGGACGAGCAGGGGTTGACCGCGCCGCAGATATTCAGGTTCCCGTCGTCGCCGCTGCTGGCGGCGCGTCTGGAGGGGCGCAAGGTCGATCTCGCGAAGATCGCATCGTCCGTCAAGGCGTGCGCGGCGGCGCACGAGGTGGTGCTGGTGGAGTCGGCGGGCGGGTTGTGCGTGCCGCTCACGGACGAGGCGCTGTCCGTCGACTTCGCCGCCGCGCAGGAGTGGCCGCTCATTCTCGTCACATGCGGACGGCTCGGTTCGCTCAACCACACGATCCTCTCGCTCGAGGCTGCGAAGGCGCGCGGGATGAAGGTGGCGGGCGTTGCGTACAACTGGTTCCCGGGCGCCGACCCGCAGATCGATGAGGATTCACTCGCGGAGACGCGTCGCGCGCTTTCCCGCATGGGCTTCCCTCCGGCGATAGTGCGCGTGCCTCGGGTGCCGCACGGCGGCCCGTATCCCGACATCGACTTCTCGGAGCTGTTTGGCCATGACTGATCTCGAATTCGACAGGACGCACGTTTGGCATCCGTACGCCTCGCTTAGGGATCCGCCGCCGGTCCGACTGGCGCGCTCGGCAAGTGGCGTGGAGATCGAGCTGTCAGACGGGCGGCGGCTGATCGATGCCGTATCCAGCTGGTGGTGCGTGGCGCACGGCCACAACCACCCGTCGATCGTCGAGGCGATCCGTCGCCAGAGCGAGAGGATGTGCCACGTGATGTTTGGAGGCTTCACCCACGGACCTGCGGTGGAACTGGCCGAGCGGTTGATCGCGTTTGCGCCGCCTGGCCTAGACCGCGTGTTCTTCGCGGACTCCGGATCCATCTCGGTGGAGGTGGCCGCGAAGATGGCCGTGCAGTACCAGCGGGCAAAGGGGCGTCCACAGCGCGCGAAGCTTGCGGCGCTGAAGGGCGGATACCACGGCGACACTTCCCTCGCGATGGCGCTTTCGGATCCGGACGGCATGCACGTCCTCTTCCGCGACATCATGACGCGGCACTTCTTCGCCGAGAAGCCGTCCGTGCCGTTCGGCGGCGAATGGGACGCGGCGGACTTCGCGTCGATGTTGCGGACGGTGGAGGCGCACGGGGACGAGATCGCGGCCGTCATCTGCGAACCGATCTTCCAGGCGGCCAACGCGATGAACTTCTACCATCCGCAGTACCTGCGCGAGCTGCGCCGGCTGTGCGACGAGAAGGGAATTCTGCTCATCTTCGACGAGATTGCGGCGGGCTTCCACCGCACGGGACCGCGCTGGGCGCAAGAGCACGCGGGCGTGAGGCCGGACATCATGACCGTCGGCAAGGCGCTGACGGGCGGCCACATGACGCTCGCCGCCACGCTCGCTTCGGGAGAGGTGGCAGATACGATTTCTGGCGGCACGCCGTCCGCATTCATGCACGGCCCCACCTACATGGCGAACCCTCTCGCGTGCGCGGCGGCGATCGCGTCGCTCGACCTCTTTGCGGCGGCGGATTACGCAGAAAGCGTGCGAAAGATCGAGGCGCGGTTCAAGTCGGCGCTGGCGCCGCTCGTCCAGCGGCCGAACGTGGCCGACGTGCGCGTCCTGGGGGCGGTGGCCGTAGTCGAGACGAAGCGCCTGCCGGCGCGGGCGGACATAGAGCGTGTGATAGACGAGCATGGCGTATGGCTGCGTCCGTTCTGCGACTACGTCTACGCAATGCCGCCGCTCGTCTCTGGCATGGCGACGATTGACCGCATCGCGGCGGCGATCGCCGATCTCGCCGCCTGCCCGCCAGGTCCGCCGCAGGACGGCGACTTCCACGAGTAGAGTCGGAATCACTGTGATATGGTAAAATACCTGCGCCTTGGACGTGGCGTCCCAGGACATGGATCAAGACGTGGAAACTGCAGATAAAGGAAATGCAAGATGAAGAAAGCTACGCACGGTTTCATGCGCATGATGGCGGCAATGGTGGCTTTTGCGGCGGTCGCGGTGTCGCTTGCGGGCACGCCGGAATTCAAGATCGGATCCGTGGAGAATCCCTCGGCGATCCACATACAGCGCACGATGAAGGCGCTTGAGGAATCCACCGCCGAGAATCCGGCCACGGTGCGGGTGCTCTTCTACGGGCAGTCCATCGTAAGACAGGGTTGGACAGGAGTTCTAATGAAGATGCTCCGCGAGAAATACCCCACGGTCAACTTCGTGTGGGAGAACCGGGCCATTGGCGGCTTCACGTCCCCCGCGCTCTCCCGTACTGCCTGGAGCGACCTTTATCCGTACTATCCGGATTTGCTCTTCTTCCACGTGTACGGACCCATCGACAAGTACGAGGAGATCGTGAAGAACACCCGCGCGAAGACCTCTGCCGAGATCGTTCTCTGGTCCAGTCACCTGAGCAAGGGCCAGGATCCGAAGAAGATGCTAGAGGAGCGCGACAAGCGCACGAAGGACATCATGGCGGTCGCGGAGCGCAACAAGTGCATGTTCGTCGATCTCAACAAGAAGTGGAGCGAGATGCTAGTGGCACACGACTGGGCCGCGACGAACCTCCTGGCCGACGGCATCCACATGAACGGCAAGACCGACGCCTTCAAGTACTACGCCGGCTTCATAGGCGAGGAGCTGTGCCGCATTCCTGGAACGTCGGGCGAGCCCGAAGTCTCGGGCACCATCACCGAGTTGCCGGCGAAGAAGGGCAAGGACGTCAAGGTGGCACGGGACGGCACAGTCACGCTGAGCTTCTCGGGCAACCGCGTGGTGGCCGTGTCCAGCGGCGCGAACTTCAATCCGGCGAAGGGCGCCCGACAGCCGGAGGCCGACCTCTTCCTAGACGGCAGGCCGGTTTCGTCGTACAAGGAGATGTGGTACTGCTCGCGTGCATCCACGCTCGTCTCGTGGATGCCGATGATCTACCGCGTCACGTTCGACGCGCTTCCCGTGAAGGAGGACTGGACGCTCACCTACCTTGACGGCACCGATCCGTGGGGCAAGCCCGTCCACTACAAGGTGGAGGGCAGCGTGACCGGATTCGACGGCGAGGGATGGAGCACCAACGCCTTCACCTCCACGTCGGGGCGTGCGGTCATCGCGAAGGACGCGTACCACTTCACGTGGCAGTACGACTATTTCGTGAAGAAGCACGTCGAGACGAAGCCAGAGCTGATGAAGAAGGCCGCCAAGCCGGGCGACAAGATCACGTGGAAGACGCTGCCGCTCTTCGCCGATCCGTTCGTTGCGCAGAAGCAGGGCGAGCGGAGCGTTCTCGTGCAGAACTGCCCGAACGGGAAGCACGTGCTGGAGATCCGTCCGAAGAAGGGCGGCAAGCTCCCCGGAATCGAGAAATTCATCATATATTCGCCGGCGCCTACGCCTTGACCCCAAGGCGCTCCTTGACTTCGGGTGAAAGTCCGGAAATCATCCTTTCGGTGGCGATCTTGCCGCGCAGGATCGCGCGCGTGACGTGCCTTAGGCGCAACATGAAGATGTCGTGAAGGTCGGGCTGGAGCAGGATGTCTGGCGGGGCGTAGCGGATGATGCGGTCGGTCCAGTTGTTCTCGACGATGCGGCACGTCTGCGTGAAGATCGTCCAGAGCGAAGGCATCTTGTCGGGCGGCTGATGCCTGTCAAGCTTCTGGCCGAGGTTCACGTCGACCGCTATCACGAAGTCTGCGCCCATGTCGCGGCATGCGTTTATGGGGAGAGGATTGTTGAGGCCGCCATCCGCGATCCACCGTCCGTCGCGGGGGACGGGCTTGAACAGCCCGGGAATCGCAAGCGAGGCGAAAGTCCCGTCAACCAGGTCGCCGGTTCGAATGTCCACCTCCTGGCCGTTCATCATGTCGATGGCGACGGCGGTGAACGGTATCTTGAGGTCCTCGAACCGGACGTCTCCCAATATGCGGCGCAGCTGCTTCTTGACGTGACGGCCGGTGAGTATTCCGTGCTTTGGCCAGTTTATCTCGAAGAAGAGCCGGAAGACGCGCCACCAGTTTATGTGGCGGAAGAAGTCCTCCGCCTCGTCAAGCTTGTCCGCGGCCAGTGCGGCCCCTATGACAGACCCGGAACTGGACCCAGAGACGCATGCGATCTCGATCCCGTGCTTCCGCAGCGCGCGAATGACGCCGAAATGCGCCATGCCACGCACGCCGCCCGAACCAAGCGCGAGACCGACCTTCGCCTTACTCCTATTATGTTCGTCCATGGTGAAAACGGGAACATAGTATACCACAAACGGCGCAGTCTGGCGGCGATTTGCTATACTATCCGCCCCGCTTGCGGGGAAGATAGACAGCGAAAGGTTTACTTGAGAAGATGATGACCGACATTAACGTGACGAAGGTGCTGCCGCGCCTGTCGTCGGAACTGAAGATCTCGGCAGGGCAGATCGCCGCCGTGGCGAAGCTGTTCGCGGAGGGCAACACGATCCCGTTCATAGCCCGCTACCGCAAGGAGGCCCACGGCAACCTCGACGAGGTGCAGATATCGCAGATCCAGGAGCGCCTCACGTACTACGGCGAGCTAGAGGAGCGGCGCGCCGTCATCCTGAAGTCGATCGACGAGCAGGGCAAGCTGACGGACGACCTGCGCGCGAAGATCGAGGCGTGCCAGCAGAAGGCCGCCCTGGAGGACCTCTACCAGCCCTACAAGCCGAAGCGCCGCACGCGCGCGATGATCGCCAAGGAGAAGGGGCTCGAGCCTTTGGCGGATGCGATCTGGGAGGATCGTCTCGGGGAGGCGGACCTTAAGTCCGCCACCCCCGACGACCTGCAGGGCGCGCGCGACATCATCGCCGAGCGCATCGCCGACATGGCCGAGGTGCGCGGGCACGTGCGCCAGGCGTTCGCCACGAAGGCGATGGTGAAGAGCGAGGTCGTCACGCCCAGGCCCACGGAGCCGACCAAGTTCGAGCAGTACTACGACTTCAAGGAGCCAATCGCCGACATCCCAAGCCACCGATTCCTCGCCATACGGCGCGGACAGAACGAAGGCGTGCTGTGGGTGCGCCTCGAGGTGGACAAGGCGCCGCTCATCGAGGACATCATGGATATGGTGGATCGCGCGCGCGGCTGCAGGGAGAACGCCCAGGTGCGCCTTGCCGCCGAAGACGCCTACAAGCGACTGCTCGCGCCGAGCTGCGAGATCGACGTGATGGTGGAGAAGAAGCTTTCAGCGGACCGGGCGGCGGTGGAGGTGTTCGCGGAGAACCTGCGCCACCTGCTGCTCGCCGCGCCGCTTGGCGAGAAGCGCGTTCTGGCCATCGATCCCGGCATCCGCACTGGCTGCAAGGTGGCGATGCTGGACGCCACTGGCAAGTTCCTCGCGAACACGGTGATCTACCCGATGCAGCGCACGGCCGAGGCGCAGGCGACCCTCGCCACGCTCGTGCAGAAGTACAAGCCCGAGGCGATCGCCGTGGGCAACGGCACGGCCGGGCGCGAGACAGAGGCGTTCGCGCGCGACGTGCTGAAGCTGATGGGCGAGAAGGATGTGATTGTCGTCTCCGTGAGCGAGGCGGGCGCGAGCGTCTATTCCGCCGGCGAGGTGGCGCGCGAGGAGTTCCCGGACCTTGACCTGACCGTGCGCGGCGCGATCTCTATCGGGCGGCGGCTGCAGGACCCGCTCGCCGAGCTGGTGAAGATCGATCCCAAGGCGATCGGCGTGGGCCAGTACCAGCACGACGTGCACCAGCCGCTCCTCGGGGCGAAGCTGGACGAGGTGGTGGTGAGCTGCGTGAACAAGGTTGGCGTGGAGCTTAACACGGCCTCGGCGCCGCTCCTAACCCGCGTCTCCGGCATCGGCGAGTCGCTCGCCAAGCGGATCGTGGCGTGGCGCAACGCGAACGGCGCGTTCCGGAGCCGCAGCGACCTAAAGAAGGTGAGCGGCCTCGGACCGAAGGCGTTCGAGCAGTCTGCCGGCTTCCTGCGCATCCGTGGGGCGGCGAACCCGCTCGACGCGTCGGCGGTCCATCCGGAGCGCTACGCGCTCGTCGAGACGATGGCGTCCGACCTGGGCGTGGAAGTGTCGGCGCTAGTCGGCAACGCCTCGCTCGCCGACAGGATCGACGTGCGCAGGTACATCACCAACGACGTCGGCGAGCCTACTCTGAAGGACATCGTCTCCGAGCTGAAGAAACCCGGGCGCGACCCGCGCGCCGTATTCGAGAAGCCGGCCTTCCGCGACGACGTGACGACGATCGACGACGTTCACGAGGGCATGACGCTCGAGGGCGTGGTGACGAACGTGACCGCGTTCGGCGCGTTCGTGGACATCGGCATCCACCAGGACGGTCTCGTGCACGTCTCGGAGCTGGCCGACCGCTTCATCCGCGACCCGGCGGAGGTGGTGAAGGCGGGCGACCGCATCAAGGTGCGCGTGATCGGCGTCGACAAGGCGCGCAACCGCGTGAGCCTGAGCGCCCGCAGCTCGTCCGCGCCGCGCAGGCCGGGCGGCGGCGGCTCTGGCGGCGGGGGCCGTCCGGACCGGCGCGGCGACAGCCATCCGCACCGTTCGCCAGGCGGTTTTACCTGCAACCCGTTCGCCAACCTGTAACTAGCCAATCCTGCAGTCTTTTCGCTGTTTCTCTGCGTTCTGGCGGATTTGCCCGAAGCGCCGGGGAAATGATATAATATCTGCTCAATTTTTGCGAGGTATAGTATGTCTGAAGAAGGAAATGGAGTGGCGAGCCACCCCGAGATAGAAGAGGACTCCTGCAAGGGATGCGGGCGCTGCGTGGCGGCCTGTCCCCGCAAGTGCCTGGAACTCAAGTCTACGCTGAACAAGATGGGCGTCAAGCCCGTCGGCTATGTCGGCGAGGGCTGCATCGGGTGCGGCATCTGCTTCTACAACTGCCCGGAACCGTATGCCCTTCGGGTAGTTAAGAGTTAAGGGTTAAGAGTTAAGAGTGAAGAGTGAAGGGTTGCGATGACTAAGTTCGTGAAGAGCAACGAGGCCGTTGTGATGGGCGCCCTGTACGCGGGGTGCGACCTCTACTTCGGCTATCCGATCACCCCTGCGAGCGAGATCGCGCACGGGGCGGCGAAGTGGTTCCCGATGCTCGGGCGCACGTTCGTCCAGGCGGAGTGCGAGACCGCTTCCGTCAACATGATGTTCGGCGCCGCGGGCGCGGGCAAGCTGTGCATGACCGCGACGAGCGGCCCCGGATTCTCCCTCATGCAGGAGGGCATCTCCTACCTCGCGGGCGCGGAGCTGCCCGCCGTGATCGTGGACATCAACCGCGCCGGGCCCGGCCTCGGCAACGTCTACCCCGAGCAGAGCGACTACACGCCGGCCGTGAAGGGCGGCGGACACGGCAACTACCAGACCTTCACGCTCGCCCCCGCGAGCGCGCAGGAAATGTGCGACCTCACCATCAAGGCGTTCCAGATGGCCGCCAAGTGGCGCACGCCGGCGGTCGTTTTTGCGGACGGCCTCCAGGGGCAGATGATGGAGAACGTGACGCTGCCGGACGAGGAGCTGCCGCGTCCCGACTTCTCCGACTGGGCCGCGCAGGGCGAGGCGAAGACGCGCCAGAACCTCGTGAAGTCCATCTTCCTCGACGCCGCCGCGCAGGAGGTGTTCAACGACCACCTCCAGCGCAAGTACGAGGACATGGCGGCCGACGCGATGGCGGAGACGTACCTCGCGGCCGACGCGGAGCTGGTCATCGTGGCGTTCGGCATCGCGAGCCGCGTGGCGCGCACCACGGCGGAGACCCTGCGCCGCAAGGGGCTGAAGGTGGGCGTGTTCCGTCCGATCTCCCTCAACCCGTTCCCGCGCGAACGTCTTGCCGCCGCCGCGAAGGGGCGCAAGATCATGACGATCGAGCTGGACGCCGGGCAGTTCGCGGACGACGTTCGCCTCAACCTCGCGAAGAGCGGGTTGGGCGCGGAGGCCGCGAACGTGATGATGATCCACCGCATGGGCGGACAGGTCGTGACCGTCGATGATGCCGTCAAGGCCGCGAAGATGATTCTGGGGAAGTGAGATGAAGACGATCGAGCAAAAAGGAATGTATCAGAAGTTCCCGCGGAGCGGGAAGGACACGCGCGTGACGCACTACTGCGCCGGATGCGGGCACGGGATCGTGAACAAGCTCGTGGCCGAGTGCTGCGCCGAGATGGGCCTTCAGGACAACACGATCTTCGTCGATCCCGTCGGCTGCGGCGTGTTCACCTACTACTACTGGGACGCCGCGCACATCTCGGCCGCCCACGGACGCGCCTCGGCCGCCGCCACTGGCGTTTGCCGCGCGCGCCCCGACGCCGTCACGATCGCCTACCAGGGCGACGGCGACCTCGGCGCGATCGGCTTCAACAACGCCTTCCAGGCCGCCTCGCGCGGCGAGAAGTTTGGCTGCATCTTCATCAACAACTCCCTCTACGGCATGACCGGCGGCCAGATGGCCCCCACCACGCTGGAGGGCGAGAAGACCACCACCACGCCGTTCGGGCGCGACCCGGCGCTCACTGGCCACCCGCTCCACGTTTGCGAGGTGTTCAGCCAGCTCCAGGCGCCCGTGTACGTGGCGCGCGTCTCGGTGGCCGACACGAAGCGCATCATGCAGTGCAAGCAGGCCATCAAGCGCCTGTTCGAGATACAGCGCGACCGCAAGGGCTACGCGCTCCTCGAGATCCTCGCGCCATGCCCCACCAACTTCGGCATGAACCCGCTCAAGGCGGCGGAGTTCTGCATGAACGAGATGGAGGCCGAGTTCCCGCTCGGCGTCTTCCGCGATGCGGAGAAGGGCGTGGGAGGGTCGCGCTCCTGCGCGACCGAAGGAGGCGCGGACGCGCAGGAGCGCGTCCCTCCCGTGTCGGCAACCCTCGCCGTCAAGCCCGTTCCCCGGTTCTCCTCCTGCGCGGAGCTCTTCGGCGTTCCGGACGGAGTCGACGCGCCGCCGGCCGTGGACGATCCGTCCGTGCCCGAGCGCAGGTTCAAGTTCGCCGGCTACGGCGGACAGGGCATCCTCTCGCTCGGCATATGCGTGGCGGAGGCCGCGCGCCTCCAGAAGCGCCACACGCTGTGGTTCCCGTCGTACGGGCCGGAGCAGCGCGGCGGGTCGGCGTCCTGCTCGGTGGTGGTGAGCGGCATGCCGATCGGCTCGCCGACGGTGGAGCATCCCGACGTGCT
The DNA here is from genome assembly GCA_902763655.1 of uncultured bacterium. GTDB lineage: Bacteria > Verrucomicrobiota > Kiritimatiellia > RFP12 > UBA1067 > RUG572. The sequence goes on from CACWSW010000010.1 coordinate 27,100, forward strand.
CGTGTGCATGAACCAGCCGTCGTACGAGCGGTTCGTGGGCGACGTGAAAAGGGGCGGCATCGTGATCGTGGACTCCACCGTGCCGATCACGAAGCACCCGCCCGAGGGCGTCAAGCTCTACCAGGTACCCGCGATCAAGATGGCCGAGGACTTCGGCGTGCCGAAGGCTGCCAACACGATGATGCTCGCCGCGCTCCGCGCATTCAAGGCCACGGGCCTCGACGACGAGCATCTCGAGACCGCGCTCTGCGCGTCCTTCAAGAAGAAGCCGCAGCTCGTCGAGAAGAACCGCGACCTTCTCCACCGCGCCGAGGCGGCGCTGGCGGGCGCATAAGGGTTGATGGGCCGCCACCTGTGCATCTTTCTGAGGACAATAGAAGATGTTTCCGCTTCTGAAGTATTCGAAGGATGAAGTCGAGGCCTACATCGCGCAGGCGACGCCAGCGATGGTGAAGGGCACGCTCGGGCGCGGCAGGCTGGGCTTCTTCGACCTCCTTAACCTCATCTCGCCGGCGGCGTATCCGTTCATGGACGCGATGCGCGAGCGGGCGCGGAAGGCGCGCCGCCGCTACTACGGCAAGACGGTGAGCGTGTACGCGCCGCTCTACATCGGCAACACCTGCATCAACTCCTGCCGCTACTGCGACTTCCGCATCCAGCACACGGGAACCGTGCGCCGCAACCTCTCGCTCGACGAGATCCGCCGAGAGGCGGAGGCAATCCGCGCCAGCGGCATCGACTCGCTGCTCGTGGTCGCGGGCGAGGACCCGCGCGTCAACACCGTCGAGCACCTCGCCGAGGTGGGGCGGCTCCTGAAGAAGATGTTCTCCTACCTCGCGCTGGAGGTGGCGCCGCAGACCGAGGACGCGTACCGCACCCTCTTCGCCGCCGGGTACGAGGGGCTCACCTGCTTCCAGGAGACGTACGACCAGGAGCGCTACAAGTTCTTCCATCCCGCCGGGCCGAAGAGCAACTACGAGAACCGCCTCTGGACGCAGCTGCGCGCGGGGCGCGCTGGCTTCCGCACGCTCGGCGTGGCGTTCCTGCTGGGTCTGGTGCCGTGGCGGACCGAGGCCGCCTCGCTCGCCGCGCACGCGTGGTACCTCATGAAGGAGTGCTGGCAGTCGAAGGTCCAGTTCGCGTTCCCGCGCTTCTGTCCCACGGAGGGCGGGTTCCAGCCCGAGTTTCCCGTGGACGACCGCGACCTCGACCTGATGATGCTCGCCTTCCGCATAGCCTTTCCGGAATGCTGCATGACCGTCTCCACTCGCGAGGCGCCGGCGTTCCGCGACTACATCGTGCAGGTGGCGGCGGACAACATGAGCGCCGGCTCGCGCGTGACGCCCGGTGGCTATGCCGTGCTGGCGGACAAGGACGTGGCGCAGTTCACGCTCACGGACGGCCGCGCGCCTGACGACGTCTACGCCGCCATCCGCGCCAACGGGCAGGAAGTGGTGTTCAAGAACTGGGACAACCGCATCTGAGGGGAGCCATGCGGCAGCGCAGCGTACTCCTGCTAGTCTCGCCCGCCTACCCGCCTCGCCTGGAGGGCATAGCCCGCTTCGCGCGCACGCACGGGTGGCATCTCATGATCGAGGACCGTCTCGCGCGCCTGCCGCGCGGCTGGACGGGCGACGGCGCGCTTGTGACGCTGCGCGCGAACGAGGAGACGGTGGAATACGTGCGCAAGCTCCGCCGCCGGCACATTCCCGTGGTCGATCTCACGTTCCAGCGGCCCGACGTGCGCATCCCGCGCGTCACCGGCGACCATGCCGCCGCCGGCCGCGCGGCGGCCGAGCATTTTCTCGGCCGGCACTTCCGCAACGCGGCGTGGTACTCTACCATCTGGACGCACGTCCACGCGCTCCGCTACGGCGGGTTCGCGTCCGCATGGCCGGGCGAGCCGCCGATCAAGTGGGTGCTCGCGGAGAAGACTACGCCCGAGACTTTCGACGACTGGCGGCTCTTTACGCGCCTTCTCGGCCAGGCGCTCAGGCAGGCGCCCAAGCCGCTCGCGGTGCTCACGTACGACGACGCAGACGCGGCGCGCGTCCTCTCCGCCTGCCTAGCGGCGAACATCTCCGTGCCGGAGGAGGTGGCGGTGATGGGCATCGGTGACGACACCGTGGTGTGCGAGAACCAGGCGGTGCCGCTCTCGTCCGTGGGGCACGACCTGGAGCGGGCGGCCTACGAGGGCGCCGCGCTGCTAGAGCGCCTCATGGACGGCGAACCGCCGCCGGACGAGCCGGTGCTTGTGCCGCCGCGTGGAGTGGTGGCGCGCCAGTCGACGGACGTGATGGCCGTTTCCGACGCGACCGTCCGCCGTGCGCTCCTGCACATAAAGGAGCATCTGGCGGACACCTTCGGCGCGGCGCAGCTCGCGGACGCGCTCGGCGTTCCGCGCGTGCGGCTGGACCGTCTGTTCGCCGCGCACCTGGGCCATTCCGTGGGCGACGAGATCCTGCGCGAGCGCCTGGCCCGCGCGAAGCTGCTGCTCTCCAACGGCGACGAGCCGATCGCCGCCATCGCGCGCGCCATCGGATTCTGCAACTCCGGCTATCTCGCGGCGGTCTTCAGGCGCGCCTTCGGCTGCACTCCGCGCGCGTTCCGGCAGCGGCTGCGGGGCTAGGCGCGCAGGGGGATATTTGGTATAATCGGCACATCGGCTTTTTCAAGGAGAATCGACTATGGCAACACAGAATTCAGAAAGCGCATGGACGCTCTCGCAGCTGATTACGGCAGCCGAGCGGTTCACGTTCGCGGACGGAAGGGCGGACATAAGCGAGACGAGGGCTCTCATCGGCCTCGTACATCCGTTCGCCGGGAAGGATCCCGATCTGGCGGCTCTCGAGAAGCTGCTCGTGGCGATCGCCGAGGACGGCATCGTCACCGACGAGGAATCCGCCGAGCTGGCGAAGGCCATAGCCGGGCTGCGCGGGAGGCTGCAGACGTCCGATGCGGTCTACGATGCGCGCACGCTGGGGCTGCCCAAGATGGGCGTGCTCGGCGTCCAGCACATGTTCGCGATGTTCGGCGCGACGATCCTCGTGCCGATCCTCACGGGCCTTTCGCCCAGCGCCACCTTGCTGTGGGCGGGCATCGGCACGCTCCTCTTCCACCTCGTCACGAAGCGGATGGTGCCGGCGTTCCTCGGCTCGTCGTTCGCCTACCTCGCGGGCTACTTCGCGCTTGCGGGCCTCGCTGGCACGGCGGGGTACGAGGACTGCTCTAAGACCGTCATGCTCCAGTACGCCTGCCTCGGCGTCGCCTCGTCCTCGCTCGTCTACTTCGTCGTGGCCGGGTTCGTGAAGGCGTGCGGAGTGAAAACGGTGATGAAGTTCTTTCCGCCGGTCGTGACGGGGCCGATCATCATCGGCATCGGTCTCGTCCTCGCGCCGGTCGCCATCAACAGCTGCACGACCAGCTGGCCGGTCGCGATCGTCGCCATCGTCACGGTGATCGTGTTCTCGATATTCGGGCGCGGCATGTTCAAGATCATCCCGATCCTGATGGGAGTCATCGCCTCGTACCTCGCCGCCGTCATCTTCGGCAGCTTCGGCTGGTGCGACGCGATCAGCTACAAGGCGGTGGCGGATGCCGCGTGGATAGGTCTTCCGGTGAAGATGGAGAACACGGTGTTTCCGCTCTTGTCGAATCCCGACTGGGGCAAGATCGTGAGCGCGATCGCCATCGTCTTCCCGCTCGCGTTCGCCACCATCATGGAGCACGTGGGCGACGTCTCGGCCATCTCCTCCACGGTGAAGCGCAACTTCTTCGAGAACCCCGGCCTGCACCGCACGATGCTCGGCGACGGCCTCGCCACGTGCCTCGCCTCGCTCTTCGGCGCGCCGGCGAACACGACGTACGGCGAGAACACGGGCGTCCTCTCGCTCTCGCGCGTGTACGACCCGCGCGTCATCCGCATCGCCGCCTGCCTCGCGATCCTCGTCTCGTTCTGCCCGAAGTTCTCCGCGTTCATCGGCACGATCCCCGGCGCGACGATCGGCGGCGTGTCGTTCATCCTCTACGGCATGATCTCGGCGGTGGGCGTGCGCAACCTCGTGGAGAGCCAGGTCGACCTGGGGAAGAGCCGCAACATGCTGATCGCGGCGCTCATTCTCGTCCTCACGCTAGGCATCTCGTTCTCGAAGGCTGGAGCGATCGCGTTCACGGTCGGCTCGCTCAAGATATCGCTCTCCGGCCTTGCCGTGGGCGCGCTCATGGGCATTGTCCTCAACGCCATCATCCCGGGCAAGGACTTCGCCTTCTCGGAGACGGCGCCGACAATCAAGGACGCCGACCGTTTCGGCGGCGTGAAGGACAAGTAGGTCGACAGGAGAAGGCGAATGTTCATCGAGCTTACGCGAACAGACGGGCGGCCGATCTGGATCAACCCGGAATTCATCGTCACGGTCGAGGGCCGGAAGGACGGAGGATCGATCGTCGTCCCGGGCGGCGACGGCCTCGACTATGACGTCAAGGAATCCCCGCAGACGGTGATGGACCTCTGCGGAGGGAAGGTGGCGGCGGCGGAGATTCCGCCACCGCCCGCGACGCCCGCCGATCCTCCGCCGCCGGAAAAGGGCGCAGAGGAGAAGGCTACGGTCTCCGGCGAACCGGCCGCATCAGAGCCGGTTCCGGCAAAGAAGCGTGGCCGCAAGGCGTCGAAGGCTGCAGCCGCGCCAGAGCCGGCGCCGGTTCCTGAAACGCCGCCCGCCGCGGAGCCCCCCGCCGTGGCGGCCGAGGCGGAGCCGGTCACGCCTGACGAGGAGAAGCCGCCGGCCAAGCCGCGCAAGCGGACATCCCGCAAGAAGCCGACAATAGACCTCACGGACGAGCAGATGGCTCGGCTCAGGAAGATGGCGCCCGGCTCGCGCCAGAAGCTCCTCAACACGCTCGTGCACCTGAAGGTGCCGAACGCCGAGGCGACGGCCGTGGCGCTGATCGCCAACAAGGTCCTCGAGATATTGCCCGACAACCACGTGAACTGGCTCGCGAAGTAGGAGGTTTCGAATGGACGGCTATCCTGAAGTGAGATTGCGCAGGCTCAGGCGGACGGCGGCGATCCGCGACATGTTCGCGATGCCCGCGCCTGGTCCGGAGAAGTTCATCTGGCCGGTGTTCGTGGTGCCGGGAACGGGACGAAAAGAGGCGATCGGCTCCATGCCCGGCCAGTTCCGCTATTCCGCCGACGAGCTCGTGAAGGCGCTTGCGCCGGTCGTCGCGCAGGGCGTGAGGTCCGTGCTGCTATTCGGCCAGCACGAGGGCGAAGGCAAGGACGAGATCGGTTCGCCAGCGGAAGATCCGCACGGCGCTGTGCAGCGTGCGATCCCCGCGCTGCGAGCCGCATATCCGGACCTGGTGATCCTCACGGACGTGTGCCTTTGCGCGTACACGGCGCACGGGCATTGCGGTCCGCACGACGCCGACGGCGACATCGACAACGACGCCGCTTGCGAGATGCTCGCGCGCGTGGCCGTCAGCCACGCGCGGGCCGGTGCGGACGGCGTTGCGCCGAGCGCGATGATGGACGGCCAGATCGCCGCCATCCGGCACGCGCTCGACGAGGAAGGCTTCAAGAAGACTCTCCTCATCTCCTACTCCACCAAGTTCGCCTCGCAGATGTACGGTCCGTTCCGCGACGCCGAGAACTCCGCTCCGTCGAAGGGCGACAGGCAGGGCTACCAGGCCAGCTTCCGCGACCCGCGCACCGCGATACGCGAATCGCTCCTCGACGAGGCGGAGGGCGCGGACGCGCTCATGGTGAAGCCTGCGCTCTTCTACCTCGACCTGATCCGCGAGGTCGCAGCCCGCTCGCTGCTGCCCGTGATGGCGTACAACGTCTCCGGCGAATACTCGATGATCCACGCGGCGGCGGAGAAGGGGTACTGCGACCTCTACGCGACGGCGCGCGA
>CACWSW010000011.1 GCA_902763655.1 uncultured bacterium
GATGACGTCGGCGTAGGCTACCTTGTCGGAGTCGGTGTCGTACTCCACGCGTGTGCCGAACGAGGTCTTCTTGGTGGGGTTGAGGCGAACGCGCGCACCAGGCACGACGTTCCCGCGCTTGTTGTAGTGCGGATCGTCGTTGTCCTTCGCGTAGCCGTGCCACACGCCGGCGTCGTTCCCGTAGCGGCTGTAGCTTTCGAAGGGAATGGCCGCGTATATGTCGGTGTCGAGGACGGCGTGCGAGTTTCCGTCGTCGTCCGTGCGCCGGAAGAAGTTCCTGATGCCGGGACGGATGCCGTGCCAGTTGTAGGGAAGTCCGCGCCCCTCAAACCCGAACTGGTCGAGCCACTCGGTGGCACCGTCGTAGCTGTCGAAGACATATGCGCGGCGCGAACGGCCGTTGGCCGTCTCCACGGCCTGATAGGAGTAGTCGAGGTACGGCTCCACCGTGTGGCGCCAGCGCTCGGAGAGCCAAGCGCTGCCGCGAGCGCTGGCCGTGAAGCCAAACTCGCCGATGTTGCGGTATATGGCGTCGCCGGAGGCGACGCTGCGGCCGCCTTCGTCGATGAGCAGCGCACGTGCGTTGCCGCTGTCGCTCCAGTATGTGCCGCGATATGTCACGCGTGGCACGACGGCTATGACGTCCAGCATCTTGAACGGCATCGTGACGCGGTGCGCGGTGTCGGCACGGAACGCCTGATAGTCTGCGCCGCGGCCATCTGGGCCAAGGTACGGGAGGTAGCGGAACATGGCGTCAGAGGCTCCAGGGTATTTGGCATAGTCGCGGTTCAGGTAGCCGGCGCGAGTCTGCGATTCGTAGTTTGCGGGCAGGTCCCAGATCGGCTGTGGCGAGATCGCCAGCCAGCCTTCCGGAAGGCGCGCTGTTCCGCCGAAGAAGTCGTTGATGGGGCCGGACACGGAGCCGCCGAATGCCCAATTGTTCTCGCGATGCTCGTATGCCGCCTCGTTGGCGGGAATGCTCTCGCCGCGCTCGTCCCTCTGGAAGAAGTCGCGCATGACCCACGAGTCGGAGAGGTATACGGCGTGGATACGCATCGCGTCGCGCTCGGTGATGTCGGCATTGTGGTCGAACACTATGCGGTAGCGCTCGCGGTCCACGTCGCTGCCCCAGTTGCGGTAACGGTGCCTGTCGTCGTTCCAGCGGTGCTCGTACTTGTCGTAGTTCATGTCCCAGGCATTGTACGCCTTGATCTTGCCGACGCCGAACTCCTTGAGGTTCCAGCGCAGAGTCTGGCCCACCGCGAACCCGTTCCTGGTTCGGTAGTCGGCATAGGTGGAACCTCCGAGGGAGGCGCTATCGGGCTTGCCCTCGTTTATGAGGTCATAGACGTATCCTGTGAGAATGTAGCCGCCCCAGCGCGACGTGTAGCCCGGCATGAACCGGAAGCCGTAGTCGGTGTTCAGCGGATAGTACCAGTATGGCACCCACAGCACGGGGATGTCCCACAGGCGGACCCAGGCGTCCTTGACCGTGGCCGAATGCTGCTCGCGGTACGCGAACTCGCCGGACAGGCACCAGTGGAGGCAGCTGTCATCGTTCGTGCAGGTAGTCATCAGCGTATTGCCGCTTAGCTTGTAGAAGCCGTCCGCGCTTCGGCTGATGCTGTCGGCGCGAAAACGGTACGGGCTTGCGACTGCCTCGACCCTGCCGCTGGCGACAAGTTCGCCGGTGGCGCGGCTGGCCGACATGTATTCTCCGCGAACGACGAGCTCCTGCGGAGTCTTCCTGCTGGCCTCCTCAACGTTCTCCGGTCCGTAGAGCAGGGACTCGAGAAGTTGCGCCTGCGCAATCGCCGCGCAAAGTACCAGGATGGTGGCAAGTGTCTGTCTCATGTCGGGTTCCTTTTCACATGGTGGTCGTCGGGCCGCCGGAAGAGTATAGCACTTGCCCCGACTCCGCGTCCAGTATGGAATAGGACTCGGGGTGGCGATGCAGCTCGGAAACGAACGTCAGCTTCGTGCTGAACTTCGCCTGCAGCTCGGCGAGGATCTGCGCGTCCTCCGTGCGCAGACGGTTCATCACCGCCGGGGATATCACGATCTTCGGCACGAACGGGCGCTTCTCCTCCTCGCTCTTCCTGAGGAGCGTGGTGAGCTGGCGCTGCAGCTCGATCGAGATGGCGAGCGGACTCTTCACGTGCCCGTAGCCGTGGCAACACGGACAGGCGGAGCTGAGCTTCGAGAGGATGGACTTCTCGTGGCGCTGGCGGCTCATCTCGAGCAGGCCAAGATCGGAGATGTTGAGCACGCGCGTCCTCGCTCGGTCGCGCTTCAGCGCGGACTTCAGCTCCTTGACGACCTGACGCTGGTGCTTCATGCTCTTCATGTCGATCAGGTCAAGCACCACGAGGCCGCCGATGTTGCGCAGCCGCAGCTGGCGCGCCACCTCCACCACGGCCTCCTTGTTCACCTCGAGGATCGCCTGCTCCTGCGCATCCTTGCCCGTCCCCTTGCTCTTGTGGTGGCCCGTGTTCACGTCCACGGCGATGAGCGCCTCGGTCTCGTCGATCACGAGGTACCCGCCAGACTTCAGCCGCACCTGGCGGCGGAATGCGGCGCCCAGCTGCTTCTCCACGCCGAAGTGGTCGAAGATGTTGAGCGGACCGTCGTAGCGGCGAAGCTTGTTGCGGGCGCGGCGGGAGATCTTGCTCGTCACCTCGCGCATCTCGTCGAAGGTCTTCTCGTCGTCGATCACCACGCACTCGATGTCCTCCGTGAGCCAGTCGCGAACGACGCGCTCCACGAGGCCCGGCTCCTGGAATACGCAGCACGGCGCGAGGCGCGTCTTCACGTTGTGCTGGAGCTCGTTGTACTCCTCCAGCAGGTTCCGCAGGTCGCGCGCGATCGCTTTCGGCGTGGCGCCCGAGGCAGCCGTGCGCGCGATGATGCCGACCTCGGCGGGGATTGGCAGACGGTCGAGTATCTTCTTCAGCCGCTTGCGCTCCGCATCGTCTCCAATCTTCTTCGAGACGCCGCGCGTGCCTGCGCCGGGCATCATGACGAGATAGCGGCCGGGGATGGAGAGGTTCGCGGTCACGCGCGGCCCCTTCGTCGAGATCGGATCCTTCGTCACCTGCACGGTGATGGGCGTGCCAGGCTTGAACATCTCGTGGATCTGCTCGTTCGTGAGGCGGTTTGAGCGGCGTTTCTTGCCGCCTTTCCCCTTGCCGCCCTTCCCTCGGCCCTTGCCGCTCTTGGCGGGCTTCTCGTCCTCGTCGTCATCATCATCGTCGTCGAGGTCTATTTCGTCAAGGAACGCCTCAGCGTCAGGAGTCATGTCCCAGTAGTGGAGAAACGCGTTCTTCTTGAGCCCGATGTTGACGAACGCCGCCTGCAGGTCGTCCTCCAGGTTCTGGACGACGCCGCGGAAGACCGACCCGACGAGACGCTCCTCCTCTGGGTGCTCCACCATGTACTCCTCGAGCTTGTCGTTCTCAAGTACGGCAACGCGCGTCTCGAGCTTTTCGACGTTGACGACTATCTCTCGCTTGAGCGTCTTCTTCTTGAACCAGTCGGTGATGGTTCCCGCCACCGTCTCGATTATCGCCTTGATTCCTATAGCCATTTTCTTTTCTCCTTTAAGAGGTTAATAAGTTGTATGACAGGACAAAGGACAGAGGACAGAGGACAAAGGATAAAACCTCTGTCCATTGTCTTTTGTCCTTTGTCCTAAAATTCTCATTCTTCGGCTCCTCCATGCACCGCCACGCTCTGCAAAAGCCCGAGCGCCGCCATGATGACGACGAGGAACGTGCGCCCCGCGCTGACCAGCGGCAGCGGCAGGCCCGTGATCGGCATGAGTCCGATGGACATCGCGATGTTCACGTAGACGTGTGAAAACACAAGCGTGCATATGCCTATCGCCAGTAGCCGTCCTCTGTCATCCTGGCATCGCCACGCCACGCGCAGGCCAGACAGCAGTATCCCCAGATAGAGCAGCAGGAGGCTCAGGCATCCCATGAACCCCAGCTCTTCGGCAAGCACGGCGAAGATGAAGTCGTTCATGGAGACAGCTGGCGGCAGGTAGCCGAGCTGCTTCAGCGCCCCCTTGCCAAGGCCCTTCCCCCACCACGATCCAGACCCGATCGATATGCGGGCCTGCCGCAGGTTGTAGCCGTCGCCGTGGATGTCCCTGTCCGGGAACAGGAACACGCGCAAGCGCTTGAGCTGATGCTCCTTGAGCGGGATGCGGCTGTAGATCCGCGCCTTGTCTTCGGGCCGGGACTGCCGCTCGGCCACGTACACGGTGCCCAGCATCAGCCCAGCAACCAGCAGTCCCGTCAGCAGGATCGTCACCAGCGCCTTCGTCCAGACGCGCGCTGCGAGCAACATGATGAACGCCGTAGGGACAAGCACAAGCGCCGTCCCCAGATCCGGCTCCGCGAGGATCAGCGCGGCCGGCACGCCGAAGATCGCCAGTCCGCACAGTCCCCCGCGCCAGCCAAAGCGACGCGGCGCGACCTCCTCGTCCGTCGGTCTTCCGTACACGTGGGCCAGAAGAACGATCACCGCCAGCTTCGCGAGTTCGCTCGGCTGGAAGAACCACAGCCAGCGCCTGCCGCCGTAGCGTACCGCCCCGAAGGCCAGCACGGCCACCAGCATGGCGCACGCGACCGCGAAGACCGGGCCGGCGCACCAGTCCAGGAGCTTCCTGTAGTCTACCACCGTCAGGACCGCATAGACCACGAAGCCGATGGCGGCAGTCCAGGCGTGGACCGTCCAGAGGTCGTTCAAGGCGGCGGATGTGCGCGCCCCGCCGGCCGACTGGATGAGCCGCACGCCCATGTACACCAGCACGAGCATGCACGCGAGCATCGTCACGTCGATGCGCAGGTACTTGGAGAGGAAGGCCCTCACAGCCGCTGCCCTCCTTCCTTGCGCCCGAATATCCTCGAGAACACGGCGTTGACACGAGGCGCAACGGTCTTGCCGCCGGACTCGCCGCGCTCCACCACCATGGCGATTGCCACAGTCGGCTTCTCGAACGGAGCGAAGGCGATCACCCACGTGTTCTTGCGGCGCATCTCGCCCTTGCCGATCTCCGCAGTGCCGGTCTTGCCTGCGCATGTGACCGCAAGTCCGCTCGCGATCTTCTTGCCGGTACCATGCAGGACAACGTCTAGCATCCCCTGCCGCACAAGCTCGATGCTGTCTTCAGAGAACGGCACCCGCCGCCCGCTCTCTGCTCCGCTTTTTTTGTGCAGATACGGCTTCACCACCGTCCCGCCGTTCGCCAACGCAGCCGCCACAACCGCCATCTGCAGCGGCGTCACAAGCAGCATGCCCTGCCCAATGGACATCTGGCACGTGTCGCCCGGATACCATGGCTCGTTGTAGTACGTCCGCTTCCATGTCTCGTCCGGCACCACCCCCGGCGTCTCGCCGCCGATGTCGATGCCAGTGCACGAGCCGAGGCCGAAGTCGTGGGCTGCCTCTATAAGCGCGTTCGTGCCGATCGCCGAGCCGATGTTGCAGAAGAACGTGTTGCAGCTCTGCTCCAGCGCCTGGCGCAGGTTGAGCGGGCCATGGCCGTAGTAGTCCCAGCAGCGGAGCTTCCACTCTCCGAGCTGGTATACCCCTACGCAGTCGTACTCGTCGTCCGGCAGCCAGCCGGTCGCCAGCGCGGCGAGCGCCGTGATGGGCTTGAACGTTGAGCCTGGAGCGTAGGACTCGGAAATGGCGCGGTTCTGCCCGCGCTTGGCCGGCGCGTTCGTGAGCGAGGCGTAGACGTCAGGAGTCAGGTGCGGGATGCACGTGTTGGGGTCGAATGTCGGCGCCGACGCCATGGCAAGCACCGCGCCGTCGCGAGGATCCAGCACCACGCCGGCGCCGGTGACATCGGCAAGCTGACGCTCAAGCTCGGCCTGTATGTCTATGTCGAGCGTCAGCTCAAGGTCAAGCCCGTCCGCCGGCGCCACGTCGTCTGCCGCCGCGTCGGCCAGCTCCTTGCCGGCGCGCTTGCGCGGACGGAACCCGCGCGCGTCCACGAGCTGGAAGCGCTGGCCCGGGAATCCTGCGAGGTAGCGGTTGTAGAATCCCTCCACGCCCTTGCGCCCCTTCATCTCCAGCTCCTCGAAGAAGTGCGCCTCGCGCGCGCCGGCCTCCTGCGCGACCGAAGGCTCGTCGCCGCCCGGACGGCCGCGCCCGGTGTAGCCGATCACGTGTGCCGCCAGCGTGCCGTACGGGTAGCGCCGCTCGGCGCGCACCGCCAGCTCGAACCCAGGGAATCCGTCAGCTCGCTCCGCGAACCGGGCGAAGGTCCGTTCGTCGAGATCGCGCCACACTGTGAGCGGAAGCGCGCTCGCGCGCGCCACATGGCGAGCCACCTGCTCGCGCGTTACCGCTCGTTCCAGGCCGAGCGCGGACGCGAGGGCGTCCACCGCCGCGTCGACGGCGTTGACGGTGTTGGACCAGTTGCCGCGCTGCTGCAGCTCTTCCAGGTTGCAGACTATGCAGCGGCTGGGGCGGCAGTCCGCCAGCACGTGTCCCGAACGGTCGAGGATGCGGCCGCGCTGCGCAGGGATGCCGATGCGACGCGTGGTCTGCGTGGTCTCCACCTCGGCGAACTCGCCGGCCTTCACGGTCTGCAGGCGGTAGAGAGTGACGCCCAACACCGAGAAGGCAAAGAGGAACAGGCATCCCAGCCCGACGATGAACCACGCGGAGACCCTCATCCCTCCACCTCCTCTCGCAAACCGGCGAATCGCTCGATCTTCGGCAGGATCGAGAAGAGGATCGCACCGGCTACGGCCGCGGGAAGCGCGCTCGCCACGAAGCGCACGAAAGCAGAACCTCCCCCGTACGTGCCCCAGGCGCTAAGCCAGGCTTCCTGCAGCGGCGCAAAGACCGCGGCTACGACTAGCCCAAGCGATGCGGACGACTGGACTTCTTCGCCGGTCCTGAGCAGGAAGCGCACGATGGCGCAGACCGGAAGCATGAAGCCGATGCAGCATCCGAGCGGCAGTCCGCTCAGCGCCTCGACGAGGTAGCCTGCGGCGCATGCCGTCCATATCCAGCGCGTAACGGGACGTGCCCCCTTGCGGCTACGTTGCGTTCGGCCCGAGGCGGTAAGAGCCACGTAGAGCGCGAACACCAGCAGGAACGGCGGCTTCGCCCCGCAGAACGGCGGAACCATGTCCTGCAGCGCAGCTAGCAGGATCAGGCCTATCGCGAGAAAGACAATCTGGACATGGTCAGTCTTCACGGCGGATGAACACGCTTTCCAGTGCGGGGAAGTTTACGGCGGATATCACGTCGCCTTCTCGCTCCAGCCTTGTATCGTCTGCGCTCTGTCCGTCAAGCAGGAAGCCGACAACAAGACCGCGCGGGAAGACCCCGCCGAGTCCGCTAGTGATGATCTTGGCGCGCGGCGGCAGGTCGGGCCGCTGCTGCAGGTGGCGAATGCGAAAAGGATTGACGACATAGAGTATGGACGCGTCGGCCTCGGCTGCGACGCACGTGGCGCCCCCGCCGTAGAGGATGCCGTAGATGGGACCGAACGAGGGGTCGGGCGACTCGATCTCGCACGAGACGCGCATGGCAGGATCGATTACGAGCCGCACGTCGCAAGTGTGGGGAGTGACCGTGAGGACACGCCCCACCAGACCTTCCGGCACGGCCACGGTCGCTCCGGGCTTGACGCCAGCCAGCGACCCCTTGCCGACGCGCAGGTATCCGCCCACTCCTGCCGTCCCGCTTCGGCTCAGCACCGGTGCCGCTATCCAGTTGGTCAAGAACGCCACCTCCCTGGCGTCATCATGGGGAGCCTCCATCTTGGCGGCGTTCCCCCTACTCGCCAACTCCATGCGAAGGGCCGCGTTCTCCTCCTTGAGACGACGGTTCTCGACTGCAAGATCCAAGCGAGTGAACAGACCGCGCACACGCGTTCCGATGTGACGGGAGAACCAGTTGCGACCGTTCTCGACAGGATATACGGCCTCCGCCGCCGTGCCGCGAACGCCGCACACGATGAGCGTTATCGCGCCCAACGCGGCCGCAGCAATGACTATTCCTGTTGTTCCTTTCAAAATCCTTCCTCAGTACGGAAGGATTGCCGTCCCCGTCACCGTCTCTTGTTTCGTGCGAGGAAATCGAGTTCGCTCATCACAACGCCCGTCCCCTCGGCCACCGCCGACAAGGGATCGTCCGCCAATGTCACGGGCAGTCCCGTCTCCTGAGCGAGGAGCTTGTCCAGCCCGCGCAACTGCGAACTGCCGCCTGAAAGCACGATTCCGCGGTCCACCAAATCAGCCGCAAGTTCAGGCGCGCAGTTCCCCAGCGTGTTGCGCACGGCGTCCACGATGTTGGAAACGGGTTCGTTGAGCGCGTCACGGATTTCCTCCGAAGAGATCGTCATCGTCTTCGGCAATCCCGACACAATGTCTCGCCCGCGCACCTCCATGGTCTGTTCCTGACCCGTCGGGTACGCGGACCCTATCGTCATCTTGATCGACTCGGCGGTGCGTTCGCCAATCAGCAGATTGTAGACGCGCCTCATGTGGTTCACGATGCACACGTCCATGGCGTCACCCGCCGAACGGACGCTACGCGAATGAACGATGCCGGCAAGCGAGATGATCGCCACCTCGCACGTGCCGCCGCCGATATCCACAATCATGCTGCCCGCCGGCTCTGATACCGGCAGGCCAACCCCGATCGCCGCCGCCATGGGCTCCTCGACCAGGAAAACCTCTCCTACCCCGGCCGCATGCGCCGCGTCCTCCACCGCGCGCTTCTCGACCTCCGTGATGTCGCCGGGCACGGCGATCACAACTCGCGGCTTGGCGTACTTGCTCCAGAACCGCTTAGGGCAGACCTTGTTGATGAAATAGCTGAGCATCGCCTCCGTGATGTCGAAGTCGGCTATGACGCCGCTCTTCATCGGGCGGATGGCCATGATGTTTCCAGGCGTTCTGCCAAGCATGCGCTTCGCCTCGTCGCCCACAGCGAGCACGCGCTTCGACCCCTCCTCAATCGCGACAACGGACGGCTCTCGCAGCACGATTCCCCTGTCCTTCGCGTACACGAGGGAGTTCGCCGTGCCGAGATCGATACCGATATCGGTGGAAAAGAGTCCTCTGAATTTGGAAAACATGCCGCTATTATAACCGAACGCGGCGGAAAGCGCAATACCACGAAAAAATAATTTTCGCGGAATTCAGCGCGCAAACGTGGCCGCGCGGGTCTTGAGGGTCGCGCGGGAGCCCTCGAACTCGACGACATGCGCGCAGCAGTTGGGCTGCGGCCCCTCCCAGAAGCCGGATAGCGGCAACCCCGCCACAAGCCGCAGCACCGTGCGCAGCACGCCGCCGTGCGCAACCACGAGAACGCGCGAGGCCGTGCCCGAGAGAGGAACAAGGACCTCGTCCATGAATTCGCGCACGCGCACAGCCACCGCATCGAACGGTTCGGCGCCGTCCCGGGCCACGTAAGCGGGAGGATCCATGAAGCATGCACGTATGTTGTCGTCGGAGAAAAGCCCCTCCCCGTAACGCGTACCCTCGTACGGACCGAAGGATATCTCGCGCAGCCGGCTATCGACCACCGGCTCCAGGCCTAGTCCAGCACCTATGATCTGCGCAGTATGCAGAGCGCGCCGATACGGACTTGAATATAGCCGGTCGAAGGAAAGTCCTGCGGCAATCATGCCGTCGCGCGTGGCCTCGGCGAGTCGCACGCCCTCATCCGTGAGGTCGGTCCACTCCGTGGAGCCCTGGATCCGCCGCTCCCGGTTCCACTCCGTCTCCCCATGCCTCAGGAAATATGCCTCCATACACCCACCAATCGACACCTACTTGACCAAGTGTTGCCAATATCCAATGTTGCCATTCTCATTTCTCAATTTCCATTGGTAACTGGCAACATTGACAATTGGCAACACTTACACATTGGCAACACTTACACATTGGCAACATTCTCCAAGTTCTTTGGGAAACAACAGAAACAACTTGTAAAAACAACATCTTCTTTCTCGCCGCGTAACCGCGCGGCGCTTTTGAAACCGGGCGCAGTTGCGCCCAGATAACAAAAGTTGTTTTTACAAGTTGTCATGGTTGTTTCCACTAATCACTCAATCGGCCCCCACCTGTGGTTAATGACCGGCCAAAACACTCCGCCGGCGATGCCGCGCAGGTTCGCGGCGGGGACAGGCCCCCAGTAGCGGCTGTCGTAGCTGGACGGAGAGTTGTCGCCGCATGCGTAGTACTCGTCCGGCCCCAGCTTCACCTCGTCGCCTTCAGAGGCGATAGTGCGCCCGGGCATAGAGTAGTCGGCCCGCTCGCTCGGACGGTAACCCGCGTACGGATATTCCTTCTCGTGCCACTTCTCGCGGTTCTGTATCTGGCGGATGCGAAGAGGCTCCATCGGCACCTTGCCGTCCACCACCAGATGCCCGTCCTTTATCGTCAGCGTCTCGCCGGGCGTGCCGGTCATGCGCTTGATATAGTGGGTTCCCTGCTGGAGTCCCTTGATGCCCGTAGTGGAGAAGATCATCACGTCGCCCCTGCGCGGGTGGCGGAAGTTCCATAGCCAGCGGTTGACGAAGAGGAAGTCTCCCGTCACCACCTTGCCGCTCCAGAGCGACTGCCCTGCGCTTACGACGCTGCCGTGCGTAAGGCCGTTCGGGAGGGCGAACGTCTGCTGACGGTACGGTCCGTCTCCGGTCTCGTGCGGATGCAGCACGTCGGTGGGCACCAGCATCTGCTTGCTGGTACGGCCGGTCAGGCCGTTCACGACGCGCATGTCGTAGTGGCCGGTGTTGGTTGGACGGAACTGGAGCGTGCCGCTGAACGGCGCCTGGAAGTGCTCGTACATCTCGCCAGTCGCAATCCACTTCAGCCATTTGAGCGGCGTCTTGTCGAAGAAGTCCGCCTCCTTGGGCGAGCAGGATATGGAATGGTTGCCGTAGAGCGTGGGCTGCATCGAGCCGGTGGGGATGTTGAACGGCTCGTAGAAGTAGGCGCGAAACGCCATCGCCACCGAGATCGACACCACCAGGATGTCCAGCCACTCGCGTCCGGCCGCCCAGCTCTTAGGCGGATCGAGGTACTCCAGCAGGCTCTTGCATTCCGCCACGTCATTCGCCGCGTATGCCGCGCGCAGGTCGTTCATCCGCACGGCGAACTCGCCGCCGTCGCGGTAGGCAGGCAGATCCTCGTACGAGAGGATGAACGTCTGCGCCGCGCCAAGCACGAGCTTCCGCTCCTTCTTCTGGCGCGCTTTCGAGGAGAACGGCACCGTGCCCCACATCAGGGACCAGAGGCACCAAAGCACGAAGAACACCCCGAAGAGCGTAACCGCCGCGAACAGGAAATCAGATGAGAACGACATGCTTGTTCCTTAAGTTGGTAGTTGATAGATGTTAGTTGGTGGCAGCAATGGGATGTTAGCGTGGAGAGGACGACATCTCGAACACGAGCTCGCCGCCGGCCATGATGTCGGCATGCTTCAGGATGAACGAGCCCAACGGCTTGCCGTTCAGCGTCACGGACTTCACGTACTTGTTCTCCTTCGAGAAGTTCTTCGCGACGATGGTGAACGTGCGGTCACGCGGGACGCGTGACCCTACCGTCTTTGCGGTCGCAACAAGTTGCGACCCTCCCGCCGCCCCCCCGTTCCCCATTCCCCGTTCCCCGTTCCCCAAGCGAAGCGCCACCTTCGGCACCTGCGGCGCGCCGATGACGTAGTCGCCGCCGCACGGGTTGAACGGATAGAAGCCCATCGCGCTGAACACGTACCACGCGCTCATCTGCCCGCAGTCGTCGTTGCCGCAGAGGCCGTCCGGCTTCGGCAGGTAGAACTTGTCGAACACTTCGCGCACAACCTCGGCCGTGCGGTCGGGACGGCCAGCGAACTGATAGAAGTAGGCCACATGGTGGCTAGGCTCGTTGCCGTGCGCGTACTGCCCGATGAGGCCCGTCACGTCCAGCACGAATCCCGCGCCCTCCGTCTTTTGCGGCTGCGTGAAAAGGGAATCGAGCTTCTTCACGAACTCATCTCTGCCGCCCATCGCGGCGATGAAGCCCATTGGATCCTGCATCACGTGCCACGTGTACTGGAAGGCGTTTCCCTCGGTGAAGTCGTTGGCCGTGCCGGCGCCGTGCCCGAGCCTGAACGGGTCGAACGGATCGCGCCAGTTGCCCTTCGTGTCGCGCCCGCGCACGAAGCCGATCGTGCGATCGAGCACGTTGGACCAGTTGCCGGCGCGCTTCGAGAAGAACGCCGCGTCCTCCGTCTTGCCGAGCGCGGCGGCGAACTGCGCCGCGCACCAGTCGTCGTAGGCGCACTCCAACGTGCGCGAAACGCTCTCGCCCTTGATCTCGTCGAACGGATAGTAGCCGTACTTGTCGAGCAGGTCCCAGCGCTCCTTGCGGCGGTGGTCGTGCTTGACGGTGAGCGAGTCCTTCACCTGCGCGTAGGCCGCCTCCCAATCGACGGTCGCGCAGGAGCGCGACCCTCCCGCATGGGACTTGAGGAACCAGTCGACGATCGCGGGGACCGAGTGCGTGCCGATCATGCACTGGTTGTCCTTGCCCCAGAGCGTCCACACTGGCAGGAATCCCGTGCGGCGCCCCTGCTCGAGCATGGAGTTGACGAACCCGTCCACCTGCTCCGGCACGAGGATCGTGTAGAGCGGATGCGCGGCGCGGAACGTGTCCCAGCACGAGAACGTGGAGTGGAACGGCGTCGCGCCGACGTCCGCCAGGTTGTTCGGCTGGATGTAGAGGTGGTAGAGCGCGGTGTAGAAGCTCGTCTTCTGCGCGGCGTCGCCTCCCACGGCCACGCGGCCCAGCACCTTGTTCCACGCGGCCGTCGCCTTCGCGCGAACGTCCGCGAAATCCCACGAGGGAATCTCGACGGTGAGGTTCTTCCACGCGGACTCCACGCCGTTCTCGGCGGAGAGCCCGACCTTCACCATGAGCGTGCCGCCCTCAGGCACGTCGAACGTGAACACGTAGCGCGGCGCCTTCTCCGCGGGATGGCGCGGCGGAAGCTTGGTGACGGACGCGAACGGCCGGTCGAACTGCACGGCGAACGCGTATGTGCGATCCACCCAGCATCGGCGGCGAACCGTTCCTGCGATGCCCGTCCGGCCGTCCAGGCGCACGTCGCTCGCGAGGATCTGCTTGAACGCGTCGCCGCCGATGCCGTACTGGCAGTCGACGAGGAGCTTGGCTGAGCCGCCCTTTCCGTAGACGAAGCGGTAGATGGACGCGTGGTGCGTCGCCGTCACCTCGGCCTGCACGCCGAAGTCGTCGAGCGTGACGGCGTAGTAGCCGGGCTTCGCGGTCTCGGTCTCTTTCCTGAACACGCTGCGGAAATCGTTCGTGCCGCCGGTTCCGGTGAACGGCTGGAGCCGCACGTCGCCGAGGTCGGGCACGCCCGTCCCGCTGATGTGCGTCTGGGAGAAGCCCATGATCGACGGATCCTCGTAGCGGTAGCCTCCGCAGTAGTTCCATCCCTTGTTGCCGGTGTCCGCACCGGCCTGCACGAGGCCGAACGGGACGCACGCCGCCGGCGTGCAGTGGCCGTTGTCTGTGCATCCGATGAACGGGTTCACCCAGTCGGCCGGCGTCTCCTGCGCCATGCCGGCAAGGCCCAGCGCGAACGCCGCCAGAATTCCGATTCCGATCTGCTTCATCTCTTCTGTTCCTTTCTTTATACCACGAAATACACGAAACACACGAAAGTGTTGCCTCGCACAGATCAGACTTTTCGTGTATTTCGTGTGTTTCGTGGTTTGCATGACGGGGGGGATGGGTTCAAGTCAGTGGATGTTGCCGCGCGAGGGATGCGACTTCTTCTTCGGCGCGTCGAGCTTCAGGAAGGTTGCGAACCTCAGCGCCTCGGCGGGAATCTCGTCGCCTGTCGTGTCCGGCATCTCGTGGAGCGGTGGTGGCGGCTCCTCGAGGTGCTGGTGCGCGCGCGGCTTCGGGTTCACGAGCCGGCGCAGCTCGGCGCGGAACGCGTCCATGCCCACGGGACCGGCGTAGCCCTTCAGGTCGGCGTACTCGCGCAGGTCCTTCAGCGACGGCTCGCACGAGAGCGCGATGGGCGATTCGCCCGTCTCGCGCACGAACCTTGCGAGGTTCTTGCGCGCGGCCGCGCGGTCCATCTTGTTAGCCACCACAAGGCGCGGACGCTCCGCCAGCTCGGGACTGTACGCGGCGATCTCCTTCTCCAGCACCTTGAAGTCGTCCCAGGGCTTGCGGTTGTCCGTGCCGGCCATGTCGATGACGTACACGAGCACGCGCGAGCGCTCGAGGTGCTTCAGGAAAGCGAGCCCGAGGCCCACGCCGTCCGACGCGCCTTCGATGATGCCCGGCACGTCCGCGATGCGGATCTGCGCGTAGTCCTCGCACGTCATCGTACCGACGATCGGGTTGAGCGTGGTAAACGGATAGGAGGCGATCTTCGGCGTGGCGCTCGAGACTGCCGTGATAAGCGAGCTCTTGCCGGCGTTGGGGAAACCAAGGAGGCCTGCGTCCGCTATCGTCTTCAGCTCCAGCTTAAGGCGCATCTCCTCCGCAGGGCCGCCGGCCGTATGCTCCGTTGGGGCCTGGTTGACTGCGCTCTTGAAGTGGACGTTCCCGTAGCCGCCTGCGCCACCCTTCGCGATTACGACGCGCTGGCCAGGAGACGTGATGTCGGCCACGAGGAGACCGGTCTCGGCGTCCGTGGCGAGCGTGCCGCACGGCACGTCAACCACAAGGTCCTTCCCGCGCCGACCGAAGCAGCGCCCGCCGGAGCCGGGCACACCATCCTCCGCGAATAGGCGCGGCTCGAAGAAGAGGGAGATGAGCGAGTTGACGTGCGTGGAGCCGCGCAGCACCACGTCGCCGCCGCGGCCGCCGTCGCCGCCGTCCGGACCGCCGAACGGCACCAGCGCCTCGCGCCGGAACGATGCCGCGCCATCGCCCCCCTTGCCGGAGCGCACCTGCACCTCGACCTGGTCTATGAACGATCTTGTCTTCATGGTTTTCGCCTAGTATATCAGATTCTCGCGCCTCGTTCCACTTTGCGCTTGCATTGCGGCGGAGAATCGTGGATAATACGTGCCATGAAAACTACAGGAAAATCAGCTTTCACCCTTCTCGAGATGCTCGTGGTCATCGGCATCATCGGCATCCTGATGGGCGTAGCCCTCACGCAGTTCGGCGGCTCCACCGAGTCCGCCAAGGCCGCGAAGTGCGAGTCAAACATGAAAAACCTCGTCACAGCCGCCCACACGTGCGCATTGCAGCAGGATGACGGCTATTTCCCTCCAGCAGGCTCGTTCTCGTATCCAGTGGTCGACCTCAAGAAATCCGAAATCGTGTATCACAACTACCGCGTTGGCTGGATCTCCGGCTCCGAATATCGTCCCGGCGTCAGCCAGCATGCTATCGGCTGGCAGGCAATCCCGTTCAACGCCGACGAGCTGTCCATCCGCCATGCGCTGACGAACGGCAACAGGGGGGCCATGTGGAAGGCGCTGAGCGGCAGCCGCGCCTCCTACCTCTGCCCCGTGCACTCTGAAGCCGCACGCAAGCTGATCGGGCACATGCCAGGCTGGAGCTACGCTATGAACCAAGATTTCGGCTACGAGGACACTTCTGACAAAAACCATAAAGAACGTTTTTGGGGCAAGACTAAAGACGCGGCCAACTCCTCTAGGTTACTGATGTTTGCAGAGCTCCAAGGCGCCGACATCAAAGCGCCGGGCTATGAAGAGATCAAAGCCGCAAGCTATCTCAAGGCCGGCGTACCGCTTGCAGATGCGATTCTCGACTATAAGAAAGAGAACATCGGCTTCAACCACAAGATCGGCAAGCGAGGCTTCACGGGGCACGTAGCGTTCACCGATGGCCATGTCGAGAAGCTCTTCTACCCAAAGTCCAGTGGCGGCATTTCGCTCCAGAAACTGACCGAGGCTCTCTGCCTGGGACACGAGATATCCTATGACGGCAAGGGCTACAAGGACCTGAACCAGTAAGGACGGAAAACGGCAGCATCATGGAACTGACAGACACGCAGAGAGAAGCGGTCGCAAGCTGGTTCGCAGACGGCGCTTCCCTAGACGAGATCCAGAAAAGGATCAAGAGCGAATTCGGCGTCCATTTGACCTACCTCGACGTGCGCCTGCTGGTGGCGGAGCTGCCGCAGCCGGAGGAGACTGAGGCTGGAGGGAGGGAGGACAAGACCAACAAGACACCCAAGACTCCCAGGACAGAGCCTCTAGGAATGGACAGCGGGACTGAGGAGCCGCTGGGAGTGGACGATGGGAGTGGGGAACCGATAGATGAGGCGCAAGATAGCAATGAGGCGCAGGCTGTGTCTGCGCCTACGGTCACCATCGATGCGTTAATGCTCCCAGGCACAATCGCCTCTGGCGACGTCACCTTCAGCGATAGCAAGACAGGCAAGTGGTATCTCGACCAGATGGGCCGACTCGGCCTCGGCAATCTGCCAGAAGGCTACCGCCCATCGCCCACAGACGCCGCCCTTTTCCAGCAGCAGCTGATGGGCCTTCTACAGGCTAGAGGATTGTGCTGATTGAAGATTGTAGATTGAAGATTGTAGATTTGAATCCTCAATCCTCAATCTTCAATCCTCAATCCTCAATCAAACTGGTGATAGAACAGCACTCTCATGCGGTGGGGGCGGCGACCAGCTGAATACTTCTCCCGCTGCTGCTGGCTCGCCAGGCTGTCGGGATACGTGCTGTCTGGGTTGCTGCCGTCATTGTATGACATGGGCTCACGCCAGACGAGCGCCACCGCGCGTCCCCCCTGCTGGGATGGCGTTCCCTCGCCAGGACCGCCGAGCGCCGTGGATTCCGCGCGAACGAAGATCAGGAACAGCTGCTGCTTGTTCGCGAAACAGTCGCGCCAGTAGGAATAAAGAAACTTGCGGTCGATGGAGTAGAGCGGACAGTTGTTCAGCGTTACGCCCATGAAACTCTTGAAGCTCGCGTCTTGCTGTGGATCGAGGCCCGTGAACCATGGCAACGCATCGTATACCTCCTCCCACGGCCGCGCGCCTCCGGCACGGAAGGCTTCAGCAAAGACACGCGTGATTGATTTCACATCCTGAGCCTCCATCTTTGACGAGCTATCGTCGTTATTCTTGCAGAACGTAAACTTCTGGCAGTCCTTCGCATCCTTGATCACGTCTCCGGAGACCTTGCTCTTGTCTCCCATCTTGTTCACGATCTTCTGGAGATCATCCGACAGCTTCTCTTTCCGGTTCTCAGCGCCAGCCACGATGCGCCCTGTTGTCCAGTAGTCGCAAGGCGTGTCCGAAAACACGGCCATGAGAATGGCCTCGTCGTCGGAGTACGGGTTCACTGTCTGGATATCGTCCGTGCTGCGGCCGATACCAATAAACGCACAATCGTCATAGAAATCGCGGTCTACGGGGTAAGTGCTCCATACACAGGCCTTGTTCATGATGTTTTCTGGACCAGCAGCATGCGTTGCGCTAGCATTCTTTCCTGGAGCCTGGACGAAATTCTTGGAGCACCGGCCCGACGGCTGGTCGTTCCACTGCGAAAGACGCGGCAGGAAAGCAAATTCGCCAAGCGACTGGAGATACCCCTGGTTCGAGGCAAACATGAAGATGTCCGAATCGCGACCACTAGCATTGAAATATCCATATTGGGGATCCTGTATCTTGTCGAGCCATTTCCCGCCGTCAATATTAGACTCGTTCCAAACGAACCAATCCTCTGGCGCGTAGTTGTAGCGCGGATCAACCGTCGCAAGCGATTTCGGCTGCCAATTAGGATCGGAGCCGTCCAGTCCCGTATAGGTCCCTGCCAGCAAATTGGCATAGGTGTAAGCCCTGGCTGGATCGTCACTGAACAGCAGGCACGCGGAAGAGTCATTCGCGCCAAATTCAAAATCCTGATACACGTCTTCATTTGCACGATTGTTCAATGCGTTGTCGTCCGCCACGATTGCCGGCGCTAGGTCATACGTCTCGTTCCCGGACGAATCCGTAATGCGTACCCACAACATCGCATATGTGCGGAACTGATCTTGCGCAAAGGCGTTGAACTGTTCCTCCGACAATTCTCCGCCGGGCACAAGTTGCCCATCCTTGTACGGACGCAAGTTGAACCTGTATGTTGGAGGAAGCGTTACGCCAGGAATCGGCATGCCCGTTTCCGGGTTGATCTTTTTCTTTTCGATCTTTGAGAAGAACTCATGGTCTTGCATGCCCCCCGACTCGTTCCAGCGCATCACATCAATCTGCATGATGGCATCTTCCTGCGTCTTGCACTCGTTGGGGATCTTCGCCGAAACGTCGACCTTGTCGGAATAGAGCGACCAGGCAAGCGCATCTGCGTCGCTCGGATTTGTCCCATCGACGGTAAAAGCCTTGCTCGGCAGGTTCCATTCCGCCCTGTCCTTGGGGCGCAAGCTCGAAAGCCCGTCTGCCGGACGAACCGAAACGGCTCCGGACGCCACGAACACCTTCATAGCGACCTGCACCTTGAAGCCATCTACGTTCCGGCCCGAGAAGTGCCGGAACGGAAACGCAACGAGCACCCGCGCGCCAACGGCGCCAAAATCAAAGCTTTGCTGCTTGAGAGTATATGTCGTTGTCGTTGTCTTTATGTCGGCACCCTCGGTTCCCGGAACAGGCGTTGGATTTGCTTCCACCCTCAACTTTGCAAGACCGTTACCAACCAGCTCCACGGCAGTCACCATGGGCACACACTCCACGCTCGGCATCGCCAGCGAAATCGGCACGTCATCATGATCAAGATAGTCGTAAAAGACAGGGATGTCCCAAGTTCCCAGAATACCCCTGTCGAACATCCTTTTGAGGAACTTGTCCGTGTTTTTGACGACCATGTCGCGCAATTTCATGTTCTTGCCGCTTGTGTCGGTATCAAAGAACGGCTGACCGCCAACCGTTGCCTGACCGTTAGGAGTTGGCGACGATCGGCCATTAAGCGTTGCGAAGTCGATCTCGTACGTCTCGTTCGTCGCGAAGGAGTCGGTAACGAACGGCTGGCGACGCGCCTGCATGGCACCATCCGCGGTCTTGATCGTACCGCCGTAGAAAAACTTGTCGTTTCCTGTATTCCTATTATCATCGATCCAATGATAGAAGAGGGGATACAGAGGCCCAATCGCCGCGCCTGAAGACTTCTCGCCAAACGCTAGATTGTAGTCGAGCATGGAGACGTACTCGGTGGTGCCTTGCGCGGCAGATCCGGCGTTCTTGTCTGGATTTGAGTATGTCTGCCGGACAGCTTCAGGCCCCACCAGCTGCTGCCCGAGTCTGGAGAAGGTCTCCTCCGTTACGTTCTCAACCTGATTGTTGTTGGCGTGCCACATGAAGGTTCCGCGCATTGAGACGCACGAATCGAGGGGCGAAGACCGGACACTCACGCGCGTACGGTTGATGTCGAAGTAGTCCGACACGTTCACGGCGCAGAAAGCGAAGCGGCCTGCGTCGAACGGAAAGTTCTGCCACTTGGCTGCCCAGGAGCTGCGGCTCAGGAACCGCACGTCGTTCACGAGAGGCGGCGGGATGTAGCCGAGCGCCTCGAGGTTGAGCACGCTCACCGTCTCCGAGACAGGGGCAAAGCGCCATGCGAACTTGTTGAGGTCTCCAGGCTCGTTCGCGCCTTGAACCGGACTGCCGCTGTCGTCCAGAAGCCCATCAGGATCTGGCGGCATGAAAACGCGCCCGAGCCAAAGGTCCATCGAGTTGTTGCCCTCGTCGTGGTAGAAATTGGCGAAGACGTTGCCGTTCGTGTTCGCGAGGCCGGGGAACGGGTCGTTGCGGATCGCGTCGTCAACGCGCGACATGGCGTGTGCCATTGCGGCCTTCACGAGATGGCGAGTGGCGGTGTTTCGGCGAAGCGCGCTCGAGGGCACGCGCTCGGTGCGCATGTAGATGGCGAACGCCACTGCGCTGATCACCATGAACGACAGGAAGCCCAGCACCACCAGGAGCGCGCTGCCAGACTTTCTCTTCTTTCTCTCACAAAGTTTCACTTGCAAGTCCTCAGTTGTCCGCCGGCCGGCGGTTGAAGTTCGGGAAGGCGACATACGACGTCAGCTGGTCGGATCTGTCCGATTCCGAAGAAATCGGCTTGCCCTCCTTGATGGTCACGTAATAGGGACGCCCCCACGGGTCGCGGATCTCTCCCCCCTTGATCGAGGCGTTGTACAGCACGGGCACCTTCTGCCCGTTGACCGTCACGTCGCCGAGGATGAACGCCATGTTGGCCTCGGTGGCCGGCGTGTTGTTGTAGTTCGGCAACTTGTAGTCGTCGCCGAAATGCTCGTATGCGAGAATGGCGTTCGTCATCTCCTGAGCCTCGGCCGTGGCCTGCGCGATCTTCGCCCGGCGCTGCGCAGAGGCGACGGACGATGTGACCGCTCCCGCCAGAAGCATCAGCATGGCGATGACCACCAGCAGCTCGACAAGCGTGAATCCCCTTCGGGGATGTGAAGGGTGAAAGGTGAAAGGTGAAGGGGGAAGGGTGAAGGGTGAAAGGTGGCGGGAAGCTGGTTGACGATTGTCGGCCACAGCATTTCGCATGATACGAGAGAACAGATTGTCGGCTTTAAGGGTTATCATCTTTCACCATTCACCTTTCACCATTCACTATTCGAACACCAACGGCATCGTGTTGATGTCATCGGCTGTGTTCTGCCTGCCGTCCGGCCCCCATGAAAGGACCCCCACGATGTGCGTGTTGCCACCGTCAGACCTGAGCTGCATCTTCTTGCCGCCAACCTCCTCCCACGCCTGCGGCACGGACGACCCGTTGCTGCCCTGCGAGTCCCATTCCGGCAGGTTAAAGGGGAACTTGCCAGACGGGTATATCTCCACCGCTCTGTGGCGCGGCTTGCCGTTTCTATCCCACGCGCCAAGCGTCCGCCCGGTATGGGACGGGTTCGCAGTGTCCACGCGCGGCAAGGCATTGTCCGCAAGATACTGCGCGTACGAAAGCTTACGGCGCGCATGGCCCATCATCGCGTTGCTGGCCCGCCCGGTGCGCCAAGCGATGGCCGAGGAGTTGAACACCATCGTGAGGACGGTCATCAGCATCCCCAGCAAAAGCGACGCCACGAGGATCTCGATCAGCGTAAAGCCGTATTTAAGTTTGCTCTTCACTCCTTCAGCTCCTTCTGGTCGCCCTGGAAGTGGACTTCCGTGTAGAATATCGGCTGGGCGAAAAGGTCGCCGGCGCGGCGGGTCGTCCGAAGGCTGATCGCCACGCGCGAGCGGTCGTCTTCCATGCGCATCGTCGTGCCGTTGAATACCGGAATCTGCCCCCACTGCACCACGATTGCGCATCCGAGGTCGTTGTTCTGCAGCTGCTGCGGCCATGGGGGCTTGCTGCCGTCCTTGTTAATGGAAATCAACTTGTTGAACACCTTCGACAAAGCCGTACTGTTGATCTGTTCTAGCCTCTTGGGGGCGTACGAATTCTGCGTCTTGTCGCAGTAGTCCAGCCACCCCTTCTGCAATATCGCCCCCTTGATGCCCTGCTCCCAGTCGTTCCACGTGATGTTCCGCGAAGAAAGCGTGGCGGTAAGGGTATTGAGGACGCAATCCGCCACCGCCGCCGCCTTCACGTCATCCTGCGACTGTCGGCTTTCGCGGTATGCGAGAGGATAGAGCGCCACCATCGCCAGCAGCCCGACGGCCATGATGAAGATGGCAAGATTCACCTCCATGAGGGTAAAGCCCCTTCGGGGTGGTGAAAGGTGAAAGGTGAAAGGTGAAAGGTGAAGGGACGCCGGTTGACGGTTGTCGGTTGCCGAATGTCGCACGACGCGAGACGTGAAACGCAAGACGCGAGAAAACAGATTGTCAGTTTTAAGGCTTACCATATTTCACCATTCACCTTTCACCATTCATCCTACTTCGCGTCGTCCTTGACATCGCCTGACGAGATGCTGCCGACTTTCCTCTTGTCGGTCGTGTAGATGTTGATCGTGCTGTCGAGGGGCATCTCGTACGTGTCGTAGTTGGCAATGTCGCTCGGACAGAACGTCAGCGCGCCTGCGGACGCGATCTTGGTTGAATTCGGGGCAGTGTTGCCATAGATGAATCCGTTCGGCAACTTTAGGGATGCGATCTCCACTCCGTAGGCGTCCCCCACCTTCCACTGGAGCTTTGGGGCGCCGCCGGCGACCCTACGCCCCCATCGCACGTTGTTTCCGTTTTCATCGGTGGCGGTACCGGAAAACTTCTTGTTGTCCGAGCCCCACTTCTTGTAGTCGTTGCAGAATTCCCGAACCTTCCTGTCGTACGCGATCATGAACTCGTCGTCGAACTTGACCGGTTCGACAGAAGTGTACACGAATGTCCGGCAACTGTTGATGCCGTTTGCGACCTCATTGGCGAGGTCGGCCATGCGGTACAGCGGGACGCCGACATCGCTGGCGCTGTGCTGGTTGGGTTTCGTCACAGGATACGACTGGTTCCAGTCTGCAAACTCGTCCACAATGATGTCGCCGCTCAAGTAGGAAATGCGCCCAGCCATCTTGATGGCAATGGCCGTGCCGGCGCTCGACGCCACGGCCTCGCCCGGCGAGTCGGCATTCTCCGTCTGCATCTGGCGGTTGTAAAACAGCACCGCCGTCGGCGTCTGGTCGATCAGGCACACCTGCATCGCCTGGCGGATGATGGAAATCGTGTCCTGCACCGCCGCGCGGTCCGTCATTCCCCGGACTGCGGCGAAATACCCGGTCACGGAAACCGTGCCAAGCATCGCCATCAGGCCAATCACGACCATCAGCTCGACGAGCGTGAACGCCGCCTTCCCTGCCGGTCTTTCTGTTGCGTGCGCTTTCATCCTCATCATTTCGCTATTGTTCGACAGTTACACTGTCTGACTCTGAGTTGTACTTTATGGCGAACCGCCGGAAGTACCCATTGTCCGGACAGGAGTAGCCGAACGTCATTTCGTTCGGCTGCGGCGCGGAGCCACGCGTGCTGCCTCCCTTGAGCTTCGCCACCCACGACTTGACCTCCTCGCCGTAGCATTTCGGCAGACCATCGTTACCCTTGGCCGCAGTTACCGACTTCCTTACGGCAGTGAAGCCGGAGACGTCCATGACCGGATTGCCCGATGCGCTCAGGCAACGTGTCACAAGGGCGTTCATCAGGGCGTCATAGTCCTGATCTTCAAGCGTCGCGACATGCACCCCCTTGCTGCGGTATTTCGCATCGAGGCCGTTTACAGCCCAACGCTGGAGAGCCCCGTTCTTCGACCCGTTCTTGTCCGGCGGCCAAACCCCCTCCTGCTGGTAATACGTGGCGATTCCCGCCTGGAGCGTGGCGCACAACGCCTCGTTCTTGCGCGATCGCGACTTGCGGATGACCGATGTCGCCGCTGTGGACACGATGCCCACCAGCACCGCCAGCACGGCGATGACCATCAGCATCTCGACTATCGTGAAACCTCTCTTCTTCCCAAGCTTCATCTTTTTTTCCTCCACTAACCACTAACCACTAGCAACTACTTCTTTTCCTTCGCCTTGTCCCAGCTATAGATGTCGTCGGAACGGCCTCGCTGCGCATACGGCGCAAGCACGCCATCTGCCCCTGCGCACCATGTGATCGCCTCGGCGCGAACCTGCACATGCTGTCCGCCCACGTCCGCCTCGGTGATTCCGTCGTTATCCGTATCCACCGCGAAGTAGATTATGTGATCCTGCACCGTCCCCCCCGACGGAACCTTCGCATCGATGTTCGCATCTTCCTCTGTTCCTGTGAGGCGCTTGAGAACCGCCTCAGCCCATGGATCGACAATGCCGCAACGGCTAACGCCAATCAGCCTGTAGGTCTCTTTGCCGGAACTGTCCTTGCTCGTCTTGTAGCTGACGCTCAACAGGTTCTTCTCCGCGAATTTCCTCGCCACTTCTTTCAACATGCCCCGGCCGGTTCCGTCCCCGCCGCCGAGATTGCCGCTGATTATGCCGGGCCACGTGTTGTTGGGATTCTTCTGGCGCAGGATCACAAGCGCCTGCGCCGCCTGCGAGACGAGTTCCGTCGCCTTGGCGCGCTGTGCCGACCTCGTCACACGCCCGAAGCCCATCATCAAGGCGCCAGAGAGGACGGCGATGATGCCAATCACCACCAGTATCTCGATCAGCGTGAAACCTCTCTTCTCTGTCTTCTGTCCTCTGTCCTTCATCATAGACTCTCCAAACGTTTTAACCTTTTAACTTTTCAACCTTTCAACCTTCAATTCGCCAGATGGCTGATGTCGTCCTTGGTCCATCCGGTGATCGTCTCCTGCTCCTTCGGGCTATATGAATCAAGGTGTTCCATCAGCCAAGGCGGAAACGTTAGGCCGTTCGGCCCCGCCGACCACAGCCTATAACTCTGATATGGCGTATCAGAGTAGTAGTAGAACTCGTGGTTCCATCCGTCCGACACCGTCATGCCGTTCAACAGATAATCGGACTTGCCGTTATACCCATTCTTGCTGATCATGTGCAGAAAGCGACAATCTTTGCCGGTCTCGTCCGGGAGCGCGGTGTACTTTTGAGATAGCAGAAACTGCCTGTCGCCGTCGGAAGTTTCCACGCCGTAGAACTCGAGCCCACCGCTGATGATGCCATTGTTTCCATCCCGAAAATTCGGCATCCAACGCGCGCACACCGCCTGGGACGGGAGGTTGGCGACGAGGAACGACTGCTCCGCGTTGGCGCTTCCCTCCCCGTACACATACTCCTGCATCGACTCCCAAGATTCGTACTGACGGCCGGTATCGATGCGGCATGGCCGTTGGTTGTTCTTCGCCCACTGGCTATGCGGCGTGTCATACATCTCAGGGGCGCCGCCCAGCATGAAGAGGTAACGCGGAAGAAGGAACGAGAGCAGCCCGAACTGGAAGAGTTCTGCTTCATTCTCCCTGCCTATGTTAAGACCACCCACATTGCTCATAAAAGAAAAACCGTCCGTTCTCGCGGCGAGGGCATTTACCATCGTTTGCGTCTTCCCCATCAACTTGCCGTTCACCCTGCTGTTCATGAAGAAAGGAAAGTGGACTGCGATCGGCTGCGCTCGGCAGGCGGCCTCAACCTGCTTTTTCGTCTCGTTGTCAGGGCTCGACAGACTGACCGAACTAGTATCTGACGATTTTCCCTGAACGCCATTGCCGTCCACCCTCACGTTGATGTCGCGGCTGCGATTCTGGAGCGGCACCGGCGGATAGGAGCCGTAGGCCGCGTAGTAGCCGGAAAGCGCGTTCTCGAGGCGCTGCAGCCGCGACTGTGTCAAGGACTTCTTGCGCGAGTCGCCGCCGACGCCCGCGAGGCGGAAGACGATGCCCATGAGCGTGACGATCACGACCGTCACGATCAGAAGCTCGATCAATGTGAATCCCCTTCGGTGAGATGAACGGTGAAAGGTGAAAGGTGAAAGGTGAGGGGAAGCCGGTTGACGGTTGTCGGCCACAGAATTTCGCACAACGTGAGAGAACAGATTGTAGATTTTAAGGCTTACCATTTTTCACCATTCATCTTTCACCATTCATCTTTCACCATTCACCTTTCACCATTCACCTTTCACCGACATCAGCCTGCCGCGCCGGAGACCTGCGAGATGATCTTGATCATCGGCAGGAACATGGCGATGACGATCGTGCCGACGACCACGGCGAGGAAGATGATCAAAGCCGGCTCGATTGCCGCCGTCATGCCGGCGACGGCGTTGTCCACCTCGTCGTCGTACGTGTTCGCGATGCGCGTGAGCATGTCGGGCAGCGCACCCGTCTCCTCGCCCACCTGCACCATCGACACGACCATCGGCGGGAACACGCCCGAGGAAGCCAGCGGGTCGGTCATCGACTCGCCCTCCTTCACGGCGTCGTGCACGGTCTGGATAGCCTTGCGCACAACGCGGTTGCCGGTGGTGTCGCGCACGATCACGAGCGCCTGGAGGATCGGCACGCCGGAGGAGAGCAGCGTGCCCAGCGTACGCGTGAACTGCGAGATGGCCGTCCGACGCACGAGGGTGCCGATCACCGGTATGTTTATCCTCAACTTGTCCAGCTGGTACGCGCCGAACGGCGTCTTTCCGAATACCTTGTAGATGACCACGAGCGCCGCGACGCCCGCGAATATCTGGAGGCCGTTGTGCTGCACGAACTCGGAGATGCCCATCACGAACTCGGTGATGGCAGGCAGCGACGCGCCGCCGAGGATGTCGTTGAACACCTGCTGGAACTTCGGGATCACCGTGATGAGCAGGAACGCCGTGATGCCGATGGCGGCGAAGAGGACCACTGACGGGTAGATCATCGCGCCCTTCACCTTGTTCTTGATCTTCTGCGCCTTTTCGGCGAACTCGGCCAGACGGTTCAGCACGACTTCGAGCACACCGCCCGCCTCGCCGGCCTTCACCATGTTGACGTAGAGGTTGTCGAATATCTTCGGGTAGGCAGTCAGCGCGTCGGAGAAAGTGCCGCCGCCCGCGATGTTCTCCGAGATGCCGTCAAGGCAGTCCGCCATCGCCGGCGCCATCTTCTGCTTCTTGAGCACCTCGATGCAGCGCATCAGCGGGAGCCCGGCGTTCACCAGGGTTGCGAGCTGGCGCGTGAACGACGTGAGGTCCTTTGCCTTCACCCTGCCGCGCAGGAACTTGGGCAACTTGATCTTGATGTCGATGTTGCCCTTCTTGGGAGCTTTCGCGGGAGCAGCCTTCTTGGCAGGGGTGGGCTTCTTCGCGGCAGCGCCGCCGCCACCCTTGATCTCGCCGAGAGCAGTGGGCATCAGCCCCTGCGCTCTTATGGCCGCTATGGCGCCCGACCGGTCACCGGCCTCCACCGTACCGCGCCGTTCCTGGCCCGAGCTGTCTTTTGCGATATACTGAAATGTCGCCATGTCGTTATGCCTCTTGCGGTTGAACTGCCTGTATTATACCCAAAACTTCCGTCCGTGGGAAGTGGGAAAATCAACGGGACCAGCCGATGGCGCGCGGAGACTCCAGGCGGCGCCAACCGTTGTGGCGCGAAAGCTCCGTCACGGCCGTGCCGGGCGGCAACACGGCCACTACCGGCGACGCGTCCGACGGCGCGAGCCGCAACGTCACTGTCCTATCCTCGCCCCCACCGTTATCGGCCTCGCCACGCGCCGCGCCCGTCGCCTCCGTCGTCACGACCACGGCCGTGTTCTCCGTCGATGCCGCCTCTCCTGAGACGAACACCAGCGGCACCGGCCTCGCCCGCGCCACCTCGTACCGCTTCGGATGCGGATTGTAGTAGAAGAGCGAGACGAACGCCGAGTTCGTCGCCGCGACCGTGAGCGGCACCAGCATCTGCGTCCAGACGATCTTTCCATCCGTGCGCGAGATTTCCTTCGGGTCGTACGCCTTGAACTCCTTCGAGAGCCGTTCTATCGACGGCCAGACGTTCGACGGGCAGTACCCGTCGTAGGTCAAGGTGTACGTGGCCGTAACCAGGTCGCCAGGCCGCACATGGTCCGGCGTCAGCTTCTGCTCCATCTGGAACCGCGTGCCCACCGCCCCCGAGAAGCCTTGCGGTCGCCGGTCTGTCGGCAGCGCCTGAACCTCCATCCTGAACGGCGCCAGGCGCGTGCCGAAGCTCGACGACGACGAGAAGCTCACCCCGCCCTGCTGGCGGCGCACCACCGCCATGCCCTGCACGACCATCGCGACTTCCTGCGTGACCGACGAAAGGAAGCGTACCGGCAGCCGGAATCTCTTCACCGTGCGCCCCTCACGTGACGAACTGCCGTCCGGCATATTCTCGAATCCTTCGCCGTACACGACCCCCGCGTCTGGCAGCCCGCTAACCTGAAGGTTCTCGACTCCGACATTCTTCTCCACGTCCAGCTCCAGCACGATCGCGCCCGGCTGTCCAACCACCACCGACGACGGCTCCATGCGGGCCTTGCCGGTCACCTCGGCGTTGACGGACGGACCCTTCTGGAAGAAGTTGAAGAACTGGGCGTCCGCCGCCAGGATCGCGACGGCCGCCGCCGCTAGCACGCTAAGCCTGCGCATGGACGCCTCCTTCCTCCAGCCTCTCCTCGACCATGGAGACGGTCGCCGAAATCGCCGCCGCCGCGAACACGGCGATTCCCCAGAAGAGGATGAACCTCCGCCACCAGCCCGGCGGCAGGAGGGCCGCCATCCAGAGTACCGCCCACACGCACGCAGCGAAGAGGAGCCGCGCGTCGGCGGAGTAGAGTACGTGCGGCCGCAAGAACATCCTTGCCGGCGATAGCTCCGCGCGCGGATCCTGCAGCAGGCGCGCGCGCGCCGCCACGAGTCCGCGCCTGGTGGAAGGCGTTTCTCCGCCCCAGCGCTCGGCGCGGCGGAACGCGGCCTGCGACGCCTTCGCGTCCCCGGCCATGAGGGCGCACGTGCCGTAGTCCATGAAGATGATCGGGTTGGCCGCACCTGCCTCGATGCAGTCCGCGTACGCCGCCGCCGCCGCGCGGAAGCCAGCCTCGTCTGTTGCGCGCGTGGCCAGCACGGAGGCGCGGCGGTAGGTGAAATCAGGCGAGGAAGGCGCGGCAAGGGAAGCACCCACGCCGCCGAGAACGGCGGCGAACAAGACCACAAAGGACGTAAGCGTGGTGCGCGCGGAATATTCGGTGCGGTCCATCTCCGCGAGAGCGGCAGTCACGATCGCGATCTCTTCCGGCGAGAAATCAGGCGACATTAGACGCTCCGCGTCGGCGGCAGTCACCGCAGCACCGTTCACGCCGTAGCGCACTTCGAAGAACGTGCGGATCGCCTGCCTGCGCCTGTCGATGTCGCGTCCGCGCAATGCCTTGCGGCATCGCGAGAACGCCGTCGCCTTGCGGTAGGCGGCGTTGCGCGCCGCCATGCGGCGCCGCACGGGCGGCGCGAGGCGGATCGCGAGGAACAGAAGCGGCGGCAGAACGAACAGCAGAATCGACAGCGCGAGATGCGGCAGGAACGGTAGGGGCGCCGCGCCGGCTGGATCGAGATCGATCCCGTCCGGCATCGGCAGGATGTCGGCCTCGCCGCCTTCCTCGTCCAGCGCGCCAAGCGTCGCCTGCGCGCCAGCCTTGACCTGTATGGGGATCTTGTCGGTACGCAAGGTGACATACGCGCGCTTGCCCAGATCGTAGTATGCAACGGAAATCGAGGGGAACTCCCCAGTCCCTGCCTTGACCGCCCGGACGCGCCAGGTGAAGCGGCGGAAGTCGGCGAACGTGTCCGTCTTGACAGACCCCGCATCCACCCTGAAGGCGTCATCTTTCACCAGCTTGTCGAGCGCGGGCGGATAGACTGCTGCGAGATCGGCCGCACCCGAGATGTCTAGCGTGAAGACAAGCGGATCTCCCGCCGTGCACACGTTGGTGTCCAGCGTTCCGCGCACGGTGAGGTTCGAGCTCAACGCTCCGCAGAACTCCTCGGGGCGTCCCGCAGACGGCGGCCCGTTCACCACAATCTCCAGCGGCTTCGTCTCCAGTCGGACCTCGCGAAGTTCGGGCACGTGCGCGCGGCGGCCGAAGCGGTCGCGCCCCTCGCGGACCGCGACGATCATCGGAATCGAGATGCGTACGGGCGGTATCTTGACCGTGCCCTGCGATGCGGCCCGGTAGGGAGCGGTCGTGACCGTGAACTCCCACAAGTTCGTCCCGTCCACCTTGCCGTGCCGTACCGTGAACGGGAAAAGCGTCTTCTTCGGACCCAGCATTGAACGACCGAAGAAGTCGTCGTCCATCATGCCGAAGGGATCGCCCATCGACGAGAAGATGTCGTTCGAAACGTAGTTGTTCAGCGTGAACGACGGCACGTCGCCGCGCCGCCGCCGCGACTGCCCCTCGAACAGCTGCTTTGGATCGACTGCGGCCAACGGCCCTGGCGACCAGTCCGGCGACAGGAACTCCGCCTCCATGTGCGGCGCGCGCTGGTTCAGGAAAGGCGGCTGGTCGACGAAAGGATCGCCAAGGCCAGGCATCCGCAGCCGCAGCGTGATCGCCGTCTGCTCCGTCACGATCAGGTTTGTGGACGATGCCGAAATGTCGAAGGATGGAGAATAGGCGAAAAGGTGAAAGGTGAGAAGAAGAAGCAAAAGGGGAACGGGGAACGGGGAACGGGTTGGCGGGCGTCGAATGCCGAATGTCGCCAGTCGACAGATGGCAGCAAACCAGTTAGATGCTAGACAATTCCAAATCAATCTCTTAACCTTTTAACCTTCTTACTGAATGACCACAACAGCCACGTCACGGTGCGACTGACCGGTCTTCGCCCCGGAAAGGTGCACGGAGTTGGTCGTAACCGAGGTCGGCTCGATGTTCAGCTTGGAAAGGGCGCGCTCAAGACGTTCCTTGGCGAGACGCTGCTGCCGGCTTTCCATGATCGAAATGCCGGCCAGCAGTCCGCCTGCGAAGCTGAGCGCCACCAGCAGCGCCACCACGGCAAACGCCAGAAACGGGCGGCGGCGAGTCAGCGCAAGGCGCGCCTCCTCTTCCGCGTGCTGCTTCGCCGCCTCGAGGCGCTCGCGTTCCACCGCAAGCGCCTCGCGCTCGAGCCTCAACCGCTCCTCCGCCAGATTAATGGCCGTATTGTCCAGTTCCTCGCTGTCCATTTAACCTTTTAACTCTTTAATTTTTTAACCCTTTAACCAAAGAAGTACCTGTTGGCGTTCTCGTAGCAGATGCCCTTCACCAGGCTGCCGATCCACGGGATGTCGCGCGGCAGCTCGCCCGCCTCGATCTCCTTGCCGAGCATCTGGCAGAGGATGCGGCGGAAGTACTCGTGGCGCGTGTAGCTGAGGAACGAGCGCGAATCGGTGAGCATGCCGACGAAGTTGCCGAGGCAGCCGAGAGCGCCGAGCGCCTCCAGCTGCTTGCGCATGCCGTCCTTCTGGTCGAGGAACCACCAGGCCGCGCCCAGCTGCATGCGGCCCTTCTCGGGACCGTGCTGGAAACTGCCCATGAGAGTGGCGAGCATCTCGTTGTCCTTCGGGTTGAGGGAGTAGAGGATGGTGCGCGGAAGCGCGTCATTCATCTCAAGGCGGTCGAAGAGCCGCGCAAGCGACTCCGCCACGTTCCACTCGCCGATGCAGTCGAAGCCGGTGTCAGGACCGAGCCGCTTGAACATCTTCGTGTTGGCGTTGCGCAGGCAGCAGTAATGGAGCTGCGCCGCCCAGCCGGCCTTCGCGTCCGCCGCCAAGCCCTCGTATAGCCACGCGCTCTTCAGCTTGAGCGCCTCTTCGGGAGCGAGCGCCTTGCCGCCGCGCGCCTTCTTGAAGATGCGGCGCACTTCAGCTTCGGTGTACGGCTCGGCGAATATCTCGGTGACGCCGTAGTCGGAGATCACGCAGCCGCACTTCGCGAAGAAGGCGTGCCTCTTCGCCATCGCCTCAAGAAAATCGTCCCACGTCTTGACGGGCATCTTCGCGGCCTTCGAGAGACGGTCCATCCAGTCGTTCCAGGCCTTGAGGTCCTCCACCTTGCTCGCCTTGTCGCTGCGCCAAGCCGGCAGTATCTTCGTGCCGAACGGCTTCTTGGCTATCGCGATGTGGTGCACGAGCGAGTCCACGGGATCGTCGGTGGTGCAGACGACCTTCACGTTGGACTTCTTCATGAGTCCCTGCGCGGAGAAGCTGGGCTTCGCGAGGGCGGCGTTGCACTTCTTCCAGATCTTCTCGGCGGTCTTGCGCGAGAGGCGGTCGGTGACGCCGAAGTAGCGCGCGAGCTCGAGGTGCGACCAGTCGAAGAGCGGGTTCTTGAGGAGCACCTCCATCGTCTCGGCGAAGGCGAGGAATTTGTCGTGCCAACTGGCGTCGCCGGTGATGAGCCTTTCGTCGATGCCGTTCGAGCGCATCTGGCGCCACTTGTAGTGGTCGCCGCCGAGCCACACCTGCGCGATGTTCTCCCAGCGCTGGTCCGCGGCGATCTCGGCCGGCGGCAGGTGGCAGTGGTAGTCGATGATGGGCATGTTCTCGGCGTAGCCGTGGTAGAGTTCCCTCGCGGCCTTGGTCGTGAGAAGAAAGTCGTCGTTGATGAATGGCATGTCTTTACCTCCTGGTGTCATGAAACGTGTCCATTATAGCACATTTTCCCGCCACCGGAAGTGATTCAGCTGCCAGCAATCAGCAGACAGCAATCAGCAGACAACAGCCAGTAGCCAACAGCCGGCAAAACTGTCATTAGGCTAGAATTGCGACGCGTGCGCGGAGAGCCTTGACGAATGAAGCGCCGGCGGCGGAGAGGGAGACGCCGTCGCGGCGGACGATTCCCACCCGGATGGAATCATCCATCTTGAGAGGAATCGATATGATCTCGGAATTGTACGACTTGCCGTG
>CACWSW010000012.1 GCA_902763655.1 uncultured bacterium
GTCCTGCAGGAACTTCGACACCTGCTCGCCGCCGAAGTACTTGCCGTTGCCCCACGGGTCGATCACGCACTTGAGCCCCAGCTCGTGCGCCTTCTCGACAATCTTCGGGATGTTGGGCCGCCAGAAGTCGAAGTCGAACTCCGTGACGGCGAGGATCACGCACGTCACCCCGTGCGCCTTCATCTCGGCGAAGTCCGCCGCCGCATGCTCCACGTAGTTCAGCCCGTAGTAGCTGATGCTTGTCTGCTCGATCATGGTTGTCCTTTCTTGGTTTTCTTAAGTTTTTCGCCTGTCCGCCTCAGTTGCTCCACCACGCCGGCGGAATCTGGTTGTTGAGGTGGCCGGTGTCGAGGTAGTCCGTCACCTTCATGTCGTGCCCCACGAGGCGGAGCGAACGCTGGAACGACACGCCGTGCGACACGGGCGAACCCCACGCGGCGTACCCGGCGCCCATGTACATCTTCTGCCAGTCCTTGCCGTACAGGTGGTGCCAGGTCGTCGCGATGAAGCCGAACCCGCCGATCTTCACGATGTGGTCGGCCATCGGCTTCATCGACGTGTCGTTCATCCACGGACAGCCGGCCACGGCGAATCCCCGTTCCTTGAAATACGTCATCGTGGGCCAGGTGCAGCGGACGCCGCCCTTCGCCGTGTGGTCGCCGTACTGCCAGTCGCAAATCACGATGTCCTTCGGCAGGCGGTCGAGGATGGACGCCGCCTCGGCGTCGCCGCACACGGTAAAGCCCTTCCAGTGGGGATCCTTCTTGTCGAGCAGCATGTCATGCCACATCATCGCGCGCGCGCCGCGCGACCTCACGAACTCCGCAAGGCCCGTGATGTGCCGCAGCACCAGCTCGCTGTTCGGCGTCTTGACGCAGTCGGGACAGGTCTGCCGGTCTGCCTCGTCGCAGCCGATGTGGAAGTAGGGCGGATTGCCGAAGTTCTCGTGCATCTCCGCGATCAGCTCGCGCAGGACGCGCTGCGTCTCGGGATTTGAGAGGCACCAGTTCCACCCGCTGCTCCATCCGTCCGGCTCGAAGAGCGGCTCGTACTCGGGGTGGAGGTCGAGCGCGCTGTGCTTGAGCGAACGTCCGCGCGCGGACGTGGCGTGCCCGTAGCAGTTGATCTGCGGGATGAGCGTGATGCCGAGATCGCGTCCGACCGCCACGAGACGGCTCACCTCCGCCTTCGTCATGTTCGCCTGCGGCCAGCACCACCACGGGTGCTTCTCGCTCTTGTACATGCCCCACGGCTCGATGATCGCGTAGTTGAACTTGAGGAGCGCAGCCAGGCGGATCGCGCGCTCGATCTGCTGCGGGCGTACCTCCGGAAACCAGCACAGGTGCACCGCGCGGAACGCGAGGTGCGGACGGTCCGAAATGGTAAGCGCAGGAATGATCCATCCCTCGGTCTTGAAC
Organism: uncultured bacterium; assembly: GCA_902763655.1. GTDB lineage: Bacteria > Verrucomicrobiota > Kiritimatiellia > RFP12 > UBA1067 > RUG572. Next base: position 1,419 of record CACWSW010000012.1, read on the forward strand.
GTGCCGCGCTTCGCGATCGCAAGCTGCCGCAGCGTGTACGCCGCCCACCGCACGCCCGCGAGCGTGCGCGCCGCGATCTTCGCGCCGTCCGCTCCCGTTTCCGCCGCGTACGCTTCGTCCCCGGAAGGGACGCGCTCCTGCGCGTCCGCGGTCGCGCGGTCGCGCGCCCCTCCCGCCGCCACCACCTTCGGCGCGTACGCGCCGTACCACTCCGCGAAATGCGACTCGAGCCATTTGACGGCGGCAGGGTCCGGACACTCCACCGTGACCGTCGTCGTATTGTCGAACGGCACGTAGTTCTTCTTGTCCATCTTGAACGTCTGGTAGGGCGCGGCCGTAACCGCAAGACACGCCGCCAGAACGGCGCAGCAGATGATTTTGACCTTCAGCATATTCGTCCCTCCTTAGCGCAGCGAAACGATCTTTTCCGCACAGCGGGCAAGTTCGCCCATCACGCGGCGCCAGTTCTCCGGCGTACGCGGAAGCGTGGGACGCATCTCGGCGAGCGGACGGTGCAGGCTGCGCTCGCGGTAGCGGTCCGGGAAGAGCGTCGGCAGCGGCGACTTGTCGCCGGCGGCGGCGTGCTCGGCGAGCTGCGCGGCGAGGTCCGCCATCGCTGGCGCGGCCCACCAGCGCGCGACTTCGTACTGGTGCGAACGGCAGTAGCCGCATGACGCGTTGTCGTAGAGCACGTGCTCGAAGTCCGGGTTGCGGATCTTCTCGACGGCATCGAGGCGCAGATAGGATTCGTAGAGCGAGTAGTCCGTGTGGAGCGCGAGGAGATCGGCGAAGACGCGGCCGAGGGCGGAGTAGGCGGTGGCGACGGATTGGACGTCGGTGGCGGTCGCAATAAATTGCGACCCTCCCGATTTCCAACTATGGTAGGTAGAAAGGAGCTTGATGCGGGCGGCGGAGATGAGACGGTCGGCGGCCGTGCGGGCGAGGTCCACGGCGTCGCGGCGGCCGAAGTCCCCTTCCCAGTCGAGCGCGGCGAGCGCATCAAACAGACGTGGCGTGCAGGCGAGTTCGGCGGGGAACTGCTTCTTCCACGCGGCGGGGTCGTTGCGCTTCGGGCAGCCGTCCACGGCGTCCGTGATGCATCCGCCGCCCCAGCCGAGCAGGCGGGAAAGCGGGATCACGTCCTTCCAGCAGGCCGCGAAGGCGTCCGCCTGCTTGCCGTAGCGGTCGCGGCAGAACTCCGCGAGGAGCGCATCGACGTCCATCTTGTCCGCGCGCCAGGCGTTGGCCGTGAAGTAGCGGAGCAGGAGAATGTCGGTGTGCGAGGACTCCGGCCAGAAGATGTACCCCTTGCAGAACGGGTCGTTCTGGATCGCGCGCTGGCGCTCGAGGATGAGCGGATAGTTCGCGCGGACGTCGAGCGCCTTCTCGTAGGCGATGAAGAGACCGAACGTGTAGGGGAACTTGCCGACCACGTCCCAGCGCGTGAAGTTGTTCGCGCCCTTGATTTTGTTGCCGAGCAGGTCGTTGCTCACGGCGTCCACCTCGTAGTCCCACACGATGGTGGACTTCGGGTCGAGCTCCTTGAGAAGCGCGGAGACCTCTTCCGGATGCCAGGTGAGGTAGAAATCCCAGCCGGCGAGGAGAACGCGGCTGTCGGGGTAGTGGGATTTCGCCTTTGCGATGAGGCGCTTCAGCACATCGATCTTCAGCTGGAGGTTCGCCGCGCGGTCCTTGTAGCAGAGGCGCTCGCCGAGTCCGATCGTGTGGAGGAGGTCGGGCTTGCCGTAGGCGGCGATCGAGGCCTCGGTGAGCTTCCAGTAGGCGTCGAGCCACTTGTCCTTGCGCACGTCCCACACGCGGTCGGTGGGATGTCCGTAGCATCCGCCCTCCTGCGGGAGGAAGTCAGGCTTCACCGTATCAAGGAACTGGTACGGCGTGCGGGAGTACCAGTGGCTCATCGTGCCGAAGTCCTCGGGCACCATCAGGCCGCGGTCGAAGGCGTAGTCGAGCACCGACTTGCGCAGCAGGCCGCGGAACTGGAGCGACCAGAAGAGCGAGCGGTTGTTGTAGCCGGGCATCGCCTCGGGGAGCGGCTTCGCGGGGTCGGGGTAGTCCACCACGTCGGGATACGCCTTCTGGAACGCGTCGTCCATGCCGATGCGCGGCATGATGAGGTTGAGGCGGCGCTTGACGCACCAGTCGATCTCCTTCTTCCAGTCCTCAAGCCCCCAGTGCTCGGCCTGGAAACGCGTAAGACCGCGGTGCGCGAAGTAGCGGAGGCCGCGGAACTCGAAGGACGAGCGCTCGTCCACGTCGAGCCCCGTAATGTCGGGCGCGGCGCCCTTCGGCACCACGTCGCCGTCCCAGAACCAGCGGCAGCCGCCGCGCCGCTCGAGAAAGTCGTAGACGGCGTAGAGCGCGCAGCGCCCGTTGACGACAGCGAGCTCGAGCCCATTCGCATCCGACTTCATCCGGTACGCGTCAAGGCCGTCCTTCACCGGCGGCAACGCCACGAAGCGGATCGCCTTCGCCTCCGTCGCCGCCGGAACGATCGCCAGCTTCTCGCCGCAGATTTCCTGCCAGTAGCGCGCCAGCTCCTGCGCGGCGATCCGGTGCGCCTTCTCGCCGCACGCGGGCGGCAGCACGATTTGCATGGCCTGAATCCTTTCGACGAAGAAAAGACTCGCGAAAAGGGCTAAGAGCATTTTACTTTTCATATCAGTTCCTTGTATTTCCAAAATGCGTGAAATGCACGAGAACCGCACCTTTGGACACGAGGACGTACTCCCCGTTACGTTTGGCATAATGCGGTTCGCTGTACTCGATCGTCACTTGAATATCGCCGATCCTGCCTTGGCACACGAAGAACCGGTTGCTGCCGCCGAGATCCGGGTCGTCGCCCGGAACCGCAACGCCATGATTCCTCCGCGCAAACATTTTTCTTAAATAATCGGAGGTGCCCGGAACCTTCACGCCGGCTTCTGTCTCGATTCGTTTCAGCACGGCCGTCGCCGCGGTCTTGAGTTCCTCATTGGAGACATCTCCGTCAAACACCCGGCGCAACTTTGCCTCAAACAGCCGGCTTGGACGTCCTGGCATGCCCGTGAAAAGCAACTGGCGCTCGCTCAATCCCTCCACAGGCTTCGCCAGCTTGACCCATGAGTGTGGCAAAGGACGTCTTTCGTCGGGTTGCACGCAATTAAAATCCACGTCAAACAGGCGCTTCAACGCCGAACTAAGCCCTTGGCTCTGCGTTGCGCGGAAAGGTTCGTCGCGTCGTTCCGCCTCGCGGGAAATCACATTGAGATGCAAGTCGGTCACAAGCGGCCCGTTCTTTTTTCGAATTGCGGAACTGACCATTATCATGACGCGCACGCCATTCGTCGTGTTCCCGATCAACCACTGGGACTTGATGTCTTTCGGCGTCTGTAGAGTATCCTTGAACTTGACGTCGAAGTCCCGTTCCAGCCGTTCTCTAAGGGATTTGGCACGCTGCGTGTATTCGTCAAAACGGTCTCCCTGGACGTGCGCGCTCGCAGAAACTGAAGCGATCCGCTTGGTCTCCGTCAGCTGGAGTTCGACTGTCTCGAAGCCGAACCATTCGTTTGTCACAACCGCGACAAAAGGCCTGTTTCCTGTGGGATAACCGGGCGTAAAGGCCCGAAGCTGCGTGCACGACCCGTTCCAAACATCCCCCCACTTGAGATTGTTCGGCAGAGGAATGTCTTTTGCCCACGCGGCAACGGCAGAGATCGTCAGAAGGACGATTCCCCACCTTCTGAAAGAATGCGTCGATGTGTTCGCCATCGAGGCTTGTCTTTTCTGCCGTTGATTTAACATGCCGGTCCCTTCTTCTTTGACTCAAACAGTCTCTCCAGCTCGTCCAGCGACTTGCCTTTCGTCTCGGGGATGAAGCAGGCCGTGACGAAGTAGAGGACGCCGTTCGCGGCGAAGAAGAAGAACATCGACGACCAGCCCCAGGCCTCGACCCACGGACGGAACGTGGAGGCGAGCCCGCACGCGGCGAGCTGGTTCAGGAAGAGCGCGATCGCCATGCCGTTCGCGCGGATACGCGAGGGCATGAGCTCGGAGAGGACGAGCCACACGCAGATGCCGGGCCCGAGCGCATAGAACACCTGCATGAAGAAGAACGCGAAGAGCGTGAGCAGCCCCGTAAAGTTGTTCGCCTGCACGCCGAAGCGCTCGATCGCGAGAAACACGCTGCCGATGGCCGCAAGCCCGAGCGTCATGCCGCCCGTGCCCACCTTCAGGAGCCACGTGCGCCCCTTCCTGTCGATGAGCGCGGCGGCGACGAGCGTCACGAGCATGTTCGTGAGCTTCACCGCGAGCTGTCCCCAGTTGGCGAAGATACCGTCGAAGCCCGCCTGGTGCAGGATCGACACGAGATAGCTCGTGAACGAGCTCATGCCCGTCGTCTTGTTGAAGGTCAGCACGAGGCACGCGAGCAGGAAAGGGATGACGTAGCGGCGCCGGAGGAGGGATTGCGTTCCTCCCGTTTCGGTCGCAATAAATTGCGACCCTCCCGTACTGGGACAACGGGCATCTTGCCCGTTGCACTGGGACAACGGGCGTCTCGCCCGTTGCAGCCACACCGGACTCTCCGGCAACCGCAGGCTCCCGAAGAACAGCACCGCCACGGGCGCCATCGTCCACCAGAAGTTGGCGCGCCAGGCGGCGGCCATGCCAGCCGCATTGATGTCCGACGCGTCCGACGCGCCGTAGTACGTCGCGACGAGGCACCCTGCGCCGGCGGCGATCACTAGACCGAAGCCGAGGAAGAACTGGAACACGCCGGTGCCGCGTCCGCGGATCGCGGACGGGAGCGTCTCGGTGAGGTACATCGGCATGACCACGGCCATGTAGCCGGCGCTCATGCCCTGGAGGATTCGGCCCGCGAACAGGACAGGGAAGCAGTCGAGCGCGAGGCACACCACGGGAATCGCCAGGAGGAACATCGCCGACGCCGCCACGATCATCTTCTTGCGGCCCAGCCAGTCGCACAGCACGCCTGCGGTGAGAGACGAGATCAGGCCGCCAAGCATCACCGCGCCCACCACGAGGCTGACGCGCGTGCCGGAGTAGATGCCGAGAGCCATCAGGTACGGCTCGGCCGCGGCGATCACGCCAAAGTCGACCCCGTACAGCAGCCCGCCCAGACCGGCGATTATGATGATGAGCTTCACGGGATGGATCTTACCTGGTGCCGCACCAGACGGGGCGGATCACCTCGATGCGGTCGGAGAGGACGAAGTCGACGCCGAGGGCGAGAAGCTCCTTCGCCTTTTCCGGCTTGTCGCACTTGAAGTATGAGACCTTCACCCCGGCGGCGTGCATCATCTCCACGTCCGCGCGCGAGCAGGGGTAGAGCAGCTGGAGGAACTGGCACTTGTTCTCGACCGTCTGCTTCGCGTAGAGCGTGCTCTTCTCCGGCGGCCAGGGCTTGTGGTAGGCGTCGAGGCCCTTGACGGTCCGGCTCATGTTGCAGGTGAGGATGTCGGGGACCGCCTTGCGGGCCTCGGCGATGGCGGGAAGCGACGAAGCCACGAACGCCTGGTGCAGGCGCCCTTTCGCCTTGATCTTCTGCGCCACCTCCACGGCCACGTTCCCCGCGCTGTGGCAGTTGATCCACACGCCCTCGGTGGGCAGGCAGTCGATCGCCTCGTCGAAGGTGGGCACCTTCACGTTCGCGTCGGGATGTCCGGGCCACTTGATGGTGAGCTTGCGGATCTCGTCGAAGGTGAGGGCCGACACGGCGCCCTTTCCGTTCGTCGTGCGGTCGACCGTGCCGTCGTGCATGATCACGAGCTCGCCCGTCTTGCAGCGCTTGACGTCGAACTCCACCATCGCGGCGCCGAGGGCGACGGCGTTGGTGAACGCCACGACGGTGTTGGCGGGCTTGCCGCCACCGTTGCCCTGGTGGGCGCAGACGCCGCGCGACGGCATGGGCGGCGCGTCGAACGTGCCGCACACGAGGCGCAGGGTGTGGCCGGTGTCCTCGATCTCGAAGAGCTTCATGCGCTCGGCCTCGCCGGAGTTCGGCTGGTGGAGGGTGAGGAGCAGCTTGCCGTCGAACGTGCGGAAGAGCATGCCGTGTCCGCCGTTCTTCCCGTAGAGGATCTCGTCCTTCGTCCAAGGGCCGGCGATCTTTCCTGTGGTCGACTTGCGCAGCAGCACGCAATACCCGTGCCCCTTGACGAAGTTCGACCAGATCATGTAGAGGTCGCCGTTCTTTGGCGAGCGGTAGAAGAACGGCCCGTCCGTGACGTGGCTCGCGCCGGGCATCGCGTCGCGCGCGGCGAACATCGTCTTCGGCGGCGCGGTGAACGAGGCGAAGTCCTTCGCGAGGGGCGCGTAGCACATCCGGCCGTTGTCGACCTGGCACCACTCGTGGCAGAACACCATGTAGGGCTGGCCGTCCTCGACGTAGAGCGTGCCGTCGAGCGTCATCCACTCCTTGGGCGGGATCGGCCCCATCTTCACCGGCTTGAACGGCCCGAGCGGACTCTCCGACTTGAACACCCACGTGCCGCGCGGCGTGAGGTGCCCCTCCTTTGCCTTCGGGTCCATCGCCTTGATCGGCGCGGATCCCTTCTTCTCCGTGAGGGTGGTGAAGAGGTAGTAGGCGCCCTCGTGCTTGTGGACCTCAGGCGCCCACACGGCCGTGACGGGCACGCCTTCGGGCACGATCATCGCGGGCATCTTCTCGCTCCAGTGCTCAAGGTCTTTGCTCGTACGGACGGATACGCCCTTGCCGCCGAACCACGGCTTGGACTCGTAGAGATAGTAGGTGCCGTTGTCCGCGAGGACGAACGGATCGCGGATGCGGAAGTCTTTCCGAAGCTCCGCGTATGCCGAAAAGGCGCATGCGCCGGCCAGGACGGCGGCAAGGGCTATCTGTGCTTTCATGGGAGCTAGTATATCAAATTCCGCGTGCTAGCGCTTGCGGACGGTTAGCGTGCGGCAGGCGCGCGAGGAGGCGCGGCGGTTCCAGTCGCGCAGGAACTGGAAATAGTCCGCCGTGAGCTGCGTGGCCCGAGCGCGATGCGCGCGCCGGCGCACCGTCACGTGGAGCCGTCCGTCCACCACCTTGTGCGAAACGTCGTGCGTCATCCAGACGTTCGATCCGTCCGCAGGGTTCACGAGGCGCAGGTTTTCCGGCAGGTGCTCGATCTCCGTGTAGCCTTTCGGCAGCACGATCTCGTACGTGTCGATCGCCTCCGCCTTGCCCATCACGGCCAGAGGCGACTTCCGCAGGGGGCCGCCAACGGAGAACAGGTTGCCGGAGAAGTCGGGGATGGTCAGCGTCAGCATCCCGTCCTGCAGGACGGCAAAGTCGGCCACGTATGCCGAGAACGCGACGTACGCGGGATATCCCTTCGTCTCGGTGACGAGGTCGGACGTGGCGGTGGCGTTTTCGGAGAGCTTGCCGACGAGCTGCTGGAAGAAGCGGCTGCGCATCTCCGGACGCATCTCCTCGAACCTCTTGCGGATGCCGCCCACGCCCGCGCCGTACGTGAAGTTGGTGATGTCGAAGTCCGCCGACCCGTTATCGCGCACCGTTATCCTGCACCACGAGTCGTCGCGGCTGCGCCATGGGGAGTCCAGCGGTACGTCGACGATGCCGAACGTGTCGGTGGCCGGATCGTAGAAGTCGTCGCCCTCGCGCGACGTCGTCTCGGGCGGCGTGTACTCGTTCTCGCCCGCCACCCAGAAAAGGCGTCCGCTCGCGTCGCGCGCGCGAATCACCAACGCGTCGAACGACGACGGGCGCGGCACGCGGCGGCGTTCCTCCTCGGTGAGCGTGAAGCCGTGCACCGTGTCGGCGGCGAAGACGAACGAGCAGTCGAAGCCCGCTCCCTCCAGCATCGCGAAGAGCAGGTTCATCCTGTCAGCGCCGGAGGCGTAGCCGTCCGCCAGCGCGCGGTCGGGCGTGGAGAAGGCCCGATCGAACGGCAGCTCGAAGAGGCCGGGACCCGTCACGCGCAGGTTGTGCGCGAGGTATTGGCGGATGGCCGTGATTCTCGCCGCCGAGACGGCGGCTCTCCATGCGGGAGGGACGCGCTCCTGCGCGTCCGCCAGCTCGCGGCCCTTGCGGCGGGCGGCATCCGAGCCTCTCTCCCGCGCGTGCGCGAGCGAATTGAGGAAAGAGGAGCCTTGCCCCTTCCAGTCGGCGGCAGACACGGTGAAGGCTGGCCGCCAGTGGGAGAGCGGCGGGCGCGAGGGCTCGTCGGGCACGCGCGGCGGGCGCGTCGCCGTCCAGCGGTAGACGCCGGCCTTAGGGTCCTTGACGACTTTAAGGCCTTTAAGGTCATTAGGGTCAATGGAGGCGTTGGAGCTTTCAAGGTCGTCAAAGTTCTCGAACACCTTGAAGACATTCCGCATGGTGGGCGGCACGTGGTACTCGTAGCTCTCCAGGCCGTAAGGCTCCTCGCCGCCAAAGGTGACGACGCCGTTGAACGCGGTCGGCGCGTTCGTGACGACCCGTGCGATCGTCGTGCGGATCACGCTGCCCACCTCAACGCCCGGCAGGTTCACCACGAGGATCTTCGACGCGGGATAGCGTGGCGCGTTTGCCGCCCAGCCGCAGTCCATCGTGTTGATCTCCTTCGGCGTCACGGAGAACACCTTGCCGTTCCTGTTCGACACGGTGGCGGAGACAACCTCGACCGACCGCGTGCTTGGCGCGTAGCCGAACTTCATCTCGGCGTTCGACTTCTTGCCGCGGTACGTGAGTATCTCCTTCTCGACCGTGTTCGTCGAGACCCAGCACGTCGGCGAGGTGAAGTGCACGACCGTGCGCGAGGACACGATCTTCACGTGCGCATTGTCGTCGGCGCGGGCGGCGAATACAGGTTGCGCCCGCTCGGCGGTCTCCACCTCCTTGCGCGCGTTCCGCAACGCGTCGTAGTCCTTCACTTCGAAGTTGATGTCCGTGACCTTCATCGTGCGCGAGGCGGCAAGGACTCCGTTCGTCACCGCCACCATGCGCGCGAACATGTAGCCGGCGGCGTTGGTGACGCAGCACGAGGGCGGCAGCGACCGCACGCCGCCAAGCGCCTCCTCGCCGAGCGCTAGCGAGATCGTCTCAGCGGTGCCGGCCGTCGAGGCCAGCACGAGCGGGAAGCGGCGCGTCTCGAGCGCGGTATTCTCGTCAAGTAGCGCGTTAGCCACGCTAAGCCCCTCCGTGACAAACGGCAGCGAGAGCGTATCGCGCGTCTCGCCGCGCAGGACTGCCTCCGGGAGTCGCGCAACGGTCGTTGCGGTCAGGCGCGAGTCCGTGTCGCGAAGGTCGACGGGGAGAAGCTCGAGCGACAGCAGCTCCGCGCCCGGCGCGACGTTGCGCACGAACGACTCGAACGCGCGGCGTCTCTCGTCCGGCGTACGCTTCAGGAGCGTATGGCGGACAGCGGTGTCGTTGATGCCGTCGAAGGCGAAGCGGCTTGTCAGCAGGATGCCGCCGTCCGCCGAGAGCGTGCCGGTGGAGTCGATGCGGAGCATGTTCTCGTCCACGGGCTTAACTGGCGACGTGCGAAGCATCTCCCCCTCCGGCGTCGCAACGAGATACGACATGTCGGAAAGGTACGACGGGAGCAGATCCCGGCTTGACTCGTCCGTAGGATCCATGAGGGTGAAAGGTGAAGCTTCCACCGCCACGACGGCGTGGTTGAAGTATGGGATCGGGACGTCGGGATCCATCTTCGCGCCGGCGTGGATGAGGACGGGGTAGGCCGTGATGCCGGCGATGCGGAAGAGCGCGACCAGAAGCACGGCCTTGTCGCGGCAGACGCCGTAGCGGTTGTCGAAGGTGACGTTCACGTCGTGCGGCTCGTAGCCTGGCGCATCGTCCTCCAGCGTGAGGCCCATGTAGCGGATCTCCTGCGAGACGAACTTGAAGAGCGCGCGGATCTTCGCGTCGCGCGTCGCGCAGTCCTTCACGACGTCGCGCACCAGGTTCGTCATGGCGGGCGTGGTGGCGGAGAGGTGCGGCTCGCACAGCTTCCAGTACCATCGCGAGACGGATGGCCAGTCCTTCGCGGTGGACAGCCACAGCGCCTGCACGCAGCGAGAGAGCGGCGGCATGTTGGGCTCGGCGAACGCCTGCGGCACGTCGCGAGCCGTCCAGCGCAGCAGCGTGCGTCCGCTACCGAGCGGCACGTCCGCAGCGCGCGCGACGGTGTTGCTGAAGGCGTGGCGGAGGAGGGCGTGGCGGACCGGGTTCTCGGAGGGCTGGTCGACGGTGACGACGGTCGAAAGGATGGGCGCGGTGTACTCGAGGATGTTGCAGTCGGCCCACGTGCCCTTCATGCGCGGCTTGCGGGTGCGGCGCGCATAGCGCACGTGGCGGATCTCGCCCGCGGCTAGGCCAGGGATGGCGCAACTCATGCGGCGCTGGAGGGGATCGACGATGTTCGAGCCCATGCTGGAGTTGTCCGTCGCCGTCTTGAGCGTCCGCGCGAAGTCGACCGTGCGCACCTGCCCGTTCGTCCCCACGATCTCCACGCAGAAGATGGCGGCGTCGCCGTAGCGCGCGTTGAAGGTGACGGAGAGCGACGCGTGGGAGCGGCGCCCCTTCTCGGTGAGCACCTTGACCCACTCGTCGTCCCAGGTGCAGTCAGAGCCGTCGGGCTCGTAGGCCGTGTGGAGACGGTCGTCCAGCATCACGGAGTCGGCGTCGGGAAACCGCTCCGGTGTGGCCGCTCGGGCGGCGGCGATGACGTCTGACGGGACGGCGCGATAGGCCGAAGGCATGTCGGGGATTCCATCGGCCTGCGCAACCAGCGCGGCCAGCCAGATCAGGTGCCAGAATTTCATGGCGCTATTTTACCATAATCTTATTTTTCCCGGCACCGGCATGGCGCACTTGATATGACGGAACGGATTTGGTAAAATGTGCGGCGAAGAGAGATGCTTGCGCGATGACAATTCGTTCATATCTTCAAATTTTTGCCGAAAAGACGCCGCAAAACGTGGCGTTGAAGTATTTTCAAGGCAAAAACTGGTACGCGTGCACGTACGCGGATTTCCTTTCGGACGTCCGACGGACGGCCGAAGCCTACGGAACGACCTTTTCGCTGAAGCCGCGCGAGGAGAACGTGGCGCTGATTCTTCCGAACTCGCCGACGTGGATGGAAGTCTACCTCGCGTGCAGCGGGGCGGGCGTTTCGGTGGTGCCGATCGACCCGAAGCTCCACAACGACGAAGTGGCGTACATCCTCGGGGATTCCGGCGCGGCCGTGGTGACGACGGATCGGTCGCATCTCGACATGATGCGAGCGATCGTGCCGAGCCTGCCGTCCGTTCGCGCCGTGGTCCTCGTCGACGGCGAAGGCACGTACGAGGCGATCGGAACCGTGCGCGTGCACGCCCTCGCGGCATTGCGCGCGGACGTGCGCGACACGTCGTGGTACGACGCGCACGTGGCGGCGACGGAAGACGTCGCTTCAATCATCTACACCTCAGGAACGACCGGCAAGCCGAAGGGCGCGATGCTCACGCACGGCAACTTCACGGCCGACGCGGAGGGCGCGCTGGAGGCGTTCGGCGAGTCTATCACAGCGGACGACTCCTTCCTCGTGGTGCTGCCGCTCTTTCATGCGTTTTCGTTCTGCACGAACTTCGTCGTGCCGCTCCTGACGGGATCGGCGATGTTCTTCGTGCGCTCGCTCTACACGATCGGGGAGGACGTGAAGGCGCTGCGCCCCACGGTGGTGATGGGCGTCCCGCTGCTGGCGGAGAAGATCTACGACAAGATCGACGCGAAACTCAAGGCGTCGAAGAAGGCGCGCCTCCTCATGAAGCTCGGGCTGCGGAAGCTCGTGTTCGGCGCGGTGAAGAAGGGCCTGGGCGGACGGCTGCGGTTCATGATCGTGGGCGGCGCGCCGTGTCCTCGGCACGTGCTCGAGGGCTTCAAGAAGCTCGGCATCACGGTGCTCGAAGGGTACGGGCTCACGGAGTGCGCGCCGGTGGTGTCCATCGCCGGCCCGAAGTGCGCGCGCATCGGCACGATCGGCGCGAAGATCGCGAACATCGAGATCCGGCTTGCGGACCAGAACGCGCAGGGCGTCGGCGAACTGCAGGTGAAGGGTCCGATCACGATGAAGGGCTACTGGCACAACGACGCCGCCACGGAGGAGGCGTTCGACGGGGAATGGCTCAAGACGGGCGATCTAGCGTCGGTGGCCGAGGACGGCCTCATCACGATCTGCGGCCGCAAGAAGGCGCTGATCGTGAACCGCGAGGGCAAGAACATCTACCCGGAGGAGGTCGAGAACCACCTCGCCACCGATCCGCTGATCGCCGACTGCGTGGTGATCGGCTACACGACCGGCGGCGTGCCGGGCGAGAAGGTCGGCTGCGTGGTCCACCCGAACATGGACCTGCTCGCCGAGCAGAACGGCGGACAGCCCGTCGAGTGGGACAAGGCCGAGAAGCTGGCCAAAGACCACATCCACAAGCGCTGCCAGGAGCTGGCGGACTACAAGCGCATCCGCAAGATCGTCGTATCCCGCGAGCCGCTCGTCCGCACCTCCATCCAGAAGGTCAAGCGCGTCGCCTACAAGGGAACTCTCGATGAATAGACATGCATACCTGACTGGGCCGGTCGTGTTCGTGGCCGGGCTGCTGGCCCTGCTCGCGACGTGGCTCGTCATGGAGCCGGCGGCGCTGCACCATGCATTCGACCAGGACGGCTACTCGCCGTTCGAGCTAGCCACCATCCCCTTCTACGCCGTCCTCATCCCGCTGGTCTGGTGGAAGTGTCCGTTCACCGGCTCCCGCACGCGCCGGACGATCCTCTGCCTTGCCGTCTCGTGCGTCGCGTTCATGGCCGTGGTCAAGGAGATGGACCTTCACGTCATGGCGATGCACAACCTGTACCCCGATGTGGTCAAGGCGGACGGCAGCGTGTACGGCCTGGTGAAGCCCGACGGGCAACCGCTCACCGGCACGCCGTTCAAGATGCGCTTCCTCACGAACGGCGGCGCGCCGCTCGGCGCCAAGGCGATCGCGATCGCCTACTTCTCGCTCTTCTTCGGAGTGTTCGGCGTCACGCTCGCGTACTTCGCCAAGGACCTGATCGTCGGATTCTTCAGGAAGGTTCCGCCCGCCTGGTCGATGTGCTGCTTCGGCACCGCCGGCGTGATGGTGCAGCTCTGCGACCGCATGCCCGCCTGGATCCGCCATATCCGCCACCTCCCAAAGCCCAAGGGCAACGAGATCGACTCCATATCCTCGCTCTTCACGGCGCTAGAGGAAGGCGGCGAGATGCTGATCGCCATCTTCGCGATTCTAGCCATACTCCAGGCTCACGCCCTCTTCAACCGTCCGTCCGCACAAGCCACCTGACCACCCAACCACCTATGGCGACGGACATCATCATAGAGGGCGCGAAGGTACACAACCTGCGCAACATCGACGTACGCATCCCGCGCAACTCGCTTGCCGTCGTCACGGGCCTCTCCGGCAGCGGCAAGTCCTCCCTCGCGTTCGACACTCTCTACGCCGAAGGCCAGCGGCGCTACGTGGAGTCGCTCTCCGCATACGCGCGCCAGTTCCTCGACCAGATGCAGAAGCCCGACGTGGAGCGCATCGAGGGCCTATCCCCAGCCATCGCCATCGAGCAGCGCACCTCCGGCGGCAACCCGCGGTCGATCGTCGCCACCGTCACGGAGATCCACGACTACCTGCGCCTCCTCTACGGCTCCGTGGGCGTCGCCCACTGCCCAAAGTGCGGCAAGCCGGTTCGCCGCCAGAGCGCGGAGCAGATAGTCGAGACGATCCTGAAGTTTCCCGGCGGCACGAAGTTCATCATCTACGCGCCAGTCGTCAAGGGGCGCAAGGGGCGCCACGAGGAGACGCTCGCCGACATCCGCCGCGCCGGGTTCGTGCGCGTGCGCGTGGACGGCGCCACCTACCCCATCGAAGAGGTGCCCGACCTCGACAAGAAGAAGAACCACTCCATCGACGTTGTCATCGACAGATTGGTCATTCCCAAGAGCGAAGAGGGAAGCACAACTATTCACTCTTCACTATCAACTATTAACTCGCAGTTCGTCACCCGTCTCACCGACTCGGTGGAGCTCGGGCTCAAGACCGGCCACGGGCTCATCTCGGTGGATCGGCTCGGCACCGGCGAGACCACCTACAGCGAAAAGAACGCCTGCCCCGACTGCGAGCTTTCCTTCGACGAGCTGAAGCCCCGCTCGTTCTCCTTCAACTCGCCATTCGGCGCATGCCCCACCTGCGGCGGACTGGGCTCCATCTACTTCTTCGACGAGGACCTCGTCGTGCCCGACAAGACCCTTCCGCTCCGCGAGTGCATACACCCCTGGCGGCGCGCAGGCCACATGGCGATCATGTACTACAACGAGATCCTCGCCAGGATCGCCAAGCAGTACAAGGTGAAGCTCGACACGCCGTACGAGAAGCTGCCAAAATGGTTCCGCCACAAGCTCATGCACGGCTTCGACGACGACCTCATCCTGCCCTGGCGTCGCGAGGACAAGCCTTTCGCGGGCGTTCTAGACTCGGTGAAGCGCATGATGGAGAACGCCGAAAGCGACGAGAGGCGAGAGAAGTTCGAGGCGTACCAGAGCGACCGCCCCTGCCCCGCCTGCCACGGCTCGCGCCTCAGGCCCGAGTCCCGCGCCGCCACCGTCGCAGGAAAGACCATCGTCGAGGTCATGGCGATGCCGGTTAAGGACTCCCTCGCCTTTTTCAAGGAGCTTCTGGACATCAGCCTTTCTAAGGACCTTAAGGATTTTAAGGACTCTAAAGACCTTAATGGCCTTAATGACTCTAAGGACCTTAAGGACCTTAATCTTGAGCCGATGAAGGACGTTTTGAAGGAGATCGTCAAGCGGCTGGGGTTCCTCAACGACGTCGGCCTCGACTACCTCACCCTCGACCGCTCCTCAAGCTCGCTGTCCGGCGGCGAGATGCAGCGCATTCGCCTCGCCTCCCAGATCGGCAGCGGCCTCGTGGGCGTCCTCTACGTCCTCGACGAGCCGACCATAGGCCTCCATCCGCGCGACAACGAGCGCCTCATCGCCATGCTCAAGGCACTGCGCGACCGCGGCAACACTGTCGTCATCGTGGAGCACGACGGCGAGATGATGCGCACCGCGGACTGGATCGTGGACCTCGGCCCGGGCGCCGGCCGCGAAGGCGGCCGCGTCATGTACCAGGGCGACTACAAGGGGCTTCTGAAGGCCGGCACGCTGACTTCCGATTATCTGAACGGGAAGAAGGCAATAGCCGCATCTGCAGCACCTCCAGCCACGATGGCCGAACTGTGTTCGACCAAGAAAGGCAAGTGGCTCACCATCAGCGGGTGCACGGAGCACAACCTCAAGAACATCACCGTGCGCTTTCCGCTCGGCACGTTCACGGTCGTCACCGGCGTCTCGGGGAGCGGCAAGTCCACACTAATCGACGAGACCCTGAAGCGCGAGCTGATGCGCCGCTTCTACCACTCCAAGGCCGTGCCAGGCAAGTTCCGCAAGCTCGTTGGCGCGGAGCACATCGACAAGGTGATCGAGATCGACCAGTCGCCAATCGGACGCACCCCGCGCTCGAACCCGGCCACCTACGTAGGCTTCTTCTCCGACATCCGCGAGCTCTTCGCCAAGACCGAAGGCGCCAAGGCGCGAGGCTACACCGCCGGACGCTTCAGCTTCAACGTCAAGGGCGGCCGCTGCGAGACGTGCGGCGGAGACGGCGTGCGCAAGCTCGAGATGAGCTTCCTGCCGGACGTCTACGTCACCTGCGAGCAGTGCGGCGGCAAGCGCTTCAACAAGGAGACGCTCGAGGTGACCTACGGCGGCAAGACGATCTCCGATGTCCTAGACATGACCGTGGCCGAGGCGTACGAGTTCTTCGCCAAGGTGCCACGCCTCGCCGCGAAGCTGAAGACGCTCGTCGACGTCGGTCTCGGCTACATCGGCCTCGGCCAGCCCGCCACCACCCTCTCCGGCGGCGAAGCCCAGCGCATCAAGCTCGCTACCGAGCTTTCGCGCCGTTCCACAGGCAAGACGCTGTACCTTCTCGACGAACCTACCACCGGCCTGCACTTCGACGACATCGCCAAGCTGATGAAGCTGCTTCTAAAGCTCCGCGAGAGCGGCAACACCGTCATCGTCATCGAGCACAACGTGGACGTGATGCGCTGCGCCGACTGGATAGTGGACCTCGGTCCGGGCGGCGGCGACGCCGGCGGCAACCTCGTGGCGGAAGGCCCGCCATCCGAAATCGCCAAGAATCCCGCCAGCCTCACCGGCCGATTCCTGTGAAGGGAAGGACACACATGGGGCTTTTCATCAAGAATGCGCATGCGGTGACGCCGGGGAAGGACCTCGGCGTGGCCTGCGTGCGGGCGGAGGACGGGTACATCGTGTCCGTCGGCCGGGATGTGCGGCCAGCTGCAGGCGACCGGATAGTCGATGCCGATGGACTCACGCTCCTGCCCGGCTTCGTGGACATCCATTCCCACGGACGCAGCGGCTGCGACTTCTGCGACGCCACCGACGCGGCGTTCGAGACGATCGGCCGCGACAAGCTCAAGGACGGCGTGACCGGGTTTCTCGCGACCGGCCTGACGCGTCCTGAGGAGGAACTTGCCGAACTGTGCCGCTGCGCGGAACGGTACAAGGCGCGCGGCGAAGGCGCAACCTGCCTCGGCGTGCACCTGGAGGGCCCGTTCTTCAACGCGGAGATGGCCGGCGCGCAGAACCCAGCCTACCTCATGAAGCCGGATGCCGCGCTCGTGAAGCGCCTACATGCGATCTCGCCGATGCGCAAGGTGTCGCTGGCGCCCGAGCTTGAAGGCGCGGAGGCGTGCATACGCGAGCTCGCGGCGGCGGGGATCGTCGCCTCCGGCGGACACTCCGCCGCCGACTACGCCACGTTCGAGCGCGCCCGCCTCGCCGGCATGACTCACCTAACCCACTTCTGCAACGCGATGATCCCCATCCACCACCTGCGTCCCTCGATGGTGACCGGCGGCCTGCTGGCGGACGACGTGTTCGTGGAGATCATCACCGACGGCGTCCATCTCTCCGACCCGATGATCAAGCTCATCGCCAGAGCCAAGGGGCCGGACAGGGTGATGGTCATCACCGACGCCATGTGCGCGGCAGGATGCCCGGACGGGATCTATTCGCTCGGCGGACTGCGCGTGAACGTGGCGAACGGCAAGGCGACGCTCGCAGACGTGCCGTACGATCCGAAGGCGGTCGTCTCGAACGTCGCAGGATCGGTGGCGCTGTTCTGCGACTGCTTCCGTCGGTTCGTGCGCGTCACGGGCTGGCCGCTGGAGGAGGCCGTAAAGGCCGCAGGCTACAACCAGTGCCGCTCGCTCGGAATCATGGATCGCGGCGAAATTGCGCCAGGGCAGGTTGCAGACCTGGTTCTGCTTGACGAAGACCTTGTGCCGCAGGAAACCATCCCCTCTAGATGCACGAAACCGAGACGTTGAAGATGACGTCTCGGTTCGAGCAACAAGTTTAACCATTTGTTGGTATGCGGCCGCGTGACACGAATGACAAAGATTTTTTATTTTTTCACAAATGTTCCGCGCTGGCAGCCATCTCGCGACCGATGGCAGCAATCCGCTTCTCTATGCGGGTCTTGATCTGACTGACATTATTGCGAGTCAAGCGGAATTTCTCTGCCGTTTCTTCAATTGTATGCTGTTCCTGCACATAAAAGCTATAAACGTTCCGGTCACGTTGCGACAAGGCAGTCTTGTTCAGTACATGCTCAACGGCGGCTTGAAGAACCGCTCGGCGCCAATCTTCTTCGATCTCCCCTGACGAAGGAGCGGCCAGGCTCTCCGCCATCGTCTCGTCAAGCGGCACATGCGCATCAGACTTTCGCACCTCGTCCTTGCGGTGCTGCATGTGAACCTCATTGTATATCATAGTGGCCAGATAGGAATGGAAACTCCCCTTGGACGGATCGAACTGTCCGCTCCGCAAGACATCGACAAGCTTCCCGAATACCGTCATGACTATGTCGTCTGCATTGTTCACGCCACCTTTAAAAATGGCAAACGCACGCATGGCCGGCGCATAAAGTTCCCAGAATCTGGTCCAGGCTGCACCATCCTCGCCAGGGGGCAGCTCTCTGATCTTCGCGATCAGCGTGAAGGATGTGGGCGGGAAAGTACTCATCTTCCAGCACCGTTCACGATGTTTGAAGCAGCGGAATTCAAAAGATATGCAAGGGGCATTCCCTCGCCAAGCTGGTTATACAAGTCTAACGAACTGAAAAGCGACAGATCGTCGTCGGCCGCCATCTTTGCCAGACGATGCAGATCGTCCGACGCCTTTTCCCTAGTGATCTTTCCAGTTTTGAGGTCTGCGAATATGTCATGCGTAAGCACCCATGCGTCAATACGCGCCATCTCGAATTGGCTGCGCGTGGGCAATTCTCCTTCTTCGCCAGATTCATTTTCTGGGGCATTGTCAGGTATCCTCACCGCAGAGTCAAAATCTGGAAGTACCTCCTGCGAGACTTTCTCGCTTCCCATCGAAAAGAACACGGCGGCTCCAGATGCCACAGCCGCAAACATGGCCGCAAACCAGGCGTTTCTGCGTCCGCGGACTGCCTCATGCCGCTTGGAACGCAATATCTCCAGCTCCGTTTCCAGCCGATATACGACATCCTCCCGATGTGCCTTCTCGAGAGCGTTCCAGTCTGGGCACTCGCGACCGGCCGGATTCGCATGCAACAGTTTTGTCAGGACATTGCGCCAGACCGGGTTGAACGTCTCAAGGTCTCCGACGATATCTGTGCGTGAATCGCACCAGATTCCCGTAAGGAGACGGAAGATTATCACGCCTAGAGCATACCAGTCGCTCTCTTTCGAGGCCGCCACGCCCATTTCGACCTCTGGAGCCATATAGCCCACGCTACCCATCACGGCCTTTTGGCCACCCTTTACCGCAATCAGTGTCTGCTCCAGCGCGAGGCCGACATCGGTACGGAGACCGGGATTGAATATCTTCGCAACGCCAAAGTCGGAAAGGACCGCATGCCCATCGGCCCCAATGAGAACGTTCTGCAGCTTCAGGTCGCGATGAAGAATGCCCCTCGAATGGATATAGGCCAGCCCAGACCTCAGATCCTCATACCAGATTGCCACCTGATCCTCATCGACGCCGCTTCCGTCGGCATCCGCAAGCGTTCTTGGATGGCCTTCCGGATCCAGCACGAGATCCATCACGAAGAATGGCCTCCCGGACCCTTGATCCTCACCGATGTCATACACGCGTACAAGTCGCGGATGATCAAGCTTAGCCAACAGGCGGCCTTCGGCAAAGAAACGCGCCTTTGCCGACTCGACTTCGCTACGTGCATAGGTGAAAAGCTTCAGCGCATACCGGGAACCGAGCGAGACATCCTCTACCTCGTAGACCTCGGCCATGCCACCTCTGCCGAGCAGCCCGACGATTCGCCATTTCCCTATGACCATTCCAGGCGCCAATGCGGGCGAAGTGTCCCCGTCATGAGACGTGCCAGAATCTGAATGATTATTTCCCATGGCAAGGATTATACCAAAAAAGCAGCGCATGCCGCCGAAGAAAATCATTTCTCCCCGGTAATGGCATCAAGATCCGTCTCAAGTCCGCTCGTTCAATTCCCAAGGGTCGAAACAAGCCGTATCTGTACGTTCGTTCGTGTATGCGCACTGTCTGAGCCGACAACCACAACTTTGACGATGTTCGTGCCAGGCTCGTCTGCGCCGATGGTCAAGTCCCCTGAATGCATATTGAGCCGCAAGTCTCCCGGCAGTTCTTGATCATCCTCAAAATCGAACGTGACAGGCTTGCTTTCCTCCGCGACGTCGATCTTGTATTTGATCGGACTTCCAATCCTAACGACAAGCGTGGTCGTGGCAGGCGTTAGAAGGATCGGAGGACGGCAGTCTGCTTTTCTCTTGAAACGTCCTACATAGCATCCGCCAGGCATGCAACCAGATACGTTCAAGGTTGGTTCGTACCCGACAATCGCCCCATCTGGTCCGTGCCAATCGACAAAGAGCGAGTCCTTTCCCGGATCCGCTTCCAGCGTTACCGTGCCGCCATCCGGCAGAATCCCGTCCTTGGGCTTGACGGATATCTTTCCGTTCGTGCCATTCTCGTCTGCCCTGCATGTTATAGTTCGAATGCTGTCCTTAAGTATCTCCTTGGGCGTCCGATGCCTTGGAAGACCGGCGACGTAGTCTGAAAGCGCCGAATCCAATGCCGTCATGAATTCTAGAACGAGGGGTTTTTCGGGCTTGACGACCTTCATCAGGCCTGTCCGTCCAGAGAAAGCAAGGCGGTTCGTAATCCCATTCTCGCGAGGCCAGTAGATGCCTACACGAGGCGTCTTCAGCGTATTGGTGGCATACGAGTTGACGAAATCGATTGCCAGACGCCCTGAATCGGATATCCCACCCTTCGAAGATTCAAACACGTATGCAAGAAGCGGCTGCCGTTCTTCGCGCCACTGCCGGAATGCCTCGCCAGAAATCGCCTTCTTGAGCCGTGCGCAATACCCGCAACGCACCGAGGCATGGATAAACACCATTGGTCTATGCGTCTTATCCGCCTCTGCCTGCACTGCCGCGAAATTGCTGTTCCATTCGCCCGGACGCACAGGCCCATCCGAGACATCAATCTCCACAGCACCCGCTACCACCGCACATGACATCACCGCAAGCATGGAAACCGCGCGCGCCCTACAGAAGGAAAGCAACCACGAGTTGCGCCTCTTCGCAAGCCACACGGCGGGGACTAGTAGTCCGACATCGCGAGCGATCGCCAGAATCAGATCAAACCGCCCGGCCTTCTCCGGCATTCCAAAACAACCGCACGAGATGTCCAACCCGCGCACTTCGGCCTGAAGGAGGGCTATAATAAACATCACAAGCATCGCTACCACCAACAGCGCAGACTCGCGCGACCATTTCGAACATACCAATGCCACGCCCGCAACCAGCTCAAGCATAGGAAGCGTCAACGAGAACAATCCCACCAGAAATTCCGGCAGAAGCCGATATCGCGTCACGGCGTCGGCAAATATGCCCGGATCCTCAATCTTGGCGATGGCGGAATATGCAAAGAAACCGCCAAGCCCCAGGCGACAAAGGCACGCCACAACTTGCACAAGCAACTCCTTCCCTCTCATGACTGGTCGCTCCCATCTTCTTCCGCAGGAACAACGGGACCTCCGAACCAATGAACCCTGCTGTCCTCGTCAACGCGCAGGTTGTTGAGGACGCCGAGCATGACAGCTAGAAGCAACATCCCCGCAAGGACAACAATATTGAAATTTTTGAACTCGGCTTTCATCACTCCACCGTCACCTTGAAGAACCTCGCCGCATCGGACGGCATGTCGAGCGTGAGCGTTGCGCTCTCCGCGTCGGCCTCTATCACGACATCAGAAGACGCAACCGGCTTGAACGGCTCGCCAAGCGCGGACGTGCCATGAAGCACGAGCGTACCGTTTATCATGTCAAGCGAGAAGCAGTCCTTAGTCCGGACGACCGTCAGCGTCAAAAGGCCTTTCGCCGCATCCTGTGCGATCCCGGCGATCGCGATCCCGCCGCCAGCGCCAGGTTCCTCATTCAGGAGATAATCGTCGTAACTTGACGGGAAATCTGCCATTGAGACAGAATTCGACACGGCCCATTCCGCAGCAAGGCCGGCGTCCACGCTTATTCCATCAAGCGTGACCTGCGTGCCCTGCGCGTATTTTTCACCGCTGAAAGCAACGGCCATGTCACCCGCGACCGCAATCGTAAACGTCGCCGCTTGATCGGAATCGCCAGCGTTTCGTGCGGCGATCTCGTCCGAACACGTCGGCAGATACCAATCAATCGCCGTGACCGTGAGTGCCACGTAGCCTTTCACAGCCTCCAACACAGCGCCGTTAGCAACCGTCTCGTCTCCGCATTTCACGGACGCGATGGTTTCGTCAAACGTCACGGTCAGGAAATCCGCGCCCGGCTCACGCACTATGATTTCCTGCGTAAACTTGCGCGATGTCGTTACCGTCTGGTTATAGACGGAGAAGGTGACGGTATTCGTGCCAACCTTCGTAGGAGTTCCCCTGATGGTGAACGTGTTGGAGTCGAACACAAGTCCTGTCGGCAGACCAGATGCGGTCACGGTCGGCTTCGACAGCGAATCCACCTTCACCGCCAACGCGGCAATCTCGTTGCTGACCACATACCCCACCGCCGGAGGCGTGCAAATCAGCGACAGATTCGTGTCAGCCGCCTTCGGCACGAACCTCGCGTACCAAGCCTCGCTCATCTCGGCGTTGACCGTGAGCGACTGCGAGGCCGTGCGGTAGTCGTACTTGCCCTGCCCGTCCACGGCGGGGACTTTGCACGCGCTGTCCGCGTACCAGCCCGCGAACACGTTGCCCGAAGCGGCCGAAGCGCCCAGGCTCAACGTTGCCGCAGGGTTCGCCACGTTGCCGCCAGCTGTCGAAGACGCGCCGCCGCTCACCGTGCCAAGCCCATCGCACCCGTCTGCCACCGCGATCGGCAGCCAGGCGCTGCGCGTGTCAGCCACGTACGCGTAGAACACGGTCTGCGTCGTCGCCGTGCCGATCCTGCCGGAAACAGACACCGTGTACTTCCCTGCGCGGGAGGGAAGCCCGTATGCACGATACTCCGTCACCGACTGACCCTTGTCGTCCTTGCCAACCACCGTCTTGAGCGTCAGGCCCGAAGGCAGACCGCTCACGCTCGTCACACCCTGCTGGGCCGTACCCGTGCCGACGGACCGACCGATCAGGAACTCGTCCGCAGAGACCACGTCGCCCACGAGCATGCCGTCGAACGCGCCCGCCTCGACGTAGGCCCCCAGCCCGTCCATCGGCGCGACCACGAAGAGCGCCGTCGCCTTCGCGGAGCCGCTCGTCGCCGTCACGGTGAAGTTCCCGGCGGAGGTCGGCATGCCAGTCACCACCCCCGTGGACGCGTTGCGCGTCAGACCGGACGGAAGCCCGCTCACGCTCGCTGGGTTGGCAGGCAGGCGTATGCCGTCCGCCTCCGTGACAGGAACGCCAACCCTCAGGTCGAAGCGCCCGGACTCGGGCCTGTCTATGGCCACCGTCCCGGTCGAATCCACGATGTCCGTCACGCGCACCTCGACGAACCGGGTCATCGCGTAGCCGGAGAGGTTCTTCGCGGTGACGGTCAGCTCGTACAGGCCGGGCGCCGTGGGAACGCCCGTGTACCTGAGCAGCTGGGAATCGTACGTCAACCCCGAGATCGAGCCGGAGATCGTCAGCGTGGGAAGCGAGCGGGACACGAAAAGCGCACCGAGGAACGACGAGAGCGGCGAGTTCGTCACGTTCCGGTTCACCTCGAACACCACCGGAGACACGACATCCCCAGGCGCCATCGCGTCCTGCGCCTTGTGCACGAACACAGCCGTCAGCGTGGTGTCCTCCGCAGGCATCACGTATGTGAACGAGGCCTGGCGGTAGTCCTTGGCGTAGCCCGAGAGCGGCTCGCCATTCTCATGCCCCCCAGCGTCGTACCAGCCGGCGAACACGTAGTCGGTCGGCGCCGTCGCGCCCAGAGTCACCGACTGGTTCGCCTTGTACGTGGCGCTAGCGCCCGTCGCCCTGAACGCCGACACGTCCGCGAGGCGGCCGCCGTCCGCGCCGTAAGCCTCGACAGCGAGCGTCAGCACCGGGCAGGCCTGCACCGTGAACACCGTCGTCGCCGTCTCGCTCCCCTTCTTGAACCACACCGTCGAGCTTGTCGCAACGGCGGAAGCGGTCGACGGTGTGCCCGATATCACGCCAAGGGTGCTGTTGAACGAAAGGCCAGAAGGCAGGCCGGACACGCTCCAGCCCACAAAGTTGGCGTTCGTCCACGCCACGGGGACTCCGGGGATAAACGAATCGTAGAGATCCTCAAGCTCCGGCAGCTGAGCGCTACGGAAGTTGTTGATCTTGATTTGTACAGACGTTGTCACGTTCGTCGTCACCGAGAGATTACGCGACGAGATCGTGACCGTGTACAGGCCAGGTGTCGTAGGCGTGCCGGTGATCATGAGCGAAGAAGTGTTGAAGGAGAGACCGCTCGGAAGTCCCGAAACGGAAACCGTAGGCTGAGAGAGCGACTCAACCTTGATCGGTAGCGGAGAAATCTCCTTGCCGGGTTCATATCCATCAGGATTTGGCGTACAGGTCGCACTGACGACAGTGTCTGCCGCCTTCGCCACAAATCTCGCGTACCACGCCTTGCTCATCTCGGCGTTGACCGTGAGCGGTTGCGAGGCTGTGCGATAGTCGTACTTGTCTTGTCCATCGACAGCGGGAACCGTACACGCGCTGTCCGCGTACCAGCCCGCGAACACGTTGCCCGAAGCGGCCGAAGCGCCCAGGCTCAACGTTGCCGCAGGATTTGCCACGTTGCCGCCAGCTGTCGAAGACGCGCCGCCGCTCACCGTGCCAAGCCCTTCGCACCCGTCTGCCACGGCGATCGGCAGCCACGCGCTGCGCGTGTCGGCCACGTACGCGTAGAACACGGTCTGCGTCGTCGCCGTGCCGATCCTGCCGGAGAACGTCACGGTGTACTTTCCTGCACGCGACGGAAGTCCGTATGCACGATACTCGGTGACCGTCTGCCCTTCGTCGTCCTTGCCCGCCACCGTCTTGAGCGTCAGGCCCGAGGGCAGACCGCTCACGCTCGTCACGCCCTGCTGGGCCGTACCCGTGCCGACTGACCGGCCGATCAGGAACTCGTTCGCAGAGACCACGTCGCCGACAAGCATCCCGTCGAACGCCGCCGCATTGACATAGTCGCCCAAGCCGTCCTTCAGCGCGGCCGGAGCGGTACCGCCGTTGCCCACGCACACGTTCACGAACCAGGTCATGGTGTAGCCGGAAAGGTTCTTCGCGGTGACGGTCAGCTCGTAGGAACCAGGCGTCGTAGGCGTGCCCTTGTACAGGAGCGTCTGGGAGTCGAACGACACGCCGGACATTGTGCCGGACACCGTGAACGTAGGCAGCGAACGGGAAGAAAAAAGCTTCTTCAGAACCACAGCAAGAGGCGAATCCGCCGTCAACGCCTTGCCGGCAGGCGCTTCAACTTCCGACCATGCCGGATTGAGCGTCATGGCGTCGATCGCCTTGTGCACAAATACGGCGGTCAGCGTCGTGTTCTCTGCCGGCATGATGTACGTAAACGACGCCTGGCGATAGTCTTTCGCGTAGCCCTCGAGCGCAAAGCCCTTTTCGTAACCGCCCGCATCGTACCATCCCGCAAACACGTAGTCGGTCGGCGCCGTCGCGCCAAGGGTCACGGACTGATTTGCCTTGTAGGTGGTGCCGGCACCTGTCGCTCTGAACGTCGACACGTCCGCCAACGGCTCGCCGTCCGCACCGTATGCCTCAATCGTAAGCGTCAGCACCGGGCAGGCCTGCACCGTGAACACCGTCGTGGCCGTCTCCGTTCCCTTCTTGAACCACACCGTGGAACTTGTGGGGGAAGTGGGTGTCGCAGACGGCGTGCCAGATATCACGCCAAGGGTACTGTTGAACGAAAGGCCCGAAGGCAGGCCGGACACCGACCAACCCACGAAGTCGGCGTTCGTCCACGCCACGGGGACTCCGGGAATGAACGAATCGTAGAGGTCGCCGAGCTCCGGCAGCAGACCGCTACGGAAGTTGTTGACCTTTATCTGGACCTCCTTCGTGACGGACGTGGAGACGGACAGGTTCCTGGCCGAGAAGACCACGGTGTACAGGCCCGGAGTGGTCGGCGTGCCGGTGACGGAAAGCGTATTGGCGTTGAAAGTCATCCCGGCCGGAAGACCCGTTGCGCTTACAGTAGGCTTGGAGTGCGAAGTCACGACCACCGGAATGGACTTTACGGCCACGCCAGGCTCGTAGCCGTCCGCATCCGGTTCGCATGATATGTCGATGGAGGCATCGTCCTCCTTCGTCACGAATTTCGCGACAATCTCCGTGTCTGTACGCCCGGTAGTGTACGAAAGCGGCGTCGTACGGTAGTCGGCGGAAGCCGTAGAGTAGGGCTTGCCGTCCTTGTACCATCCCGCAAACACGTAGCCGGTCTTCGCAGTCGCGGAGAGGGAAACCGTCTTGCCAACGGCATATCCGCCTGTTCCCGTGGCCGTGCCGCCTTCGGCGGGTTCGGGCGTCACGGTCAACTGCGGATAGGGCGCGATCACGATATTGAAGTTCTTCGTCACGGCCGTCGAGACGGAGAGGTTGCGGGCTGAAACTGACGCCTTGTACGTGTTCGGCTGCGGAACGGACGTCACGGTAGCCGGATCGTAGCGCAGCGCGAAGGCGCCGTCGACGCTCGCGGAGTCCTTCGTGACGCCGCTCGGCAGGCCGGAGAAGGAAAGCGTCGGGAGCGACACGGAATCGACGATTACCCAGAACACGCTTTCAGACATCGAAGCCGTGTCGATATTCCACGTCTCCCCCACCTCGACATCCAAGCGATCCTCTCCCTTCTCGACGAAATGAGCATACCATGTCGGACTCATGTCGTCGCAAACGGTCATGGACTGCGACGCCGTACGGTAGTCGTACTTGCCTGAAACATGGAAGGCCTCTTTTGCCGCGCCGGAGTCTTCGTACCACCCGGCGAACACGCATCCGGACTTCGCGGTGGCGTTGATCGTCATTGTGCCGCCCGCAACCATCACGCCACCGCCCGTCACCGACTGCTGAAGTCCGTCGCCCGCATCCGTCACGCCTACGGTGATCCAGCGCGATTCCACGTCCTGCACATAGACGTAGGCGACCGTAGTTGCCGTCGCCGTGCCGATGCGTCCGGTAAGGGTAACCGTGTATTTTCCGGCTTTCGTCGGCATGCCGGAAAGTACGTACGCGGTCGTAACGTTCCCATAGTCGTCAGTGGTCTTCACCGTGGTGGCCGTTAGCCCTGTCGGCAACCCGGAGATGCTCGTGACACCCTGCTGCGACGAACTGGCTCCTTCGTTCCAGGCAATAGTACGCCAATCGCCGTCAATCGTCATGCCGACGTACATATTGCCCAAAATGCCCAAGTCGCAATATTCGCCGAGCTCGTCCTTCGGCGCGACGACAAACAGTGCGGACGCCTTCACGCTCTTGCCGCCGATGGTCTGGGTCGCAACAACAGTAAAGTTGCCGGCCGCCGTTGGCGTGCCTGTGACAAGGCCGGTAGTCGCGTCGCGGGAAAGTCCCGATGGAAGCCCCGTCACCGAGGCTGGATTGGCCGGGAGATAGAAACCGTCCTGCGCAGTTACGGGTACGCCAACCTGGGCTTCAAAGCATCCACCCTCCGGCACCTCAATCACCAGCGCATGCGTCTCGTCCACGAAGTCGTCCACGCGGACGGTGATGAATCCAGAATACGAATAGCCCGAAGCGTTCTTTGCCGTAACGCCGATCTCGTAGAGCCCCGGGGTCGTGGGCGTGCCGGTGAACGCAAGCGTCTGCGAATTGAAAGTAAGTCCCGGAACCGAACCGGAGAGGGTAACCGTCGGCAGGGATCTGGACACTATGAGGTCCTGCACCGCAAACGCATCGGTTTCGGCGGTGAGCGGCTCGTTTACGTTGAACTGGAGATAGTCGTACGCTTCGTTGAATTCGAGATAGTCCTTTGACTTATGGACGAACTGCGCCGTAAGCTCGGTGTCTTCGGCCGGCATCAGGTACGTGAACGACGGCTGGCGGTAGTCCTTCGCATAGCCGGTCAGCGGTTTGCCGTCCGGCCCGAACCATCCGGCGAACACGTAGTCGGTCGGCGCTGTCGCGCCGAGCGTCACGGACTGGTTCGCCTTGTAGAGCGCTCCGGCGCCGGTTGTCTTGAACGGAGAAAGATCCATCTCGCCATCTTCGTCCTCTTCGCCCGGACCTTCGACATCTGCCACGATCGAAAGCACCGGGCAGCGCTGCACGGTGACGAACGTGGTCGCAACCTTGTCCGTCCCGTTCTTGAACCACACGGTGTACGTCGTCGCGTTTGTGGACGCTGACGACGGCGCACCGGATATGACGCCGGTCGTGCCGTTGAAGGAAAGGCCCGGCGGCAGGCCGGTCAAGGTAGAGCCGATGTAGGCCGCATTCGTGATCGCCACGGAGACGCCCGGAATGAAATTGGTGTAACTGTCCTGCAGATCGTCGAGGTAGCCGGCCGTACGGATGTTCGGCACCGTGACCGTGACCTGGCTCTCGACCGAGTTCCGCGAGAGGTTGACGGCCTTGGCCGTCACCGTATAGACGCCCGGCACAAGCTTGGAGTGGCCGGTGGCGTAAGTGTACACAAGCCTCTGTCCGGCGGCGGAGTATTCTATGCCGGCAGGGAGTCCCGTGCAGGTGACGGTCGGGAGGGTCGGGCTTGCGACGTTGAGCGCCACGAAATCAGTCTCTGCCTCCGTCGCAACGGTCCAGGCCGTCTTGTCTGGCGTCATCGAAATCTCGGCGTCCTCCGCCGCGTTGACGAACCGCGCATACACGACCTCGGGAGTCGTCTGCTCGGGGCGCATGACGAGCTTCGCCGACGCCGTACGGTAGTCAAGGCCATCATAGCTGGCGAGATCCGTGAACTCCATGCCATCGCTGCATGCTTCGTCAAGATACCATCCCGCAAAGTAGTATCCTGTCGCGGCGGTGGCGGAAAACGAGACTGTCGCACCGGCGGCATACACACCGGAGCCAGTAACGGTACCGCGCCGCTCATCGGAGCTTACCACTTCAAGATAGGCGCTGCCGGCATCACCCACGCACACAACATGCTGGGCCGAGGCGGTCTTTCCGTTCGTGTAGGTCACGTTCACCGCGACCGTGTATTTGCCAGTCTTGGTAATCGTGCCCGAAAAACGAAGCTTCTGACTTCCATTGGCTTCGGTATGAAGGACGCCGGTCAGCCCTGTCGGCAGTCCGGAGAACGTGACGCTCTTGACGCTGCCAGTTGTTGCAACATCCAGTTCCCCAGCGGCATAGCAATGACCGGTCAGCAGCGAGTCGAGTTTTGAAAGGTCGATGCCCGCCGTGTTCGTCTCGGCTGCCCTTGCCGGCTCCGAACCGTCGGCATTCAGCACCACAACAGGATAGACGCCCGAGAACGAGTAGCCACCGGCATTTTTGGCCGAAACAGTCACATAATACCATCCGGCCGTCGAGGGCGTACCGGTGATGCGCAACGTCGTCGCGTTGAAGGACAGGCCCGACGGCAGGCCGCTGATCGTCACCGTAGGCAACGATGCGGACTCCACCGTCACAACGGATGCGGCGTCGTTCGTCGTGATGGCCACGCCGCGCGCATAGCGCATCGTCATGAAACCTTCCGCAAGGACCAGATAGTCTTCGGAGACTCGGACGAACTCTGCGTCAACATCAGTGTCATCCTCGGTGGCCACAATGGTGAGGGAAGGATTACGATAGTCAACTGCGCCCGTCTCGACTCCGCTCCATCCGGCAAACACCCATCCGCTGGCCGCCGACGCCTTAAGCGAAACGCTCTTGCCGGGCTCGTAGGAACCTGCACCAGTGACTATGTTACCGGCAGAATCTGCTGAGGAATCGACGTTCACCGTCACAGAAGGATACGGCGCAATTGTAATCGATGCCGTCACGTTCACCGTCGTCTTCGACGTACCACCCGCAAACACCGAAGCCGCGATCTTTACGGTGTAGAAGCCCGGCGTCGTCGGTGTCCCCGTTATGAGTCGGGTGGAACTGTTCCACGTCAACCCGGACGGAAGTCCCGAGACCGAAGATATCGTCTCACCCGCCGCAAAGTCGACGGCATTGGAGAAAGATATGGGAGTGATTGCAACCTTCGGCTCAAAGGTTCCCAGATCCTCGTCCACTTTCACGTATTGGCTCTCGACGTTGGCTACCTTGAAGTAGATCGTCTTTGTCACGGTCCTTCCTGAAACGTTGGCCGCCTTGAGCGTACAGGTGTACGTTCCTGCCGCCGGAGGCGTGGTGACGGTTGAGGGGTCGTAGTCTATCCAGTAGCCTTCGGTAGCCGATTCTCGGTAGGCGCTGACCTTGAATCCGGTCGGGAATCCGGTATAGGTCATCGTCGGCAATGACGCCGAAACAACGTCGAAATACACCGAAAGACCCCACTCGTCCGCAGGATCAAGCTCGAAAAAGTCGCCATCCTGTATTCCATCGAAGGATAGCGCCATGTCGTCCGCCTTTTTCACGAACCGCGCACACCATTCCGTGGCCATGTCGTCACAAACGACGATTGACTGGCTCGCCTTGCGGTAGTCGGCCGCGTCAAGGCAATGCCACACGGGATCGCCGTCGGGGCCGTCGTACCAGCCGGCGAACACCCATCCCGTCTTGGCCGTCGCGCTGAGCGACACCGTAGCGCCCGGCCTTACCACGCCACCGCCCGTAATCGTGCCGCCAGCCTCGCTCGTCTCGTCGAAGAAACCTGTCGCAAGATACCAGGAAGGCACATCCTCGATTATGACCGTCTGATAGAGCGTCTTTGTCTGCGTGCCTACACGACAGCCTACGGAAACCTTGTACGCCCCGGCCTTGGTCGGCATCCCGTATGCGCTCCACGAGACCGTTCCATCGTCCTCCGTCGTCTTCTGCACCGTAAGCCCCGTCGGCAGGCCCGAAATGCTAGTGATGCCAACGCCATTCGTCTCCGTTACGCCGAACGAACCGAGATCGCCTGGCTGAAACCGCTCACCGACATGACGTCCCTCAAGTTCGGAAAGGTCTATGCCGTAGGCGGCAAGATCGTCCTCG
>CACWSW010000013.1 GCA_902763655.1 uncultured bacterium
CGACACTTTTTTGCCCCGTTGCCTAGAAGCTGAGTGGCGAAAGTCGCGCTCGGCTCGGGGTCGCCTCGCCGGCCACGAAAAAATTGGGGAACCTCCAAACAGTATGCGTCCTGACATAAGATGTGCTATAATGGCGTCAAGGAAAGGACCATAACAAATGAAGAAACTGATAGTATTCGCTTCGGCGCTGGCAGTGATGCTGGCGTTCTCTGGTTGCCGCCACCACCACCACCATCACCATGGTGCCCCTCAATACGACAACTACGGGCCCCGTTCTGGCCATCTGCATGGTCATTCTACGCACCACAATGCCCCGCCCCCAGTGCCGGGGAGACGTCATTGATGATTTGTCAAGCCAGCGGAGGATACGGATATGTTCGTCAAATTGCTCGTCAAGAGAATCATCCCGACGCTGATCTTGCTTGCGCTCCTGGCTCTTGGCGGCTTGTGGCTGTACGGTTTCCTCGGCGTGAAGTTCGGTTGGGTAGGCTTTACGGACTACCCGAACCTCAACTCCATCGCCAAGAGCGGCGCGGACGCCGCCGGTGGCATGGGGGCGATCGCCAAGGGCAAGGTCGGCCTGTAGGAACCGAAACTAGCGCCCCAGCACCTTGCGGTAGCGGGCGATGAGGGCGTTGGTGGAAGAATCGTGCTTGAGGGACGGCTTATCGGCCGTCAGATCCTTGAGTACGTTCTTTGCCAGCACCTTCCCAAGCTGCACGCCCCACTGGTCGAAGCTGTAGATGTCCCAGATTACGCCCTGGACGAACACCTTGTGCTCGTAGAGTGCGATGAGCGCGCCGAGCGTCTCGGGCGTCAGCTCGTCGGCGAGCAGGGTGTTCGTGGGACGGTTCCCTTCGAACGTCTTGAAGGGGACGAGGTTCTCGGGGTCGCCGTCGGCGCGGCACTGCTCGGCCGTCTTGCCGAAGGCGAGCGCCTCGGTCTGGGCGAAGAAGTTGGCCATGAGCTTGTCGTGGTGGTCGGCGATGGCGTTGTGCGTCTTGCAGAAGCCGATGAAGTCGCAGGGGATGAGGTGCGTGCCCTGGTGGATGAGCTGGTAGAACGAGTGCTGGCCGTTGGTGCCGGGCTCGCCCCACTCGATCGGGCCGGTCGTGTACGTGACGGGCTTGCCGTCCTTCGTGACGGACTTGCCGTTTGACTCCATGTCGAGCTGCTGGAGGTATGCGGGCAGGCGACTGAGGTACTGGTCGTACGGCAGGACGGCGTAGGACTCGGCGTGGTACCCGTTCGCGTAGAGGATACCGAGGAGGGCGAGGATGACGGGGAGGTTGCGGTCGAGCTTCGCCGTGCGGAAGTGCTTGTCCATCTTCCAGTAGCCCTTGAGGAGCTTGCGGAAGTTGGCGGGGCCGATGGAGATCATCAGCGAGAGGCCGATGGCGCTGGGGAGGGAGTAGCGGCCGCCCACCCAGTCCCAGAAGCCGAACATGTTGGCGGTGTCGATGCCGAACTTCGAGACCTCCTCCGCGTTCGTGGAGACGGCGACGAAGTGCTTGGAGACGACGTCGTTCGGGTTGACGCTCGGGAGCTTCTCGATGAGCCACGTGCGCGCCGAGAGGGCATTCGTCATGGTCTCCTGGGTGGTGAACGTCTTGGAGGCGACGATGAAGAGCGTCTGGTCGGCCTTGACCTCGCGGAGGGTCTCGGCGAGGTGGGTGGAGTCGACGTTCGAGACGAAGAAGCACTTGATGCCGCGCTTCGAGAAGGGGGCGAGGGCGATGGTGGCCATCGCGGGGCCGAGGTCGCTGCCGCCGATGCCGATGTTGACGACGTACTTGATGCGCTTGCCGGTGAATCCCTTGTGCTCGCCCTTGCGGACCTTGTCGGCGAACGCGGACATCTTCGCGAGGACGGCGCGCACGTCGGGCATCACGTCCTTGCCGTCAACGAGCACCTTCGCGGCGGGATCGCAGTTGCGGAGGGCGGTGTGGAGGACGGCGCGGTTCTCGGTGCGGTTGATCTTCTCGCCCGTGAACATCTTCTCGATCTCGGCCTTCAGGTTTGCGGCCTCGGCGAGCTTGAGGAGGGCCTTCATCACGTTCGCGTCGATGCGGTTCTTTGAGTAGTCGAGCGTCCAGCCCGCGGCGGAGGCGGTATAGCGCTCCGCGCGCGCGGGATCCGCCGCGAACAGCTGCCTGATCGTCGTGCCCTTCGAGGCCTCTATCGCCGCCTCGACCTTCTTCCATGCTTCCTGGTTCATTCTTAAGTGACCTTTCTTGTGGGAAAAGAGACGCATATTCTATCATATTCGGCGCGTTTTCGCACCCCGCTTGACGGCAACCGCACGATTAGGTAAAATATGCAGGTTTTTCGACAACCAGGAAGATGATGGAAGGAAGTGCTTCGGTGAACGTTATACAGCCGCTGATTGATCTTCAGGATACGGACGGGCAGATCCGCGAACTCGAACGCGAGGCGAGGGACATCCCGCAGCGGAAGGCGCAGGAGAACGCGAGGCTTGCAGGCGTGAATGCCTCTCTGGAGATAGCGAAGAACCAGCTGGCCGCAATGCAGCAGCGCATCAAGGGCGAGGAGGCAGAGGCCGAGCAGATCCGCGAGAAGGTGCGCGGGCTGAAGACCGCCCAGCTGGCCATCAAGTCCAACAAGGAGATGCAGCAGTCCATCATGCAGATCGAGGGGCTCGAGCGCGATGCGGAGGCGGCCGAGGATCGGGCGCTGGCGCTGGCGGACGAGATCCCGACCCTCGAGAAGCGCGTCGCCGAAGCGCAGGAGAAGGTCGATGCGGACAAGGGCGTCGTGGACGGATACGTGGACGAGCTGGACGCTCGCCTGGCGGAGGTGAAGGCCGAGCTTGACTCCCTCATGAAGGAGCGCGCGGAGAAGGCCGATGCCATCTCGAAATCGAACCCGCGCTTCCTGCTCTACTACGAGCGCCAGCGCACGAAGCGCTGGCCGGTGGTGGTGACGCTCAACCACGACGGCGTGTGCGACGGATGCCACATGAAGCAGCCGCCGTTCGTCGAGCAGCTGGTCCAGCACAACAAGGACCTCGTGGCCTGCACGATGTGCGGACGCATCCTTTACCGCGATCTTTGATTTTCCGGTGATCCGCGCGTGTGACCGGTCGCGCCCGAGAGGGTGAGGAAAGTCCGGACTCCGCAGGGCAGAGGACCCGGTCGTCAAGGCCGGGAGTGCGGCGTCAATCGCCGCAGATGGACAGCGCCACAGAAAACAGACCGCCGCCGCGAGGCGGCAAGGGTGAAAAGGTGGTGCAAGAGACCACCGGGGCGACGCGCGAGCGAGCCCGCATGGCAAGCCCTCCTCGGAGCAAGATCAAATAGGGGATTGAACGGGCGGCCCGTCCGGTTTGCGTCCGCGAGGATGCGATGAAATCCCGGGTTGATTGCTCAGATGAATGATCGGAGCCTGGCCTAGCCAGGTGAACAGAATCCGGCTTACTCGCCGCGCGGATCACCGGAATTGTTCCATCGCCTACGCGCCGAGGGCGATGGAGAGCGCGTAGAGGATCCCGAACAGGCAGTGTATGCCGCCTGACGCGCGTTCGAGTCCGCGCCACGGCGGATCGGCGGGATCCGCTCTGTATACGCTGACGGCCTTCGCGAGCGTGCGTATCGTCAGGGGCAAAACGAGAAGGGGAATGAGCCACGGAAAGGCCGGCGGCCGATACTCGTCGAGAAGGCGCAACACGCACATCGCCACGCAGAACAGGTGTGGGACGGCGTGCAATGTCCCGTAGAGGACGAGCGCGCCGAGCGGCCCCAGACGGGAGGCCGTGGTGCAGATGCCGGCCGCCTTGTCCGTCGCGATGTCGCGCATGTCGTTGCCGTGCATGATGACGGCCACGAGGCAGTTGATCGGCAGGGTGAGAAGAAGGAACCACGCGCAGTTGCGCGCGAGGGCCGTCTTGCCGTATGCGGGAAGCAGGTCCGGGGACGGCACCAGGCTCGGAACGGACGCGGCGTAGAAGCCGAAGCACTCTATCGATCCCATGAGGAAGAACACGAAAGGGACGCCGAGGCCATGGTACTTGAACTTCACGCCAGTCGCGTAGTTTGTCGCGCCGAGGAATCCGATCGCCGCCGCGAGGGCCATGCCCCAGTTGAGCGACAGGACCCCGTGGCGCCTGAAGAAGAGGAGCGGCAGCCCGAGGGCGCAGACAACCGCCAGGCAGCCCGTCGCCGCCAGGAACACCTGCCGAGACGTGACGAGTCCGTCGCGCAGCTGCGGCGTGGTGACGACGGCGCCTTCCACGGCGTCAACGCCGGAACGGTCGTCGCCCCAGGTGTTGAGGAGGTTGCAGGCGATCTGGAGCGGAATTGCCGCCACGAGCGCGAGGCACCAGCGCCACCACGAGAAGAGCGGGTCCCGCCCGACAAGGCCGAGCGCGAAGAGGGCCGGCACAAGCGTCGCCGTCACGGACCACGGGCGGCAGAGCAGGAACCAGGTTCTCAGGCGGCT
Source organism: uncultured bacterium (assembly GCA_902763655.1). Classification (GTDB taxonomy): domain Bacteria; phylum Verrucomicrobiota; class Kiritimatiellia; order RFP12; family UBA1067; genus RUG572. Next base: position 4,459 of record CACWSW010000013.1, read on the forward strand.
TGGGGTCACTGGATCGTGGTGCGCGTGGTCTTGGTCAACGCCTTCCACAGCTCGGTCGGCGTCTTGGCGGCCGCAAGCATGTCGCGGTTCGCCTTCTTGGCGAAGGCGTCCGTGAGGCCGGACATGAGGCGCAGGTAGAACGCGCTGACGGCGACGGGAATCACGCTGAAGAAGATGAAGTGCACCTTCGTGCCGGAATCGTCGTAGACGATGCCGGCCTTTGAGACGCCAAGGGCGATCGTGAGTCCGCCGCCCTCCACGCCGCGCACGTGCGGGAACGCGAGGCCGTCGCTCATGGCGGTTGAGAGGATGCTCTCGCGCTCCATCGCGGCCGTGACGAGCGCGTCGGCGTTCGAGACGAAGCGGTTGGCGACCATGGCCTCGGCCAGCTCGCGGATCGCGCCTTCGGCGGTGGACGACTTCAGGTCGCAGATCATGAGCTCTTCCGCCGAGAAGCGGCTGATGCCCGTCTTGCGGGGCTCGCCGCGAGCCGGCGGCTCCACCGTGGAGCGGGGCGCATCGTCGTCCTCGTTGAAGAGCATGCGCCCGCAGGACGAGCATGTCTGGATCGTCTTCGCAAGGCGCACCTGCTGTATCTGCGAGATCGGCAGGCGCATGCCGCAGACGGCGCAGCAGCCGTTGACCATCGGCGACATGACGATGTGGTCCTTCTTGTAGAGGCGCTGGTAGAGTGCCTTGGGCTGCGGCTCGAGCTTTTCGACGAGGGCGTCGATCGACTGGTCGAGCGAATCCATGTGCGAGCCGTCGCCGATGCGATGGTGCTCGTCGCGCGTGAGCACCAGCTCCTGGAGCTGGTTGAGTGTGTTAAGTTGGCTTTTCATAATGGCAGTTGGTAGATGGCAGGCGGAATCAATGTTGCGTGTAGGTGGCGTTGACCTCTTCCCACGTGCGGGTGGTGAAGAAGCCGGCGATCGCGGTGTCGTACTGCGCCGTGTGGGCGAAGGCCTTCTTCATCAGCTTGAAGCGCGTGTCGAGGCCGATCGTGCCGCCGTGGTCGGCCAGCTCGGTGGCGATGCTGCCGTAGTCGAGCGGGTCGGTGACGGAGGCGACGCGCAGGTAGTTCTTGGCTGACGCGCGCACCATGCAGGGGCCGCCGATGTCGATGTTCGTGCGCGCCATCTCAGGCGTGACGTCCGGCTTCGCCACGGTCTGCTGGAATGGGTAGAGGTTCACAACCACCATGTCGATCGGCTGTGCGGAGAGGCGCTTGAGGTCGGCCTGGTGCGCGTCGTTGTACGTCTCGCTGAGGAGGCCGAGGTATATCTTGAAGTCGAGCGTCTTCACGAGTCCGCCCTGCATCTCCGGCTGGCCGGTGTAGTCGCTCACCGCGACCAGCGTGTCGGCCGCCGCGTCGCCAAGTATCTCCTTCACCTTCACATAGGTGCCGCCGGTAGAATAGATCTTCACGCCGGGGCAGGCCTTGACGAGGGCCGGCACGAACGTCTCGAGGCCGGTCTTGTCAGAAACGCTCATCAGCACGTGCCTGACCGCAACGCGCGAATCGATGTCCTTCACGATGTTCAACGACATGGTTGTCTCCTTGGTTTGGTGCGGGGACATTTTACCAAATTTCCGCTCCTTTCGCCACCGTTGCGGCGAGGCGCGTTTTTTGGTACACTATCCGCTGATTTTTTCGGGGCAAAAGCCCTAAAAGGAAGCAAAAATGAGCAAGCAGTACAATGTCGGTCTCGTGGGAATCGGCGCCGTGGGCGCCGAGATGGTCAAGGTTCTCCGCCAGCGGAAGTTTCCCGCCAAGGCGATACAGGTGTTCGCGAGCCGCGAGCGCGACGAGGTGATCGCGGGCGAGACGTTCCACGTCCTGCCCACCACGAAGGACAGCTTCAAGGGCTTCGACATCGTGCTGTTCGCCGGCGGCACCACGGCTTCGATCGAGTACAAGGACGCCGTGGTGGCGGCCGGCGCGAAGATGATCGACAACTCGCGCGCGTTCCGCCAGGATCCCGACGTGCCGCTCGTGGTGCCACAGGTGAACGCCGAGGACCTCGACTGGAACAAGGGCGTGATCGCCAACCCGAACTGCACCACCGCCATCATGCTGGAGGCGGTCGCCCCCCTGCACAAGGCCAAGGGCCTGAAGCGCCTCGTCGCGTCCACGTACCAGGCGGCGTCCGGGGCCGGCGCGGCCGGCATGGCCGAGCTCGAGGAGCAGATGCGCGAGATGGTGGCCGGCAAGCCCCTCACCGTGAAGGCGTTCGCCCACCAGCTCACTAACAACCTCATTCCGCACATCGACAAGTTCGACGAGACGAACTGGTACACCCTCGAGGAGCTGAAGATGCGCAACGAGGCGCGCAAGATGCTCCACGCGCCCGACCTTCTCCTGAGCTGCACCTCGGTGCGCGTGCCGATCCCGCGCGCCCACTCCGAGTCGCTGAACCTGGAGTTCGAGCAGGACATCACGCCCGAGGAGGCGCGCGCGATCCTGAACGACGCGCCCGGCGTGAAGGTCGTGGACGATCCGCTGAACAACGTCTACCCGATGCCGCTCGACGCGACTGACAAGTACGACGTGCTCGCCGGCCGCATCCGCCAGGACATCAGCCGCCTCGACAAGAAGGGCCTCGACATGTTCGTCTCCGGCGACCAGCTGCTGCGCGGCGCCGCGCTGAACGCGGTCGAGATCGCCGAGTGCCTCGTCGCCCGCGGCCTCGTCTGAGAAAGAGGATTCAGCCCTCCCCGCCGGTCCGCTTCGCTGCGGCTATCTCGGCGCCGAGCGCCGCGCCGTCCTTGCGCGAGCGTGCCTTGAGGAACAGCCTCAGCGGCGCTCCCACCAGGCCGAACCGCGCGCGGATCGCCTTCTCCAGGTAGGACTGGTATGCCGGCGTCACCAGCTTCGGGTCGTTCACGAAGAGGCGCACCGTCAAGGGGTCTGTCCCCACCTGAAGCCCGTAGTAGACCTTGAGCCGCTTGCCGTTCCTCATCGGCGCGAGCGTGCGCTTCGTGGCCTCCACGAGCGTGCGGTTGAGGATGCCGGTCGGCATCTTCGTCTGCACGGACGACGCCACCGCGTCGATGGCGTCAACAGTCCGGCGGATGTTGTAGCCGCTCTTGGCGCTGCAGTAGACGATCGGGGCGAAGGACACGAACGGCATCATCTCGCGCACCACCTTCGTGGCGTCCGCCTCCTTCATTCCCTTCGCGTGCGCAAGGTCCCACTTGTTCATCAGGATCACGCACGCTCGGTTGGCGTCGAGGATCTTTCCGACGATGCGCATGTCCTGCTTCGTCGGCCCAAGCTCGCTCTCCAGGACGAGGAGCACCACGTCTGCCTCCTCTATCGCCTTTTCGCTGCGGAAGAGCGCGAAGTTGTCCACGGACGTCTTCGACATCTGCGTGTGCTTCTTCATGCCGGCGGTGTCCACTAGCACGTAGTGCCGCGCCGTCGGCCCCTCGCCGATCGTGAACGGCACGTCCACGGCGTCGCGCGTCGTTCCCGCCACGTCGCTCACGATCACGCGCTCGGCGTTGAGCAGGCGGTTGATGTAGGAGCTCTTGCCGGCGTTCGGGCGGCCCACCACCGCCACGCGAAGGGGCTTCGCCGCGTCGTCGCCTTCGGACGGCTTGGGCAGCTGCTCCGTGGCGCGCTTCACGAGAGCCGCCACGCCGCGCCCGTGCTCGGCAGAGACGGGGTACACGTCCATGCCGAAGCGCGAGAACTCGTCCGCCCGCTCGTCGTCCTCTGCGCGGTCGCACTTGTTGGCGGCGATCACGCACGGCACGCCGGAGGCGCGCACGCGCTGGATCACCTCCTCGTCGAGCGGCGTCACGCCCGCGCGCGCGTCCGTAACCACTATGCACACCGCCGCGTCGGCGACGGCGACCGCCGCCTGCTGGCGCGTCTCGGCGGCGAACGGGTCGTCGGAGCCGGGCGTCCGCTCGAACGCCAGCCCGCCGGTGTCCACCAGCAGGAAGCGCCGTCCGTTCGCCTCCACCTCGCGCGCCACGCGGTCGCGCGTGACGCCTGGCTGGTCGAAGACGATGGCGATGCGCTGCCGCGCGATGCGGTTGAAGAGGGCGCTCTTGCCTACGTTCGGCCGCCCCACGATGGCCACCATCCGCGACGGCCCGCTTTCTGTCTCTGTCGTTTCCATGTCGCGAGTAGTATACCATACGCGCCGTACGCCGTCAGCGCTCAAAAGCCGTTGCGCGACATTGCGCCTTTACAGCAAAGCCTGGAAATGATATGTTTCCGCCGAGTGAAACTAGATAGGAAAGTCGCAAATGAACAAGATCCTGCTTGTTGTCGCGTTGAGCGTATCCGTCGTGAGCGCGGCTGTCCATGACGTCACGTCGTTCGGCGCGAAGGCGGACGGCACTACGGACTCCACCGCCGCCATCCAGAAGGCGATCGATCGCGCGGCCGCGGATGGCGGCGGCACGGCGCTCGTGCCCGGCGGCGGCGTGTACCGCACCTACACGCTCCACCTCAAGAGCAACGTGGAGCTGAAGGTGGACCGCGGCGCCACGCTGAAGGGCGGTGACGATCCGCTCAAGTACCCGCTCTTCCCGCCGACGGACGTGTGGCGGCGCGACCGGCCGATACGCTGGAACGCCCGCGCGATGTTCTACGCTGCGGGGCAGACGAACGTGGCGGTGACGGGCGGCGGCACGATCGACGGCAACGCGAAGTCCGAGACCTTCCACCAGCGCGTCAACGGCGTGTGGACTCGCATGAGCGACACGGAGATCCCCGGCAAGTGCATGATGTTCATGGGCTGCCGCGACGTGAGACTCCGCGACTTCCGCCTCGTCGACCCCACTGGCTGGGCCACGTGGTTCCTCGACTGCGACGCCGTGCAGATCAGCGGACTCGCCGTCCGCTGCGACCGCGAGCGCCCCAACGGGGATGGTCTACATTTCGGCGGCTGCCGCGACGTGACCGTCTCCGACTGCATCCTCGACACGCAGGACGACGCGATCATCATCCGCTCGCACCAGGAGCAGATGCGCGCGCCGCGTCCGTGCGAGCGCGTAACCATCGCCAACTGCTCGATCCGCTCGAACCAGGGCGCGATCCGCATCGGTTGGACCGGCGACGCGCCGGTGAAGGACTGTCTCTTCTCCAACATCGTCTGTCCGTACACGCGGCGCGGCATCCTCTTCTCCGTGCCGAAGATGTTCGACCCAGAGTACACTCGCGACCCGCCGCGCGGGAACGGCATCCCGGTGCCGGACTTCCCGACCGTGCCGTTCGCGGTGGAGAACTTCCGCTTTGACAACGTCCAGCTCACGAGCCACTGCGCGCCGTTCATCGTCGCGGTGGCGGCGGGCGAACGCGTGGCGCACATGAAGAACGTCTCGTTCTCGAACTGCCGCTTCGTCTCGCAGATGGCGCCCATCTTCAAGTTCCGTCCGCAGGACAACATCTCGAACTGGCGCTTCTCCAACGTGGAGTTCGCCATCGAGAAGCCGCGCGGCGCGCTCACGGCGGAGACAGGCGTGCTGTTCGACAACGGCAAGGACATCACGTTCGACAACGTGAAGTGGACGTGCATCCCGCGCGACCTGCCCGAGTGGCACATCACCCTGCAGCAGATTGCCAACGGCAGCTGGGAGCGCGTGCGCGATCCCCGCACGAACTACGGCATTCTCCGCAAGGCCGCGAAGCCGCGTCCGCCCGCGCCGTTCAAGGTGCCGGGGGCGCGTCAGTACCCGACGGTGGAGGAACTCGCCGGCGGCGCGAAGCGCTACGTGTACGAGACGCTCACCGACGGCGGGGCCGTCTGGCGCGTAAAGGTGGTGCTGGAGGAACGTTCCCGTCCCGATGGCACCGAATGGCGGGCGACGGTGGAGAACAACGATCCGTCGCTGAAAGTCGTCGGCTTCGAGGGACCCGTCTGCGAATGTGGCGACCTGCGTCCCGGCTACGCGGCGATCCGCGCGGGACGCGCGAGCGTCACCAACTTCCCGACGTCCGGGAAGGGTCTGTCCCTCGCCGACAAGGCCGACAAGCCGGGGTGGTATTCGTGCGGCGACCGCGCGCCGCGTCGGCACAAGGAGGCGGACGTGCGCTGTTCGGAGGACCGCGGGCGCGCGGTGTACGTGTCGGCGTTCGGACCTTCAGCGAATTTCACGGTTCGGACGCCGAAGAGGTTGATAGAAGCTGCGTCCGGCGGCGACACGAACGTTTTGCGCCGTTTCCGTGTACGCTACGACCACGAGTTCGGCACGGCGGACGTCGGTTTCGAGTACCGCGCGGAGATCGCGCCTGGCGGCACGCGCGCGTTCGGGCCAGATCGGTTCCTGCGCGAGGAGTCGGAGATGCCGCCGGAGAACTACGGCCACTGGCAGGGCGACCTGCAGTTCTCGCTGCCGTCTACGCGCACGCGCAACACGGTACCGCGGGCGGCGGACGCCGACCGCGGCTGGATCCAGGCGGAGATCGACCGCGTGGCGGCGGCGGGCGGCGGACGCGTGACGATTCCGCCGGGCGTGCACGAGACGGGGTCGATCCGCCTGCGGAGCCACGTGGAGTTGCATCTGGAGAAGGGGGCCGTGATCAGCGGCAGCGCGCGGCAGGAGGACTACGACGATATGCCCGAGGACGTCTGCCCGATTACGCCGGAGTTTTCCGCGAAGGCGCTCGTGACGGCGTGGGACGCGGAGGACATTGCGATCACAGGCGAGGGGACGATCGATGGCAATGGGCCGAAGTTCTACGATACGTCCAAGTGGGTGCGGAACAACCCGAAGTTCTGGCGCATTCCGCAGGGACCGCGTCCGCGCCTCGTGCAGTTCGCCCGCTGCCGCAACGTGCGGATCGCGGGGCCCGTGTTCAAGGATTCGGCGGCGTTCACGATGTATCTGCGCGAATGCGAGGACGTGACGATGGACCGGATCGTCGTCATGGGCGACCAGCGCATCACGAACGGCGACGGCATCGATCTCGACGGCTGCCGCCGCGTGCGCATCGGCAACTCGTCCTTCAGCAACGGCGACGACTGCTTCGCCCTGCGCGCGATCCGTTCGCGGAAGGAGCCGGCGCGCGAAATCGTCTGCGAGGACGTGATCGTCTCCAATTGCGTCCTCAACAGCGCCTGCCAGGCCATCCGCATCGGTTGTCCCTCTGACGACACTATCCGCAACGTGCTCTTCAAGGACATCCGGCTCGAGGGCCGCAACAACGGCATCTACTTCGGCAACCACCTCTACTGCCTGAAGGACATCGACGAGGGATTCCTCGACGCGCACGACATCATTTTTGAGAACTTCACCGGGTTCCAGGGCAACCACGCGGTGCAGATCCTCGTGGACGACGGCATCTGCGTACGCCGGATATCGGACATCACCTTTAGAAACTTCGACGTGTCGAGCGGAAAGCCGCTCCGCTTCAAGAGCACGGCGCGCCAGCCGATCGGGAAGGTGACGCTTGAGAACTTCAAGGCAACGATCGAGAAGGACGTGCCCGTGGTCGCGATCGGCATCGATGGCTTGACCTACAAAAACGTCACGCTCAACGGAAAGAAGCAGCCGGACGGCCCGGTTGCCGCCGCGCCCGGCTCGTCTGCGCCTCTCGTGCGCAAGCCGCCGATCACATGGGACTGCCTTAACTGACAAAAGCCATGAACCATAAAACACTCATCCTTGCCATCCTCGCGCTTCCCATCGCGTTGTCCGCCGCCCGGCCATCGCAAGATCCCGTGCGCGCCCGCGCCGAAGGAACGCTCCGCGGCCTTGTGCGACAGGCCGAGCGGCGCGACCGCTCGCTTTCGAGCGTTGGCCTCTTCGCGGGAGCCTACAACATCCTGCGCGCGAACGTAGGACTGGAGAAGCTGGACGTGCTCTTCGACGTGGCCGCAGAGCTGCAGGACCGCAACCCCGACTCGCGTTCGTACGGCAACTTCCGCTGGTACGCGCGCGACGGTTTCGTGATGGATTACAACGCCGTCGACTTCTGCATGCAGGAAGGTTCGCTCATCGCGCGCGACTACCGGGATCGGCTCACGGCCGCCCAGCGCGCCAAGTTCGACCGTCTCTGCGAGCTTGCCATCGAGGGCAGCATCAGCCATCGCGTGCGCAGTTCCTATACGAACATAGCGCTCATGAACGCCGTCAATCTCGTGCTGCTCGGCGAGGCGTACGGCCGGGCAGACGTCCTGGATGCGGGCGTGAAGCGCCTCGACGAGTTCATCCTCAACACGGCGATATGCGGCGTGTGCGAGTATTGCAGCCCCACCTACACGGCAGTCGACCTCAACTGCCTCCACCGCCTGCGCCAGTTCGCGCGCGACAAGGGCGTGGTCGACCGCGCCGACCGGCTGCTGCGCCTCTTCTGGAGCGACGTGGCCGCGTCGTCTTTCACGCCGTCCGGACGCCTCGCCGGCGCGCACAGCCGCGACTACGACTACCTCTTCGGTCTTGGCGGCATGGCCACCTACCTGCGCGTGGCCGGACTCGCCGCGCCGTTGCCGGGCAAGCGCGAGACGCCGCCTTTGCCGTTCGAGCTCTCCACGTGGCGTCCCGACGCCGCCATCCGCGAACTCGCCGCACGCGCGCCGCGCACGGTCGTGTCGATGTGGGGTGAGGAACCGGAGAAGGTGCGCGTGCTCTGGACGGGCAAAAACGTCTCGCTCGGCACCGCAGGCGCGAACTACTGGAACATGGACATTCCGCTATCCGTGGACTTCGCCTCAACCAACCGCATCCCGCGCGCATACTTCATCGCCGACGGTCGGCGCGATCCCTACGGGCGCAAGAAGATCCCCGAGGGGAACGGACCGCACCAGAAGACGCTCCATCTCCGTCCGTTCTGGGCAGGCGCGCAGCGCGGCCGCGACGCGCTCGGCCTCGTAGCGTACCGTCCAGGCGACATTCCGCCCGAGACGCCAACGCTCGAATCGCACATCGTGTTCCCGTGCGACGTCGACGAGGTGTTCGTCAACGACGAGCGCGTGCCGGTGACTGGCGACGCGCCGCCGTTCGCGCGCGAGCTTGGCCAGGACGACGCCGTGTTCGTGCGCCTCGGTGCCGGAGCATGCGGCGTGCGCGTGCCGTGGGCGCGCGACGTGCGCGGCGGCAAGGCGCGCATCGCCATCGTGCGAGACGGCGTGTCCGGCGTTCGCGCGTTCCGCCTCACCGTGGCGCACCACGACGCGTGGGGGCTTCTGGTTACCGACGCGCCAGCACCAGGCGCGGCGTTCTGGGTGCGCGTGGCTGACAATGCCGCCGATCCGTCCGCGTTCGCCGCGTTCCGCGCCTCTTTCCGCGCCTCCGCCGCGACGGCGCGCGCAGACGATGCGCGCGTGGAAGTCGGCGCGCGCGGCGAGGAGGGACCGCTCGCCCTCGTCGCCAACTCGCCGTTCTTCGCGCCGGAGAAGATCGAGCCTCAGCAGCCCGCCGCCGTGCTTGCGGTGGATGGACGCGACATCGGCGCAGAGATACTGGGCGACGTGCCTGGCCTTGCGGCCTACCGCGCGGAGCTGGCGCGGATGAAAAAGGAGATGGAGGAGAACCGCATTTACGTGCGAGGCATCCGCCCGGTGCGCTGGGAGGCGGAGAAGGGCGTAGTGACGCTGAAGATGCGTGTGGAGAAGGATGGCGCGGCGAGCGGTGGGGAGTACGTGTGGACGCCAGGCGAGATTGGCGGTCGCGGGAGCGGACCTGGCAGCGTGTCCTGGCAGTTGGAGGTGAAGGATGCCGGGACGTACCGCCTATGGGGACGCGTGCTGGCGCCTACGCCGGAGGACGACTCCTTTCTCGTCTCGGCCAACGCCGGCGCGTTCTTGCAGTCAGGAACGCGCGGGCCGCTCTTGATGCCGCGCACGGAATGGCACCTTGGCCAATCGCCAAACTGGACATGGCGCGAGTTTCCTGCCGACGTGAAGTTGCCGAAGGGACCTGCGGTGCTGACGCTCCACACGCGCGAGGATGGTGCCAAGATTGACACCTTGATCCTGACCAACGACACGACATTCCAGCCCGAGGGCTGAACGGCCGCGATTATCACTTGCGCCAGCCGTGGCGGTCGGCGAAATCCATGTAGACTTTCCAGTCGTATGGCGTGAGGTTGTGCTTGCCGGTCCGCAGGTGGTAGGAGATGCAGCCTTCCTGAAGCGGTGTCTCTGGCGGCGGGAAGCCGTTCGAGACCAGTCCCTTCTTCCCATACAGCTCCCACGCGGGCGAGGCGAGGGCTCCGCTCGCGTATTCGCCTTCCGGCCCGGCCCAGGCGTCGCCGGTCGCCGACGCGATGCAGACGAGGCGTGGCGCAATCAATGCGACGAATTCGTGCTGGTCCACGCGCCAGGACTTCTCGGCGTTGACGTGACGCACGTAGTTGCGGCAGAACCAGTACGGGAAGGTCGTGACGATGTCCGCCAGATGCTCCGAACGCGGCAGGTCAATGTGGTTGAGCTTGGCACCGGAACACCCAGAGTCGTTTGAGCAGGCCATAGCGAAGCGTTTGTCGTACACGCCTGCGACGAGCGCCGTCTTGCCGCCGCGCGAATGGCCCACAACGGCCACGTGCTTAGCGTCCAGGAGGGGTTCCGTCTCGATCCAGTCCATTACGCGGCTCGCGCCCCAGGCCCAGGCCGAGAGCACGCCCCACGCGTCCTTGGGCCGGTCGGGCCGGGAGGTGTCGCCAAACACGGCGAACACGCCCTCGGACAGGCCCCGGTTGCAATCTGGCGCGATGTCGCCGTTCCAGAACGCGATCGCCGCGTAGCCGCGCGCGACGATCTGCTCGGCCGGCCAGAAGTCGCTCTTCTTCTCGCGGGTCGGGTCGATGTTTTCTGCGGCGGAGCGGTTGCAGATCAAGATGAAGGCGGGGGCGGGCTGCTCCTGTCGCGGGATGAAAGCCGTGAACGTGAACTCGTTCGTCCCGTATTTGCCGCCGTACGACACGCGCACGCGCTTCCGGATCGCCTTGCCATCCATCATCACCGCATCCGGCTCCGCCGCCGCGAACGACAGCGTCTTTGGCCGCTCGACGGGCCGCCGTCCATATTCCTCGCGCGTGAACTCTGCCAGCAGTTCTGGCGCGCGCACCTTTTCCCATTGCTCGCGCGTCGTGACCTTTTCGCCCTTGAACGTTGTCATCAGCTCCGGCACGTCCTTCGGTTCAGGCGCGGAGGGGACGGCTGGATTGGCGGCGGTCGGAAGGACAGCCATTGCTGCCAACACGGCTTCCATGCACCATTTGATCCATGCGTATTGCGATCTCATTTTCACTGTCATGCTCCTTTGTATTCCTTTGCGATATATGAGAGGTGTCAGTTGTTATCCTTATGGCTCAACGCCAGTTGGTTCGATTTTCATGCACAAGATTCATGCTTGGAGTTTAACATATCCAATGCCTTGGCGCAAGTGAGGTATCAGCAGTTATTCACTGCGGAATAGTGCGATTCCAACTACTGTGGCTTATAGGCTCATCGTTCATCTTGTGCAGTGCCCATATTGACGCGGCGAGGAGCAAGATGGTAAAATCCGCGTGTGCTTGGATGAGATAGGAGAAGACGATCATGGCGACAATTCTTTCGGCGGACGAGATCAAGTCCTTCAAGGGCAGGGGATGGCTCCTCAACAAGGGAACCGACACCTTCTCCGCACGCATCGTAACGGCGAACGGCAAGGTCTCCGCAGACCAGCTTCAGGCAGTGGCGGAGGTTGCGCGGAAGTTCGGTACGGGCGAGGTTACCTTCACGTCCCGCCAGGGCATCGAGGTCCTTGGCGTGCCCGCGGAGAACACGGCGGCGTTCGAGGCGGAAATTGCGTCCGCAGGACTTTCTGTCGGCGGCACTGGCCCCAAGGTGCGGCCTGTCACCTCGTGCAAGGGCACGGTGTGCCCACGTGGCCTGATCGACACCTTCGCGCTCTCGCAGAAGATACACGAACGCTTCTACATCGGCTGGCACGGCGTCGCTCTCCCCGCAAAGTTCAAGATTGGCGTGGGCGGTTGCCCGAACAACTGCGTCAAGCCGAACCTCAACGACATCGGCGTGACAGGGACGGTCCTTCCAGGCGGTCGGCGAGGCTACCAGATCACCCTCGGCGGGCACTGGGGGCGCACAGGCGCCGCGGGCGTTCTCGTCCCCGTCGTCCTCGGTAGCGAGGACGAGGTGCTGGAATTCATCGCTCGCACGCTTTCGTTCTATCGCGAGAACGGCCAGCCGGGCGAACGTTTCTTCAAGACCATTGACCGGATTGGCTTTGATGCCGTCGTAAAGATGATCGGATGACCGAATGAAAAAATATGTTCTGCCGTTTGCTGTCCTGCTCGCTATCGCGCCTGTAGCTTGTGGCGCCGCTTTGCCGCCGGTCACGCCGGGCGCGCAATGGGAGATGGCGAAACCCGATGACTGCGGGTTCGATGCCGAAAAGCTCGCGAAGCTGGCGGACCTCATCCGCGAGCGGAAGATGGGAACGACGGGCCTGATGGTCGTGGTGGGCGGACGCCAGATCTATGCCTACGGCGACGTGGCCGAGGTCTCTTACATCGCCTCGTGCCGCAAGAGCGTGCTATCTATGCTGTACGGCAAGTACGTGCGCAATGGTACGATCAAACTCACGGAGACGGTGGGCGAACTCGGCATCGACGACGTGGGCGGTCTCTTGCCGTCCGAGAAGCGCGCAACGGTGCGCGACATAATCTCGGCGCGGTCGGGCTGCTACCATCCGGCGGCAAATATCGGCGGCAGGGTCAAGGGGCTGCCGCGCGGAAAGACGGCGCCCGGCACGAAGTTCGTCTACAACAACTGGGACTTCAACGTGGCGGGGACCATCTTTGAGATGAGGACGGGCAAGTCCATCTACGACGTGTTCGAGGCCGACATCGCCCGTCCGCTGCAGCTGCAGGACTGGGACAGGTCGAAGCACAAGCGCACGGGCGACGCATCCAAGTCCATCCACCTGGCATACCACTTCAACCTCTCCACGCGCGACATGGCGCGTCTCGGCGAGCTGATGCTGCGGAAGGGGAAGTGGGGCGACAAGCAGGTGATTCCTGCCGACTGGGTGGAGGAGTCGTTGCGTCCGGTGTCCACGTTCACAGCCGGCGGCGGCTACGGGTACATGTGGTGGCGGGATGTCGACGACAAGTTCCCCGACGCCTTCAAGGGCGCGTTCGCCGCGCACGGCATGTATGGTCAGCGCATCACGGTGCTGCCGGCGCTTGACATGGTGATCGCGCACAAGTCGGCCCGCAACGGCAAGCATCCCACGAAGTCGTCCGACTACCGCGACCTCGTCCGCGCGATCATCGCGGCGAGGAACTAACTGAATGGCGGCCTTGCGCGGAGACGCTGTGTCCTACCGCGAGGCGTCGAGCAGGTCGCCGGCCTTGCGGCGGAGGATGCCGATCTTCTCGGGCTCCGGCAGGATGCGCGTCGAGTAGCGTCCGCCCGCGTTCGGGATGGTGACGAGCGCGCGGAACTCAGCAAGCAGCGACTTCGCGCGTCCGGCGCGAGGATCGTCCTTGCTCGCGGCAAGCCGCTCGATGCGCTTCAGGTAGCTGAAGTCCTCCACGCCGTCGCGCGCGGCCTCCAGGCGGACGCTCGTGACGGGACCCTTGAAGCGGCCGGGCACGCCCGGATAGATCAGGTAGCCGTCGCCGTCGGGGTAACGGACGAAGTAGTGCTTGCCGGGCGTGTCGGACTGCGGGATGTAGGAATGCCAGCCGAACTTCCACGGGTCGTACGTGAGCCAGGTGGAACCCCAGAACTCGTATGCCTCGGCATGGTAGGCGGCGCAGTAGTGCGGCAGCATGCGCTCGACGGCGCAGTACGGAGTGTCGAGGCACATCTGGCCGTCGGTCGTGAACCAGATGTGCTTGCCTGCCGCCGCGCGCGCCTCCATCTCCGCCACGGGGAAGTTGCCGTAGTGCCCGACGCCCCACACGTCGATCGAGTCGTTCCACTCGGGGCAGTGGCGCCACGTGCTGGAGTAGATGCGGATCGAGGGATCGACCTCGTGGATCATCTTGCAGCACGCGATCATCTGCGTCTTGATCTCGGGGCGCGAGAAGTGCGGTTCGTCCGAGATGTAGAGCACCAGCCTGTCGGCCCAGCCCTTCGCCTTCACGTGGTCCCAGTAGAGGCGCAGGGCCTCCTGGTAGACCTTCTTGTATTCGGGGCGTAGCTTCATGCGGTCGGCGCCCTCGTACGGCCACTCGCCCGGATACGGATCCTCGCCGAGGAACTTCTTCGGCGGCATCGCCCAGCCGAAGCAGTAGAACATGCCTGGCGTGTAGGATACGGGGAAGTGAAATTCCTCGAAGTATTCCGTCGCGATGCGGTCGTACTCGGTGAAGTCCGCCGTCACCTTGCCGTCCTTGCCGCGCGTGAACTTCGGCGCTGCGCCCAGCGAGTCGGGGCAGATGCGCTTCTCGGAGTTGAACTTCCAGAGCAGGCGCCGCCGCGCGTCGGCGTCCAGGCCCTCGAAGTCGCTCTTCCACCACTTCGAGTGAAGGCGCAGGTCGTAGATGGCGGGCGTCTCGGCGATGGCGGGAAGGGCGAAGTCCCACACGCGCACGGCGTATGCGTCTTCGCGGACAACCTGTCCGTCCGCCTTCCAGATGATGCGTCCCTTGTATGTGCCGGGCTTCGTGTCGGCGGCGGTCTTGACGTTGATCCAGACCGGCTGCGTGGTGTTGGCGGCGACGGGACCGGCGTTCACTGGCGCGATCGGGTCAGGCCACCAGCCGCTCCAGCCGTCTGAGCCCGCACCAGTGGTGGGGTATTTGAGCGTCCATTCCGGCTTCTTGCTGCTGTAGTATGACGTGGGGTAGTCGACGGGCACGTACTCCACCCAACCAGTCTCGACAGAGATGCCGCCCGTGCCGTCCGCCTTGCGGGGCGGGACCACCTCGACATCGAGGCGGCCGATCGCCTTTGGCGAGCGCACGGCCAGCTGCAGCGGCTCGGTTTCGTTCTGCGCGAGGCTCACCTCGAAGGAGCGGGCGTCCTTCACCGGCGTCTCGCGGAACACCTTGATGACGGGGTCGATGGACTGCACGGCCAGAGAGGCGGACGCGGCGGCGTCCCCCGGGCGCATCTGCGGCGTTCCCACCAGCGCGTGCGCGTATTCCGCTATGATCAGGCCGTCGTATGCGAACGTGCCGTGGCCCTGCGTCGTAAGGTGGATGGTGACGGTCGCGTCGTCCTGATATGTGGCGAAGGTGCCGAAGGCCGGCGACCAGGGCGTGGTGCCGGACACGGAGCCGGACGTCGATGTCATCAGCGTGTTCTTGCCCTTGCGGTCGTGCTTGTGCAGGTGTATGGACGTGGGCGAGTCGACGTTGTCCGTCGAGAGGAACCCGCCGTAGAAGTAGCGGCGTTCCGGCTTGATCGCCACCTTCTGGTAGATGCCACGCCAGGTTCCTCTCTCGTCGGCGGGGACCGTCATCTTCCCGAACCCTGCGCCGAACTTGCCGCCGGTGGCGGATGTCCCGTACGAGATGCGCGAGTTCTTGCGCTCGGTGGAATGCGTCCATCCCGCCATGCCGTCGTCGAAGCAGGAGTTCTTGAGCAGGTTGGCGTCGCTCGCCAGCAGCTTCGCGTATGCGGACTCGTCGGAGATCGTCGTCTTGCGCACCAGCACCTGGTCGGACGGGATGGGGCTGCCAAGCGCGCTGCGCACCTCTTCGGGCTTCTCCTGCGGACGCGGCTTGCCGGTTCGCGCGTAGAGCCAGTACGTCTTCACGGTCTGCGCCGGAATCGGGCAGGTGAAGAGGGCGCGGTCGCCCAGCACGCAGAGCGGGACCTCGTTCGGGCCGTCCATGAGCTTGAACTCCGCGTCGCGCGTGGCGTGGAGCGCCTCGCGGACGTTGAACGAGACGAGCGTGGCCCCGGTCGCCTCGGCGGAAAAGTTAGCCAGCCGCACGGGGGCGCGGAGCTCCCACGCGCCGGGTGCAGGGTCGGCCCACGGCGCATCTTCCCCGATGCGCGCGGCAGGCAGGCGCTCGACCGCCCCTGCGCGCGCGGATACTGGCGGCGGCGCGATGCCGGGATCGAAGGAGAAGTCGTCGTACCACGCCTTGCCGGTGCCGCGCAGCACGCTGCCTGTCGCGAGGCGCGTGCAGCCTTCGGGCACCTTCAGCGTGATGACGGTCTCCTTCCACTCGAACGTGCCGCTGCCTGTCTTCACAACGCGGTTGACGATGTCGCTCTTCTTCTTGTCGCCGATGTGCACGTACCAGCCGGCCGTCCCCTTGACGTTCTCGCCGCGCACCTTGACGCGGATGGTCACGGTGGCGCCCGGCACGACGGTGATGTCGTGGCGCGAGAAGCTGAACCAGCTGGGTTTCGCATCGGGATCGGTCTCGGCACGCAGGGCACGCTTGCCAGACGCGAAGATGTTGGTGTCGATGGCGAGGCGGTGGCTCGCGTCGGCAACGCTGGGATTCCAGCCGAAGGCGGTCGCGTTGCCTTTCTCAAAGCCGCCGTTGAGGTCGGGGGAGGCGCGCTCCTTGAAGAAGTCCGCGTAGCCCCAGGCGGAGGGGTTGTCCCAGTAGAGCCAGTATGTGGCGCTGCCTTTCGCCGGCAGGGATACGGGGATGGACACCTCGGCGCCCTCGGGCACGGGGCCGTTCTCGATGCGCTCGTCGCCCCACACGCTGAAGAGCAGTCCGCCGCCCGTCTCGTCAACCAGGCGCAGCTCCTCGACCCGTGCGCCGGCGATCGGCAGGTCGCGCCCGACCTGCAGCGCCACGGGCAGGCCCTCGCACGCCTCGTCGGTTGGGTTCGTCACCGTTATCGGCACGCGGCGCTGCCAGAACTCACCGCGGCCAAGGTAGAGATCTTCCCTCCAGGCGACATTTTCGGAGAAGGCCAACGGCGCGATCAGCGCCGCTGCGGCAAGACAGTAGACAGTTGTGGTTTTCATGGAACACATTATAGCCTAACCGCCCCTGCCATTGCACGGGAAAAGTGCGGACTATCCGCGCGGCAGGACGAGACGGTGCGGCCGGCGGCGGCGCTTGCCGGCGGCGACTTCCTCGGCCCAGGCGTCGAGGCACTCGCAGATGCGCGAGAGCGTCCTTTCCCTGGCTTCGGCTTTTAACGCGCATTCCCACACAACGATCAGGTTCCAGCCGTCCTTCTGCCATTCCGACTCGTTGCGCTTGTCGCGCTTCACGTTCCGCGACCACTTCTGCATCCAGAACGCCACGTTGCTCTTCGGCATGGATGAGGCGGCGCATCCGTGCCGGTGCCAGAAGCAGCCTCGCACGTCGATGAGCGTTCGCGCGCGCGATACCACTATGTCCGGGCGTCCCACGAACCGCCTGTCGCACACACGGTAGCGCCAGCCGGCCGAGAAGATGCGCTGGCGTACGTAAACCTCTGGCTTCGTGTCCCTGCCGCGGATCCGGCTCATCAGCCGGCTCCGCTGCTCGACCGTCATCCGGTCCATCACTTCACCTGGAGTATCTTCGAGACGAACGCGTCCATCTCTGGCAGCGACAGGGATTCCGCCTTCCCGGCGTCGATCGCCTGCGCGAACGACGGATCGATCGGCAGACGCAGCACGTCTGGGATGCCGAAGCGCTCTGCCATCTCGTCGGCGCGGCTCTCGCCGAAGACGTCGTGCCGCTTGCCGCAGTCCGGGCACGCGAAGTAGCTCATGTTCTCCACGAGGCCAAGCACCTTCTTCTCCATCATCTGCGCCATCTTCACCGACTTGCCAACGATCAGCTCGACGAGCTTCTGCGGCGAGGTGACGATCACCACGCCGTCCACCGGCAGGCTCTGGTAGACCGTGAGCGGCACGTCGCCGGTGCCTGGCGGCATGTCGACGAACATCACGTCCAGGTCGCCCCAGTGCACGTCGGTCCAGAACTGCTTCACCGCTCCTGCGATGATCGGGCCGCGCCAGACGACAGGATCGGTCGGGTCCTGCACGAGCATGTTGAGCGACATCACGCGGATGCCGCCGTCCGTGACCGTCGGCTCGATGCCGTCGTCGCCCTGGACCGTTCCGCCCTCGATGCCGAACGACTTGGGGATGGATGGGCCCGTGATGTCGGCGTCGAGGATGCCCACGTTCAATCCCTTGCGCGCGGCCGCCACGGCGAGCAGCGTGGTGACGAGGCTCTTCCCGACGCCGCCCTTGCCGCTAGCGACGGCGATCACCTTCTTCACGTGCGAGGCGGCGTTCAGCTTCGCCGAGAAGTCAAACTTCTCCTTGCGGTCGGCGCAATCCGACCCGCAACTCGAACAATCATGCGTGCAACCTTCTGATGCCATATCTGTCTCCTTCGTGGGCGCATATTCTAGCACATCGGCGCGTGGCCGCAAGCGGGAATTGGCACCGGCGGCAGATTATGGTATGATTATCGCAACGTTTTCAGGGATAAAGGAACTGATGGCATGAAAAGAAGAGATTTCATAGGGCTGGCGGCCGCAGGGGCGGCGTTGCCGGTGTTCAACATTGGTTGTGCCACGGGGCCGCGCACGATCGCCGCCGGACGGAAGATACGCGTGGCGCTCATCGGGTGCGGCCTGCGGATGCGGAGTGTCCTCTCCACCAAGTGCGAGGGCGAGGAGATCGTGGCGCTCGTCGATCCGGACAAGTCCGCGCTTGACGACATCCGCAAGCGCATCTGCAAGCGCTATCCCGGCTGCGGCTACGAGAAGATCCCCGCGTTTCCGTCGTACCACGAGCTCTTCGAGAAGATGGGCGACTGCATCGACGCGGTGATCATCGCCACGAACCAGCAGCAGCACGCGCTGCCTGCGCTCCTCGCCATGCAGCGCGGCATCCACGTGTACGTGGAGAAGCCCATCGCCTACTCCATCGAGGAGGCCGACCTCATGCTCGCGTTCGCGAAGAAGTACGGCGTCGTCTCGCAGTGCGGCCACCACGGACACTCCTCGCCGATCATGGCGACCGCCGTGGAGTACATCCAGAGCGGCGCGATCGGGCAGATACACGACGTGTGGTGTTTCGACGACCGGATCAACTCCCAGGCCGTCGTGCCGCCGGACGCGCCCGTGCCGAATGGACTGGACTGGGACCTCTGGGTGGGCCCGGCGCCGATGCGCCCCTACAAGAAGTGCTACGGGCCGCACCAGTGGTACGACTGGATCGGATTCGGCAACGGCAACATCGGCAACATGGGCAACCACATCATGGACGCCTCGTTCTTCGCGCTGCGCCTGAACGAGGTCGATCCGCTGAGCGCGGAGCTCTTCGACCAGCGCGAGGGCGCCCCGGGGTCGTGGCCGCTCCGCCAGACGATCGACTTCAGGTTCCCCGCGCGCAAGGGGCTCGATCCCGTGACGATCCACTGGTGGGACGGCATCAAGGACGGCATTCCCGTGGACACGAAGCACCAGAACAAGATCGGCATCGCGCTCAAGCGCGAGTACCAGAACCTGCCGCCGATCGTCGAGGAGCTGGAAAAGAAGTACAACGTTCCGCTCGGGCAGATCGGCACGCTCTGGATGGGCGAGAAGGGCATCCTGTGGCTCAACGAGTTTGGCTCGGCCATGCAGTTCGTGCCCAGCACCCTGCGCAAGGATGTGAAGAAGCCCGATCCGTGGATCCCGCGCGTGAAGGGGAGCCACGTGCACGAGTTCTTCGCGGCGATCCGCGAGGGACGGCGCGCCAACGCCGACTTCCGGTACGGCGTCCCGCTCGTGAAGACGGTCCTTCTCGGCAACGTGTTGGCGCAGACCGGCCTCGGCAAGCTCGAGTGGAACGGGAAGCGCGTCACGAACAACGAGGGCGCCAACTCGTACGTGAAGACCACCTACCGCAAGGGCTGGGAACTTCCTTCCGTGTAATCCCGTCGACATTAAGGATAAGGAGCAAGCCATGAAAGAATGTTGCAGGAAATACCTGAGTGAACAGTTCGGAGGCGACATGGAGGTCGTGGACGCGATCTACGCCGAGTACGTCTCCTCCTTCGGCGCCAAGATGGCCGAAGCCGACGCGGCGCTGGCCGCGAACGGATGGGACGCGCTGGACAAGGTGGCCCACACCATCAAGGGCAACTCGCTCGCCGCCGGCGACCAGCAGATGGCCGATACGGCCATTGCGCTCCGAAACGCCGCCAAGCTGCAGAATCGCGACGATGCGGAACGTCTCATCGCGGACCTGAAGTCGCTCGCGGAACAGCTCTGACGACGTAGGCATGGCGAGTCTTCTGGAAAGAATGAAATCAATGGCGTCTTCGCGGCATCTCTCGATGCTTGGCGCCTGGGCGTTTGCGTTCGGAACGGCCGTCGGCTGGGGTGCGTTCGTCATGCCCGGGACCTTGTTCCTGCCGAAGGCGGGGCCGCTCGGAACGACCATCGGCGTGTTCGTCGGCGCCGCGATCATGGCCGTCATCGCCTGGAACTACCATTACATGACCCGCCGCTATCCGGGGCCGGGCGGCGCGTTTGCGTTCGCCACCCGGGCGTTCGGCGCCGACCACGGCTTCCTCTGCGCGTGGTTCATCAGCCTGACCTACATGGCGATCGTCTGGGCGAACGCCACGGCGCTCACGATAATCGCGCGTTGCCTGTTCGGCGACGCTCTCCGTTTTGGCTTCCGCTACAGCATTGCGGGCTATGACGTCTATCTCGGGGACATCCTGCTTCCGGGTGCCGCAATCCTCGTCGCCGCCGCCATCAACTGCCGGCGGCGCCTCGCGGGCCGCGTGGAGACCGTCCTGGCCGTCCTGTTCGCGGTCGGCATCGCGGTTTGCTTCGGCGCGGCCGTGTTCCGCTGCGGTGGCGATCTGCGCGTGGCGGCGCCGGCCTTCGCGTCGGATGGCACTGCGCCTGTCTCGCAGGTTCTCAAGATCGTTGCGCTGGCCCCTTGGTTCTACGTGGGGTTCGAGGCGATCTCGAACCTGTCCGGCGAGTTCTGCTTCTCGTGTCGGAAAACATTCCAGGTGATGGTCGCGGCGGTTGTGACGTCCGCGTTCGCCTACGCGTTTCTGGTCGTCCTTCCCGCGCTTGCCCCGACGGACGCAGGCGGTTGGCCGGCCAGCGTCGCGCACCTCGGCGGGCAGGTGGGCGCGCCCTTGCTGCCCACGTTCGCGGCGGCGTCCCGGGTCTTGGGCCGTGTCGGAACCGCCGTCATCGGCGTGACGGCAATTGCGGCGATCTTCACCAACCTCGTCGGCAACATGACGGTCACCAGCCGGCTTCTGGGCGCGATGGCCGACGACGGCGTCCTCCCGGCCCGCCTGGGCGCGAAGGGCGCCGACGGCACGCCGACGGCCGCCGTGCTCTTCGTCGCCGGCGTTTCTCTCCTAATTCCCTTCCTCGGGCGGACGGCGATCGGCTTCATCGTGGACGTTGCGACCATCGGTGCCGGGATCGCCTACGCCTACACCTCCGCCGCCGTGCTGCGGACGGCGCGCGCCACCGGCAGCCGCCTCGGCAAGGCTATGGGAATCAGCGGATTGCTGCTTTCGGGCGGGATCTGCATCCTCTTCATCCTGCCGAACTACGTTTCGGGCAGCATGATGGCGACCGAATCCTACCTCATCCTCGTCCTGTGGTGCATCCTTGGATTCGTCTTCTACCGGTTCCTCTTCGGCCGCGACCAGAACCAGCGCTTCGGGCACTCGACGGTCGTGTGGATCACCCTCCTCGTGATGATCTTCGTCATGTCCCACATGTGGATGCGCCAGGCGTCGGTTGACGCCACGAAGCGGTCGTTTTCCGAGTTGAGCGATTTTCATAGACAACACTGCCTTGCCGGAACGGGTGCCGGCTCGGACAACGGCTGGGGTGACAACATGACGCGCCAGCTGGACTCCGTGAACAATTCGCTCGTCCACGTCGGCCTCGTGCAGGCGGGCCTGATGGCCGTTTCCCTGGCGATCATGTTCAGCCTCTACGCCATGCTGCGTCGGCGCGAACGGCGTCTGGAGCACGAGAAGACCATGTCGAAGAGCTACTTCTTCTCCACCGTCAGCCACGACATCCGCACGCCGCTGAACGCCATCATCGGATTTTCGGAGATGCTCAAGGCGGGCTTCAAGACCGAGGCAGAGCGCGAGCAGGCGCTTGACTCGATTCTCGTGAGCGGAAGGACGCTCCTGGGACTCATCAACGACGTGCTGGACCTGTCGAAGCTTGAATCCGGAAAGATGCAGATCGCCCTGGAGCCCACGGACTGCCCGCGTCTTCTGCACGTCGTCATGGACGCCTTCCGCATCTCTGGCAAGAAGCCGGGGCTGGACCTGCTCTGCGAAATCGGGGAGATGCCCGCGCTGATGCTCGACCCGCAGCGCCTGCGGCAGATCGTGTTCAACCTCGTCGGCAACGCCGTCAAGTTCACGGAGAGGGGCCATGTGACGCTGCGCGCCGGCTACGAGCGTCCGGCGGACGCCGAGACGGGCGTGTTCCGCCTGTCGGTCGAGGATACGGGCTGCGGCATCGCCGAAGAGGACCAGAAGCGCATCTGCTCGGCGTACGTGCAGGTGGGCGCAAAGCTCGCGCGCAACGGCGGCACGGGGCTTGGCCTCGCCATCTGCGCCCAGCTCGTGAAGGCCATGGGCGGCGAGCTGAAGGTGAAGTCCGAGCTCGGGAAGGGCTCCACCTTCGAGATCGAGATTCCCGACGTCCGGTCAACCGTCCTGCCGGAGGTCTCCGCGCCCGCCGTCCCTGATGGGGCCGTTCCCGCCGCGTCGTCGCGTCCGGTTCGCAGAATACTCCTCGTCGACGACTCGAAGATGAACCTCATGGTCCTCAAGGCTCTTCTGAAGAAGGCCGGCGACTACGAGACTACGATGGCGATGGACGGGCAGGAGGCCCTGAAGGCCCTAGAGGAGGCGGGCTCCAAGCCGTATGACCTTGTCCTCACGGACATGTGGATGCCGAACCTGGACGGCGAGGGGCTTGTGAAGGACATCCGCGCGAACGCGTCGCTCGCGGCGCTGCGCGTTCTCGTGGTGACGGCGGACGTGGAGATACGCGAAAAGGCCGCCGAGATGGGCTTTGACGGCATTCTCCTGAAGCCCGTCACGACCGCTGCGCTTGAACAGACCTTGTTGGGAAATGGGAGGAGCGCAACGTGAACAACGGGACAGTCAAGTCTTCAATGCGGCATCTTTCGCTCCTAGGCGCGTGGGCGCTCGCCTTCGGCTGCGCCGTGGGGTCCGACGCGTTCGTCATGCCCTGGAACGATTTCCTGCCAAAGGCCGGGCCTCTCGGCACGGTGATCGGCATCTTCATCGGCGGGCTTGTAATGACCGTCGTCGCGTGGAACTTCCATTACATGATCAACCGCCAACCGGGGCCAGGCGGCACGTACGCATACGCGGCGGAGGCTTTTGGCCACGACCACGGCTTCCTCTGCGGCGTTTTCCTCGCGTTTGCCTACTTGGCGATCGTCTGGCTGGACGTGACGGCGCTGGTGGTCGTAGCGCACTACACGCTGGGCGACACCTTCCGTTTCGGGTTCCGCTACACGATTCAAGAAAGCAACATCTATCTTGGCGACATCCTGCTTTCCGTCGCCGTCATCGCCGTAACCTCCGCCATCTGCTGCCGGCGTCGCCTGTCGGGCGTCGTCCAGTCGGTTATGGCGGTCATCCTGGCCGCCGGAATACTCCTCTGCTTCGGGGCGGCGGCGGTCAACCACCACGGGGCGCTGGAGTCGATGCGCCCGTTTTTCGCCCCCGATCGCGGTTCCGGCCTTCTCCAGACCCTGAACATCCTCGCCATCGCGCCGTGGCTCTTCGTCGGCTTCGAGGCCATTTCGAATTCCTCCTCGGAATTCCGTTTCTCCGTCAGGAAGTCCTTCCGGGTCATGCTCGCCGCGCTCGTCACGGCGGTGATCGCCTACACGTGCCTGACGTCCATCCCCGTGCTCACGCTAGGCGAAGGGGCCTCCGGCTGGACCGGCGCCGTGGCCAACTTGGCCAATTCCGGGAATGAGCCGGATTACCACGCGTTTGACGCGGCCAGCCAGTTCTTCGGCAAGGCGGGGATATTCATCATTGGCGTGACGCTGGTAGGCGCCATCTTCACGAACCTCGTTGGCAACACCGTCGCTGCGAGCCGGCTTGCGGCGGCGATGGCGGACGATGGCGCGTTGCCGTCGTTTCTGGGGGGAAGAAACGCCGACGGCGCCCCGCGCAACGCCGTTCTCGCAATCGCGGTGCTGGCCGTCCTTGTGGTGCCCCTCGGACGGGCGGTCATCGGCGTCGTCGTGGACATATCGATTCTCGGCGCGGCGGTGGCCTACGCCTACACCTCGGCCGCGGCGTTGAAGACTGCGCGCAAGGTGGGGGACAGGGGCACGCAGGTGACGGGACTTCTCGGGCTTGTGGTTTCAATTGTGGTCATCTACCTCTTCGTCATGCCGTTCATGACGTTCGACGCCGCCATGCTCGCCACGGAGTCCTACCTCGTCCTGATCATCTGGTGCCTTGCCGCCCTCGCCACCTTCATCACCATCTTCCACCGCGACAGCATGCGCCGCTTCGGCAGGTCGCCTGTCGCATGGATTTCCCTGTTCGTCATCATCATGGTCCTGTCGGTGATGTGGATACGCCAGACGACCCGCGAGACGACGGAAAAGGCGTATGAAAACATCGTCAGCCGACATGCCGAAACCTGCGACGCGGCGTCAAACAGGGCTGGACACGGGCAGGACGGCGGCGACTGGCATGCCATCCTGCGGAAGAACCTGTCCAGCGTGAACAAATCGGTCTTCCGCAGCAATCTCGTCCAGACCGGACTCAACCTCCTTGCCCTTGCCCTCATGTTCGGCCTCTACGCGATCCTTCGCCGTCGCGAGCGCGAGATGGAGCGGGAGAAGGCCCAGGCCAAGAGCTACTTCTTCTCCACCGTCAGCCACGACATCCGCACGCCGCTCAATGCCATCGTGGGCTTCTCGGAGATGCTAGAGGCGGGGTTCAAGACCGAGGCCGAGCGCAAGGAGGCGATTGCCGCCATCCTGATGAGCAGCAAGACGCTGCTGGGACTCGTGAACGACGTGCTGGACCTCTCCAAGCTGGAATCCGGCAAGATGGAGATCCTCCCCGAACCGACGGATTGCCCCCGGCTCATGCATGCGATGATGGATGCGTTCCGCGTCTCAAGCGGCAGGCATGACATCGAACTGCGGTGCAGGGTGGGGGCGATGCCGCTTTTGATGCTCGACCCGCAGCGGATAAGGCAGATCGTGTTCAACCTCGTGGGCAACGCCATGAAATTCACGGAGAAGGGCCACGTGGAGCTTCGCGCCACATTCAACCGGGACAAGAGCGCGGATGCGGGCGAGTTCCGTCTCGAAATCGAAGATACTGGCTGCGGCATCAGCGAGGAAGGCCTGAAGCACATCGGTTCGGCATACGTTCAGGTCGGGACCGGCATGTCCCGCAACGGCGGCACCGGCCTTGGCCTCGCTATCTGCAAGCAACTCATGGCGGCCATGGGAGGTCGGCTGGAAGTTGACTCCCTGCTTGGCGTGGGGTCCACGTTCTCCGTTGTCATACCGCACGTGAAGATCGCGGAGTCGGCTCCGGACGCGCAGGAGCGCGTCCCTCCCGTGCAGGATCATGCGGCGGGAGGGCCGCGCTCCAGCGCGGCCGAAGCGGGGACGGGCGCGCAAATGCCGCATCGGATACTTCTCGTGGACGACTCGAAGATGAATCTCATGGTCATCAATGCCATTCTGAAGCGGATGGGCAACTTCGACGTGGCAATGGCCAAGGACGGGAAAGAGGCCATGGACATGTTGACGAACCCCGAGACGAAGCCGTTTGACCTCGTGATGACGGACATGTGGATGCCTAACTTGGACGGCGAGGGACTGGTCAGGGCCATCCGGCAGACACCGTCCATCGCAACCCTGCCGGTGCTGGCCGTCACCGCCGACGTGGAAGTCCGCAACAAGGCCGCGGAAATGGGTTTCAACGGCATTCTTCTCAAGCCCGTCACCATCGATACGCTTGGCAAGGCCATTTCATGTGGTTTGTGAACAAAATATACGCCGATCCCGCACTATTGCCCGTTCCCATGCCCATGTCATGTTGCATAACTGATAATGACGCAACCGAGAATGGGTGAATATGCAATTATACCCTACTTGAATTTTGTGTTTTCCGCTTGCGTCTGCGGGGGGTTTTTTGCTATACTTTTCACCACGAACGCCTTGATTGTGTTTTTGCAGTTATGCGGCTTGTTTCAGGTCGGGTGGCTTGATCCGCAACTGCCACAAAAGAGGGGTTTGTAAGTTACCTTACGTGAAAGAGGAAAGTGTCATCAATTCGGCTTCCGCACGGTGGTTGAGATTTTCGGCTTCTAGGGCGTGCCTACACGCGCTCACAGCCTTGGTCGTTGTCTTCGCCACGGGC
Source organism: uncultured bacterium (assembly GCA_902763655.1). Lineage (GTDB taxonomy): Bacteria > Verrucomicrobiota > Kiritimatiellia > RFP12 > UBA1067 > RUG572. The sequence continues at coordinate 30,746 of CACWSW010000013.1, forward strand.
CTTCTGCCCGTTTCGGCCCAAAACGACGCCACCAACCGGCCGCCTGTCCAGACAGGCCACGCCGCCGTACAACACGGCCGAGATCGACCTGAACGGCGCCGACGCCCGCTTCTTCAAGATTCGCGTGGACAACCTCGCAGACGAGGTGCGGTAAGTCAACGGAGGCAGTCTCTGATTAGATGGCAACTGGTATGACATCTACGGCGGGGGGAGGAAGAACGCGTAGGTTTTTTACGCGTTCTAGCCCTCGCTCCGCTGGCTCCAGCCCCCGCCCCGCCGTCTCAGGGAGCCGCCGCCGAGATTCGGTGGAGGTGCACTCCAGCCGGTGTCCGCACTGTCTGATTGACGTCCAGACCCTGGGGACGGCCCCGCCGACGATCTGTCCCTACTGCCGCCGGACGATGGTGCAGAGTACGCTGGAGCGCACGGTCGCCCCGTCGATGGAGCCGCCTTCGCCGGAAGAGGTGAAGGCGCGTCTGAAGGCGATCTACCATCCCCCGCACTTCATATTCGGCTTCATCGTGGCGGTCGGCGCGGTGGGGCTGCTGGCTTGGGCGGTGACGGTGCAGCTGAACAGCATCGAGAACTACTTCTACCAGCCCCTCGTGTCGATCTACTCCATCATCGCCGGCGTCTTCGTGATCACGCGCTTCATCTTCGCCGCCTTCTACAAGGCGCCTGCCGAAGCGGACTTCGAGCCGACGCTGACGGTGCTGGTGCCGTGTTTCAACGAGGGCCTGGCGATCCGCAAGACCCTGGAGCGCATCTTCTCCTCGGGCTATCCCCTGGACAAG
>CACWSW010000014.1 GCA_902763655.1 uncultured bacterium
GCATGGCGGGCTGTACAAAGGAAAGGAACGTGACATGAGGAGAGAAGACATGTGGGCGACAGGCGGAATCGCCCGGACAATGGTGGCATTTGCTGCGTGCTGCGCTGCTAGCGCAACGGCGGCGACCGTGACGGTGAATGCGCCGGCGGGCACGTCGACGAACGTGACGCAGGTGTTCAGCGGCGCGACGACCGTTGCCGTCAACACGGGCGCGACGGGCGGCACGGTGCGGCTGAGCCCGCACAGCACGCACACGGGCGGCACCACGCTCGCCTCCGGCACGCTCGACGTGCAGCAGGAGTCGCAGCTCGGCGGCTCGCTCAAGCTTCTCGGCGGCAATTTCCGCTACTCCGGCCCGGCCGGCGCCGTGTGGACGACCGCAATCACGAACGCCGCGCCGAAGGCGACCGTGTCGCAGAACTGGCGCATCGACAGCGACCTCACGCTGGCGGGCGACATGTGGTCCACCGACGGCATATTCGTCAAGACCGGTTCCGGAACGCTCACGCTCGCCGCGCCGTTCTACCTCGGCGCGCAGTCGGAAAACATCGGCTCGCGCGGCACGCTCATCAACCTGAGCGATGCGGCCGCGCCCACGAAGGGTCTCTCTGGCGCGACGATCGCCGAGGGAACGGTGGTCGTCAATACGCCCTATGACGAAGCCGTCACCAACAAGCTCAGCAACAACGCCGGAGCCTCAATGATCGCCGCGCGCACCACGAACGCCGTCAACGAAGCCGCGCTCATCGTCTCGAACGGCATCACCCGCACGCACGCCGCGCTCGTGGTCGGCGGGGGCTACGGCAAGGGCGCCGCCGGCGGTTCCTACGTGAAGGGACGGCTCGAGGTGTCGGGTGGCACGTTTATCGTCGGAAACACTGGGGCGAACATTCTCTACTACTGCCCGGCCTACAACAAGAACACGTACTCCCTGACGTACGTCCACGACGGCGGCTTTTTCTACAACCAGGACGGCAGCATCGTCGCAGGCAATACCGGCACCGCCCCAGCCGACGCCTCCACCACGAACGACGTCGTCATCACCGGCAGCGGGACGCATCTCATTTGCCAGAATTTCGAGAACGACCGCCAGAACGCCGGCATGACCACGAACCTGCGCCTGGCGGACGGCGGCGAGCTCGAGATGCGCAACTTCGTCAACTCCGCAAACGGCAAGTTCAACGTGGTCTTCGACGGCGGCGTGTGGCAGCACCGCAACCACAACAACGCGACGCCGCACTTCCCCTCGTCCATGACGAGCATGAAGATCGGCCCCGGCGGCCTCATCGTCCGGTACAACGGCGGGTCGGAACTCTATCCCGTCCTCTGGGACAAGGGGCTTGAGCCGCTCGACGATTCGGGCACGGATGGAGGCCTCTCCGTTTCGCTGGGGAGCGCGGCCGTGCCGCTCGTCATCCGCGCCGCGAACACCTACTGCGGCCCCACGTACATCTCCGCCGGGCGCGTGTACCTCGGCGGCGAGGGGCGTCTTCCCTCCGGCACCGCGCTCACCGTCACGACGAGCAACGGCGGTCTCCTCGTCACGAACGGCGTCCAGACCGTCGGCTCGCTCACCTTCGGCACGGAGGGCACGCCCTACTCGCCCAAGCTCGGCTTCGACAAGGGAAGCCGCCTGGACGTGACGGGCGACGTGACCGCTGGAAGCCTGAACGCGCCGCAGCTCCACCTCTTCGAGACGCGCGGCGTGACGAACAACGTGATCAACGGCCTTTCGACGCTCGGCACGTACACGCTCGTGACGGCGTCCGCCGCCTCGTTCCACGCGCTTCAGTACATGGCGGAGGCGTTCACGTTCCCCTACAAGCCGGAGGGGGTGGAGTACCTCTGCTACGTGGTTGTCGAGGACAACCGCGCGAAGCTGAAGGTGTCCGTCACGACTGCGGGCGGCGCGGCGGTTGCCGACGGCACGACGCTCGTCCTGCCGTCCACGACGGACAACCCGCTCGCGCCGACGGCGGAACAGCTCGCGGCCGCATCGGTCATTCTCGCGAACCCGCAGCCGTGCGACACCGGCTCGGGCACGGTGAACCTGGGCGCGCTCGGCGGTTTCGCGGCGGGCGGACGCCTCGTCGCGGGCAGCGGCGCCACGCGCGTCTCCGACCTCTCGTTCGTGCAGTCCGTCGACGACCTCGTGCTGACGACCGGCTCGCTCGTCTACGACGGCCCGTCGGCGTCGATTCCCGGCTTCACCGTGCAGGGGAACGCCAACTACCGCTCGGCCGTGCTGAACGTGGCGAATCCGGACGCGACGCTCTCAATCTCCGCCGTGGACGACGTCTACGGCGCCTTCACGAAGATGGGCGAGGGGACGCTCCACTTCGGCGGCACGGGATACTTCCTCTGGCGCAAGGACCACCACGATTTCAGCAGTACCGAAGAGGCGGGCGTGGCGCCGAACGGCGACGGCCCCGCCTACGGGTTCCGCGCGTTCAACGTGAACGAGGGCACGGTGACGATTGGTACGCTCGGCGACCCGACGGACGCCCCGACCGTCGACGTGCCGTACGAGCTGTCCGTCGGCTCGCGCTCGCACCAGGCGGGGCAGGGCGTGCAGACCGCCGGCTCGCTGACGCTCAACAACGGTGTCCTGGACGTACGTAGCACGTTCCTGATCGGCTACTACAGCGGCAATCCCGCCGACCAGCCAGACACGTTGCTTTATCCTACCTTTACGCTGAACGGCGGAGAGGCGTACGCCGAGACGCTTCGCCTCGGCCATGGTTCTACCAGGCAGACGTGCAACCCCACCTACATCCAGCACGGCGGCACGAACACCATCGAGGGCGCGATCTACCTCGGCTACCAGGCCGTGCACACGCAGGGCGTCTACCGCGCCACGTTCCTCGTGGACGGCGGCACCATCTCCTGCGGCGACCACATCTACACCGGCAACGCCGACAAAACGATGGGAGCGGACGTGATCATCACGAACGGCGGCACGGTCGTCTCGCGCGGAAACGTGACGCTCAACTTCAAGAACACGCTGGAGACGAACACGCTCGTCCTCGCCTCGGGCGGCACGATCCGCTGCCAGAATCTGTATTCGAGCTCGCTCTCGTATCCGGCGGTGGCGTATTTCGACGGCGGCATCTACCAGCCGTACACGAAGTCGGGCACGACCCCGCACCTGTACAACTTCCAGCATGCCTACCTCGGCGCGAAAGGCCTCATCATCGACGCCTCGCACGAGCACGAGTACGACGGCACGGAGGACCGCTGGGTCTCGATCTGGCAGACGTTCGAGCCGGATCCCGCCCTGCCGGAGGGCGTACCGGACGGCGGCCTCACGTTCACCGGCAAGGGATCCGTGGCGACGTATGAGTCCACGTTCGCCGCCGGCACCTTCACGGGCGGCATCCACGTGCGGGACGGCGCGCGCTACGTAATTTCTGACGTCTACGCCGCGCCGTTCGCGGCGGACTTCGCCCCTGGAACGATCGCGAGCACCTGGGTCGCCACGAACATGATCGGCAGCCTCACGCTCGGCGAAGCCGGCGCCACGGAGCCCGTGACGCTCGAGGTGCGCGTGGATCTGGAGGGAGTCGTGGGCGTGGTCGTGTCGAACGCGCTCTCGGTCCTCTCGCCCGTCGCCGTGACGACGCGCAGCGGCCAGTACGACCTCGACTGCGTCCCGCGCGTGGGCACCTACACGGCGCTCGTGTACAGCGCCTCGAACGCGGACGTGGACCTCTCGCTTTTCCGGGTCCCTCCCGGGACGCGCTTCACGATGACGGCGCGGCAGGAGACGATCGCGGGCGGCGACCTCGACGGCATGAAGGCCGTGGTGGTGACGTTCGCGAGCGCCGCGAACGCGGCGGACGGCGTCCCCGTGTGGACGAGCGTCGCGGCGGGCGGCGCGTGGGCGGATTCCGCCAACTGGAACAACGCGGCGCCGCCCTCCGGCGAAAACGCGAAGGCCGTGTTCAATCCGGCGACGAAGGCGAACGTGCCCGTGACGCTCGCGGGCGACGTGACGGTGGGCTCTCTCGACTTCGCGGCGTCCTCGGCGAAGAACGGCTACAAGCTTTCCGGCGGCTCCATCACGCTCGACGGCGGCGGACGCTGCACGCGGATCATCAACACGTCCGGCATCAACACGGTGGCCTCGCCCATCACGCTTGCGGGCGACACGTCCTTGGAGACGATGAACGGAAACGAGCTGCGCATCGAAGGCGGCGTGTCGGGAGACCAGGACGTGACGGTCAACACGCACGTCGTCACGAACGCCGGACAGGTGAACCTGAAGGTCGCCCCCGGCTTCACGGGCAAGGTCACGACGGGCAGCGGGCGCGTGGTGATGGACGACCTGTCGTTCATCCAGTCGCCCGATCAGCTCACGCTCGGCCTCGGCACGCTCCTTTACACGGGGCCTGACGTGGAGATCCCCGGGTTCCAGTTCAAGGCGGCTGCGGGCCGTCCGGCCGTGTTCGAGAGCGCGTCGGACGTGACGGTGGGCAAGATCGAGAGAACCGGCACGTCCGCATTCCTGAAGCTGGGAACCGGCACCCTGCGCCTGCACGGCACGGACACGCTCTCTGTCAACACGGCGCAGAATAACTCCGGAGACGGGTCGAGAACGCGCTCCCCCAACGGCGACGGCCCGACGAAGGCCGTGCGCGGATTCTCCGTCTCGGAGGGCACGTTCGTCGTGGGCGAGGTGGACGATCCCGAGAACGCGCCGACGCTCGACGTCAACAGCCGCGAGATCGGCGTCGGCAACTACTCGTCCCCGAAAAACGCGAAGGCCACGCTCATTCTCAACAACGGCACGATTTCCCTCACGTCGCAGTTCTACATGAGCTTCTACTCCCAGGCGGGCACCGAGCTGATGTTCCAGATGAACGGCGGACGGATCGTCAACACGGGTGGCTTGTATTGCGACTACTACGGCACGGGCGCGACGAGCACGCACAGCATCAAAAGTTCGCTCTTCGAAGTCAACGGCGGCGAGGCGTTCTTCGCCGGCAACCTGCGCATGGGGTACACGGCGGTCAAGACTCCCGGCACGGCGACGTCCCACCTCGTGGTGAACGGCGGCACGCTCGCGTTCGGCGGCGAGGCCGTGTTCGCCTTCAGTCCGTACGGGCGCACGAGCGACATCTTCGTCGACCTCAACGGCGGCCTCTTCGCGGTGACGGGCGAGACCGCTTTCGCCAGCTATCCCGGCGACAAGGTGACGCTGCGCCTCAACTCCGGCGGCACGTTCCGCGCGGACGCCATCACGCACACGAACGCCGTGGACGACGCGAAGTTCTACGGCAACGGCGGCACGTTCCAGCCGATCTGCAAGACGGCCGCGGGGCAAACCCTGAACTCGGCATTCAGCCTCTATTCGTCGACGAACGGACTCGTCGTGGACACCTCCGAGGCGATGGACGGCGCGGCGTACACGATCGCGATGCCGATCATGACGGACCCGGACTGCGAGGGCGCGGACGGCGGACTCGTGAAGCGCGGGAAGGGCGTGCTGGCGCTCAGCACGGCCGACCACACGTTCACGGGCCCGGCGCGCGTGGAAGGGGGCGTCCTCAAGGTGGATGCGGCCGCTGCGCTCGCGAACACGATGGTCGAGCTGGCGGGCGGCAGTCTCGTCGTCGGGAGCGGCACGGCCATGGTGGCCGGCCTTGCGGGCGGCGGCACCGTGCAGGGCGGCGACCTCGCGGTGACGGGCGCGCTTGCGCCGGCGGCGAATCAGGACGGCTACTTCTACCTCACGGGTGCGCTCACGGTGGCGGACAACGCGGTGCTCGACGTCTCGGCGTTCGACGACGGCGAGATCGCGCCGGGCAACACGCTGTTCATCGCCGCCGCGGAGGGGCCGATCACGGCGCCGAAAACGCTTCGCGTGCGTCCGGCCGAGAAGCTGTCGCAGCCGGGCCTGATGGCGAAGACCGTCGTCGAGGACGGCTACCTCTACGTGACGGTCACCTCCGGCCTAGATGAAATCTCTCATATTATAATAATTCGCGCAGTTTTTTATTCATTTGGGACAAAAAACCAATTTCTGACACATTCCTTCTTGCTTTCTGCGACAAAATCCTATAGAATGTCACACATCGTTACCCCTAATAAGGAATGATGATTCATGAAGAAGGTTTATCTGCTGGTTTTAGCATCTGGTGTGTCATCCGTGGCGTTTTCGGCCGGCTTTGCCCTTTATGAGGGTTCAGCGCGCGGAAACGCCTTGGGCGGCTCTGTGGTGGGCAAGGCTGTCGACGCCTCGGCCAATTTCTACAATCCGGCCACGTTGAGCGACCTTACCAACACGGTGATAACGATCGGCATGACGACGGAGCACCCGACGGCGGACATTCACTACGATGGGCATCCCAGCCGCAAGATGGACCCTGGCTGCTTCATATTGCCGCACGCCTATCTCGCGCAACCGCTTCCATACGATTTCACGTTCGGGGTTGGCGTCGCGCCGGAATACGGACTCGGCACTCGTTACCACCGGAACTGGTCCATGGCATGGGACACGTGCGACACCACGATCAAGGGCATCGTCTTCAATCCGAACCTCTCGTACGGAGTGACGAAAGACTGGTCGATATCCGCCGGTATCCGTCTAATGTACTTTTCGTTCGACCAGCATTCCGACCAGATGGCGGTGAGCGACGGGCAGAACTACGGCATCGTGCGTGACCATCTCAAGGGCGACAACGGGATGATCGACTGGGGATGGCAGATCTCGTCCCGCTACAAGATCACCGAGAAGCTTTCGGCTGGCGTCATGTACAAGTCGTTCATAGACTGCAAGATCAAGGGGCACAACAGGACGAGCGTAGAAGGATATGACGACTCCGCCATCGGGCCGCAGGTGCAGAAAGGCGTTGAGTCGGCATTGGCTCCATACATCGGCCTTCCTTTCTACAGCACACTATACCAGCAGTCCTACGCCAAAGCCTACAGCGAAGCCGTCCAGAAGGCCCACAGCCTGGTCAATTACGGTGCCGCCTCTGCCGATGGCACGGCGTCTGCGAAGGTCCGTCTGCCCCAGTCGTTGACGATGGGCCTAAACTATGACGTTCTGGACGACCTCCATCTCGGCACGACAGTCACCTGGACGCAATGGTCGTGCATGAAGGGAATCAACTTCGATCTCCCAGGCAACAACGACAAGACCGTGCCGCTCAAGTGGAACGACGCATGGCGTTTCGGCTTTGGAGCCGCGTATGATCTCACGAAGGAATTTACTCTCATGGGTTCGTACGTATTCGACCAGGATCCGTGCCGCAAGTATCAAGGCTCGTCCATGCTACCGCCCGGCGACAGGCATATCGCCACCTTCGGCCTTGGGTACAAATGGGGCAATCTCGACATCTCTACCAGCTACGGCCTGGTTTTCATGAACGGCGACCCACTATACGTTAAAGACGCAACCGGGACTCGCCACAAGCTTGAGACGTCGAACGGCATCTCCCACGCAGTCGCGGTGACGGTCAGCTACCGCTTCTGATCCTCGTCGACAAGGCTTGTAAAGCATTCCGTCGCCGCTGGACGGATCGTGTAAAGGCCATGCTCCAAAATGCGCCCGTGCGCGACGCGTCCCGCGTTGGCACGGGCTTTGCTATACCTTTCGCAAACCGAAAGGACAGACATGAAGATCAAGAAACGGTACGTGATTCTGATGGGCCTGGTGGCGCTAGTGGCGGCAATCGGAGCATTCTTCCCCGAGACGCCTGGCATCTGGGAGTCCGACGAGAAGTTCAACGCGGCGAACGTGGCGTGGATGATCACGGCGACGATCTTCGTGCTGATGATGACGCCCGGTCTCTCCTTCTTCTATGGCGGCATGGTCGGGCGAAAGAACGTAATCTCCACGATCCTCCAGAGCTTCATCGCGATGGGCATCATTTCCATGGTTTGGGTGGCATTCGGCTTCTCCCTCAGCTTCGGCGCAGACGTGGGTGGTCTCGGCCTCATCGGCAATCCCGCGCAGTTCTTCATGTTCCGCGACGTGGGCGCCAAGGTGAACACTACCCTAGCACCGACCATCCCCCTTGCGCTGTTCGCGCTCTTCCAGATGAAGTTCGCCATCATCACGCCGTCGCTGATCACAGGCGCGTTCGCGGAGCGCGTGCGCTTCTCGGCCTACCTCGTGTTCATGATCCTGTTCTGCGTGTTCATCTATTGTCCGCTCGCGCACTGGACGTGGCACCCCGACGGCTTCCTCCACAACCTGATGGGCATCGGCATACACGACTTCGCGGGCGGCATCGTCGTGCACGCCTCATCCGGCGTGGCGGCGCTCGCGGGCGCCCTCTTCCTCGGCCGGCGCACAAAGAAGCCTGGAGTGCCGAACCTGCCGGCCAACATCCCCTTCGTCATCCTCGGCGCGGCGATGCTGTGGCTCGGCTGGTTCGGCTTCAACGGCGGATCGTCGCTGGCGGCCGACGGCATCGCGGTGAAGGCGTTCCTCAACACGAACACCTCCGGCGCAACGGCCATGATGGCGTGGGTCCTCTTCGACTGCCTGCGCGGCCGCAAGCCGTCCGGGATGGGCGCCGCCGTGGGCGCGGTGGTCGGCCTCGTGGCGATCACGCCGTGCGCCGACGTCGTGACCGTAGGGCAGGCGTTCACCATCTCCTTCCTCACCACGCTCATCTGCAACGTGGCGGTCTACTGGAAGGCGCACTCGCGCGTTGACGACGCTCTCGACGTGTTCCCGACGCACGGCGTGGGCGGCATCGTCGCGACCGTGTTCACAGGCGTGTTCGCCCAGACCGGCCTGATCGCGTGGACGCACGCGGGATTCATGGAGTTCGTCGCCGCCGTCACCGGCGTCGCGATCGTCATCGCCTACACGTTCATAGTAAGCATGCTGCTCTACTGGATCACGAACCGCATGATCCCGATGCGCGTCTCGCCGGAAAGCGAAAACCTCGGCCTCGACGCCAGTCAGCACGACGAAGTCTACGCCCCAACCGCCACCGCGTAAAAAATCCCCCGCAGGAAGCCAAGATTTGGTATAATCTTGACTTCCTATGAACATCTTGAAGAAAATCTTTGGGACGAAGAACGCGCGCGACCTCAAGCGGCTCCGTCCTATCGTGGCCGAGATCAACCGGATCGAGGCCGAATACCAGGCCAAGAACTTCACCGCCGAGGACTTCCCCCGCATGACCGCGGAGTTCAAGCGTCGCCTCGCGGCGAAGGAGGTCACGCTCGACGGGCTCCTGCCCGAGGCGTTCGCACTCGTGAAGAATGCCTGCCGCCACCTCATGGGCACCACCGAGGAGGTGTGCGGGCACACGCTCACGTGGGACATGATCCCCTTCGACTGCCAGCTCGTAGGCGGCATCGTGCTCCACCAGGGCAAGATCGCCGAGATGCAGACGGGCGAAGGCAAGACGCTCGTCGCCACCCTCCCGCTCTACCTCAACGCGCTCGCCGGCAAGAACGTGCAGCTCGTGACGGTGAACGACTACCTCGCGCGCCGCGACGCCACATGGATGGGCCACCTCTACAAGTACCTCGGCCTCACCGTGGGCTGCATCCAGAACACGATGGACTCCGCGGAGCGCCGCGCGCAGTACTCCTGCGACATCACCTACGGCACGAACAGCGAGTTCGGCTTCGACTACCTGCGCGACAACGGCATGGCCGTGGAACCGGAGCAGGTGGTGCAGAACGGCCACCACTTCGCCATCGTGGACGAGGTTGACTCCATCCTCATCGACGAGGCCCGGACGCCGCTAATCATCAGCGGTCCCGCCACAGTCTCCACGAGCGCGCAGTACACAGCCATGAAGCCGCTCGTAGACTCCATCGTCCGCGTGCAGACCATGCAGTGCAACGATCTCATCGCGCAGGCCAAGAAGGCCCTCGCCGAGGGCGACGAGGAGGAGTGCAAGCGGAAGATCTACCAGGTCTACCACTCCATGCCAAAGCACAAGCAGATGCTCCACATGTTCGAGGACGCCAACATCCGCAAGCTGCACGAGGACGTGGAGCTTCAGATGCTCGGCGAGATGCGCAAGGAGGAGGGAATCCGCCTCCGCGAGGAGCTCTACTTCACGATCGACGAACGTACGCGCGAGGTGGCCCTAACCGACAAGGGCTGCGACAAGATGAACCCGAAGGACCCGAAGATGTTCGTCATCCCCGACCTGGCGAGCGAGATGAGCCAGATCGACGGCGACAAGGACATGCCTTCGGACGAGCGCGCCGAGCGCAAGCGCGCCGCGCAGGCCGACTTCATGGAGCGCTCCGCGCGCGTCCACGTGGTGAACCAGCTCCTGCGCGCCTACTGCCTCTACGAGCGCGACGTGGACTACGTGGTGCAGGACAACAACGTCTACATCGTCGACGAGTTCACCGGTCGCATCCTGCCCGGCCGCCGCTGGAGCGACGGTCTCCATCAGGCCGTCGAGGCCAAGGAGGGCGTCGAGATCGAGAAGGAGAGCCAGACGCTCGCCACGATCACCATCCAGAACTACTTCCGCCTCTACAAGAAGCTCGCCGGCATGACCGGCACGGCCGAGACCGAGGCGCGCGAGTTCAAGGACATCTACAAGCTCGACGTGGTGGTCATCCCCACCAACCGCCCCATCCGCCGCATAGACGGCAACGACCAGATATACCGCACGCAGCGCGAGAAGTACAAGGCCATCATCGAGGAGGTTCGCCAGCGCCACGCCGCCGGCCAGCCCGTACTGCTAGGTACCGTGACGGTCGACACGTCCGAGGTCCTCTCGCGTCTCCTGAAGGTGGCGAAGATCCCGCACGAGGTGCTGAACGCCAAGAACCACGCGCGCGAAGCCGAGATCGTCATGCTCGCAGGCCAGCCCGGCGCCGTCACCATCGCCACGAACATGGCGGGCCGCGGCACCGACATCAAGCTCGGGCCGGGCGTCGTCTCTCTCCCGCCCGACGTTGTGAAGAGCCAGCTGCGCCTCGAGGACCGCATGCCCGGAGAGAAGAAGACGATCCGCGAGCTTCTGCTCGACAAGCCGCAGGGCCTGCACGTGATCGGCTCCGAGCGCCACGAGTCGCGGCGCATCGACCGCCAGCTCCGCGGCCGCTGCTCGCGCCAGGGCGACCCCGGCAGCTCGCAGTTCTTCATCTCGCTAGAGGACAACCTCATGCGCCTCTTCGGATCGCAGAAGATCAGCGGCATCATGCTCCGCCTCGGCATGAAGGAGGGCGAGGTGATGGAGCACCGCTGGCTCAACAAGAGCGTCGAGACGGCCCAGCGGCGCGTCGAGCAGCAGCACTTCGCCATCCGCAAGCGCACGCTCGAGTTCGACGACGTGATGAACAAGCAGCGCTCTATCATCTACGAGTTGCGCGGCACCATCCTCACAGGCAAGCCCGATGACGTCCACGGCACCATCCTCGACGTGTTCAACGACCTCGTCCTCTCCCAGGCCGAGCGCTTCTTATCCGATCCGAAGGGCGCGGGGCTGGAGGACTTCCTCAACTGGCTCGGCGTCACCTTCCCCGTCACCGTAACGGAAGACGACCTCAAGCCCTTCCTCGGCGAGCCGGGCAAGGCCGGCGAGTTCGTGTACAACCTCGTCGCCGAGGCCTACGAGGCGAAGTGCGCCGCCGAGGATCCGCGCGTGCTGCCGTACATGGAGCGCGGCGTGTTCCTCAGCTGCATCGACCGCCAGTGGCAGGACTACCTGCGCGCGATGGACGACCTTCGCCACAGCGTGAACCTCCGCTCCTACGGCCAGCGCGACCCGCTGATCGAGTACAAGCGCGAGGCGTTCAACATGTTCGAGAACCTGATGACCACCATCAAGACTGAAGTGGCCAACACGGAGTTCCGCGCCACCACGGCCACGAACATGCGCCGCATGATCGCCGCCCAGCAGATGCGGACAAACGCAGGCGCGTTCGACGAGGAGCAGGCCGAGGACGCATCCGCCGTCCCGCAGGGCCGCGCTCCCGCGCAACCGGCCGCTCCCGCGCAGGGCAAGTCCGTGCAGGACGTCTTCGCGTCTATGATGAGCCAGGTGGCCGGCAGGCCTGTCCGCGCCGTCCGCAACCCGGCCGCGCCAGGCGCCGCCGCCACACCGGCAGTAGGCCGCAACGACCCGTGCCCGTGCGGCAGCGGCAAGAAGTACAAGAAGTGCTGCGGACGCAACCTGGTCTAACAGGCAATAAAGTAAAATATCACTTTGCAGGCGTCACCGTGTCGCCAGGGGCCACCTTGTGCGTGCCGTCGGTCACGATGCGCTCGCCGGCCGAAAGGCCCGACTCGACGAACTGGAGGTCTCCCGAGAGGCGTCCGCGCACGATGCGGCGCTTCTCGGCCTTGCCGTCCTTCCCCACGACCCACACGCACGTCCCCTCGGAATCCTGCATCACGGCAGAAGGAGGCACTGCGCACTTCTTCACGCCGTCCTTGTGGCGGAGCGTCACGCCCACCGCCGCGTAGGGCTTGAGGAGGTAGTCGGCGTTGGGAAACGTGGCATACACGCGCACCGTGTCCGTCGCCTCGTCGGTGACGTTCTCCGTGTACTCGATCGTTCCCGTCTCGGCGTATGGAGTCCCGTTTGCAAGCGTCAGCGCCACCTCCCCCTTCTCGACGATCGTCCGTCCGTGCGCGCCGAACATCGTGAGGTAGTCCGCATTCGAAAGCGAGAAGCGCACGCGGATAGGCTGGAGCTGCACCACCGTGACGAGCGGAGTGGACGGCGATGCAGGATTTCCCCTCGTGAGGCGCGTGGTGCCGGTGCGCCCGTCAATTGGAGTGCGGATCTGGCATCGCTTCAGGTTGTACTCCGCCACCGCCAGCTCCGCCTCGGCGGCGGCGAGCGCGGCCGTGGCGATCTCGCGGTCGCTCTTTGCGCTGTCCACCGCATTCTGCGCAACCGCCTTGGTGGGCGCGAGCTTCGCGTGGCGCTCGTAGGCCACGTCCGTGAACTCCTTCTTCGCCTTGCACTCGGCAACCTTCGCCTGAGCGTTCTTGAGCGCGCTCGTGTACTTGATAGGCAGAAGCCTGTAGAGAACATCGTTCGCCTTCACTAGCGCGCCGTCCTTGAAGCAGACCTCGATGATGTCGCCGCTCACCTCCGGCGTCACGTCCACCCGCTGCACCGGCAGCACCTTGGCGGGAAAGGTCTTGGTCTGAGGATCGGGGGCCTGCGTCACCTCCGCCACAGGCAATATCACCGTCGCCGCACGCGCCGCGCATACGGCCCCGGCCGCCAGCGCACCCAAAATTCGCACGAGTTTCATTTCCATGGCATATCCCAAAGAACGGATCAGCAGACCTGTTCGGACGCCGCGGCCTGGCGAAGCGCCGTCAAGACGCCGCCAATCATGTCGCACAGGCTCTTGGACTCGAATCGGTCGATGTAGCGGTCCGTCAGGAACTTCCCGAGCGTCTCGATCGCATGGGCGAACTCGCCGTCGCGCTGATGTTCCTCCAGCCAGCGCTTTATGACCAACGCCTCGTCGGTATCGACGCGCGTATCCTGCAAGATGCCCTTCGTGAGCATCCAGAACTCGCTGCTCTCTTCTTTTCTCGTCATCATGGCTTGTTTCCTTTGCGCACATTCTACCATAATACCCTCACCCCGTCCAACCTCGCCGCGACTATGCTATAATGGAGGCATGATTTCGCAATTCTTCATAGACCGTCCCCGATTCGCGTTCGTGCTGGTCATCCTCATGTCCCTCTGCGGAGGCATCGCCCTCCTCGATCTCCCCGTGGCCGAGTACCCGGAGCTCGCCCCCGCCACGATCCGAGTCTCCGCCTCCTATCCGGGCGCGAGCGCGCAGGTCGTGGCGGATTCCATCGCACTTCCCGTGGAGGACCAGATCAACGGCGTCGAGAATCTCCTCTACTACTCGTCTTCCTGCGACAACAACGGCAGCTACTCCTGCTCCGTCACCTTCAAGAGCGGCGCCGACACCGACATGGCGCTCGTCAACCTCCAGAACGCCGTCAAGCGCGCCGAGCGCAAGCTCCCCTCCACCGTCAAGCAGCAGGGCATCTCCGTCCAGAAGCGTAACTCGGACATGCTGGCTCTCTGGGCCTTCACCACGGACGGCACCAAGCAGTCCCTCCAGCAGCTCGGCGACTACGTGGAGAAGAACATAAAGGAGGCGGTCATGCGCCTCGACGGCGTCTCCGTCGCGGAGGTCATGGCCTCGCGCGAGTACGCTATGCGCATCTGGCTCGATCCTGTGCGCATGGCCTCTCTCAACCTCTCCATCACCGATGTCTCCTCCGCCATCGAGAAGCAGAACGTCCAGGCCGCCGCCGGCACGGTCGGCAGCGAGTACGCGAGCCGCTACCTCTCCTACAAGCTCAACGCCGAAGGCCGGCTGAAATCAGCCGACGAGTTCGCCGACATTGTCGTCCGCAGCGACCCTGCCACCGGCGGGCAGGTGCTCCTCGGCGACGTCGCGCGCATCGAGCTCGGCTCGAAGAGCTATTCCGGCAAGTCGCTCATGAACGGCAAGGAGGCGATCGTCCTCTCCGTGTACAAGACGCCAGAGGCGAACGCCCTCGCCGTGGTCAAGCGCGTGAGGGCGGAGCTGGCGGAATGGGAGAAGCGCCTCCCCGCAGGCGTGGCGATGGAGACCGTGCACGACGCGACCGCGTTCACGCTCGTCTTCATGAAGGCGATCGTCTCCACCCTCTTCATGGCACTCGGCCTCGTCGTGCTGATCACCTGGCTCTTCCTGCAGGACTGGCGCGCCACCATCGTCCCAGCCGCCGCCATCCCGGTCTCGCTGCTCGCCACCTTCATCTTCGTGTGGGCGTTCGGCTACACGATCAACATCCTCACGATGTTCGGCCTCATCCTCGTGATAGGCTCGCTCGTGGACGACGCCATCGTAGTGGTGGAGAACACCCAGACCCTAATGGCCACGGAAGGGCTTTCCGCGAAGGAGGCCGCAAAGAAGTCCATGCGCCAGATCACCAGCGCCGTCATCGCCACCACGCTCGTCACCATCGCCTGCTACATCCCGCTCGTCTTCTACGGCGGCATGGTCGGCAAGATGTACATCCAGTTCGCGTTCACGATGTGCGTGGCCCTCTCGCTCTCCACGTGCGTGGCGCTCACCCTCTCCCCAGTCCTCTGTTCGCTCCTCCTGCGCAAGCCCGGCAAGCCGTCCCGCCTCTTCGCGCCCGTCAACATAGCGATCGACGGCTCCCGCAAGGTCTACCTCGCGGTCGCAGGCCTGCTCGTGCGGCGCGGCATCTTGACCGCCCTTCTCTTCGCCGCCGCCTGCGCCGGCGTGTGGTTCGCGAAGGACATGGTGAAGGAGACGCTGCTTCCGGACGAGGACAAGGGCAACATCACCATCGACATCGAGCTCGCCCAGGGCGCAACCCTCAAGCGCACCAACCAGGTGCTGGAGGACATCCAGGCGCGCATCAAGGACATCCCCGGAATCGCCAGCATAATGCTCATGTCGGGCTCCGGCGCGATGTCCGGCTCCGGCGAGAACTGCGGGCAGGGCATGGTGGCGCTGGACCACTGGGACATGCGCCGCACGCCCGACAAGTCCGTGAAGGCCATCATCGCCGAAATCATGCGCCGCACGGCGGATGTACACGCCGCGCGCATCCGCTGCTTCACGTCGCCCCCCATCATGGGGCTCGGCCGCGTGGGCGGCGTAGGCTTCAACCTGTGTTCGGACGCAGGCGCCACGAGCGCCGAGCTCGCAGCAACCGCCGAGAAGTTTGCCCGCCAGGTCTCCGCCCTTCCTGAGGCGGCAACAGTGATGAACACGTTCCGCGCGGACACTCCGCAGCTCCGCTTGACCCTAGACCGCAGGAAGGCCGAGATTCTCGGCGTCTCGCCCAGCGCGGTCTTCGCCATGCTCCAGAACAAGCTCGCGAGCGTGTACGTGAACGACTTCACGCTCGGCGGCAGCGCGTACGAGGTGATCGTCCAGTCCGCCGGCTCGTACCGCGCCTCGGTGGAGGATGTCTCCGATCTCCATGTGACGACGGCAAGCGGCGCGTCCGTGCCGCTCTCGGCCATCGCCAACATCACCTACGAGGTCGGCCCCAAGCAGGTGACGCGTTTCGACAAGATGCCGTCCGCCAGCCTCAACGCGCAGGCCGCACCCGGAGTCGCAGGGCTCACTCTCATAAAGGCCATCGAGAAGCTTACGCCCCCCGAGGGATACCACATAGAGTGGAGCGAGATGAGCCGCCAGGAGAAGGAGAACGAGGGCCGCCTCGGATTCCTGATGGGCATGGCCGCGCTCTTCGCCTACCTCTTCCTGGTGGCCCAGTACGAGAGCTGGACCGTGCCGCTGTCCGTGATGTGCTCCATCCTCTTCGCCCTCGGCGGCGCGTACGTGGGGCTGTGGGTCACCGGCACGCCGATGAGCATCTACGCTCAGCTCGGCATGGTGATGCTGATCGGCCTCTCCGCGAAGAACGCGATCCTCATGGTAGAGTTCGCCAAGCAGCAGCGCGAAGCAGGCCTCTCCGTGACGGACGCCGCGATGAAGGGCGCGGACCTCCGCTTCCGCGCCGTGCAGATGACGGCATGGAGCTTCCTCTGCGGCGTCTTGCCTCTAGTCCTCGCCTCGGGCGCGGGCGCGGGCTCGCAGAAGGCGATCGGCATCTCCACTTTTTCGGGAATGCTCGCCGCCACGTTCGTGGGCATCTGCTTCACTCCCGGCCTCTACGCCATCTTCCAGCGCCTCCGCGAACTGGTGAAGCAACATGAAAACACAGAAAGGATCGTAAACAGATGAAAGTATCGCATATCGCAATTGCGGCAATAGTCGTAAGCGGCTTTTTCGCCATTCAACTTTACCAAGTGCGACGGACAAATCTCTACATGTTGCATAACCAGGAAGAATCGGCCTCTCAATTAAAGGGGATGGCGTCTCGCTTAGATGACTTGAAACTCCAGATCGAGAAAGAGATTGTATCTGGGCTCGCCGACATCAGACAACACTCAAATGTAACCAACGCATACCAGAAAATCATGGAAATCATGGCCTCATCTGGGAGTCGGGACGGCGACAACAAGCACGCGCTTGCCAACGCACTAGTGGCTGAAGATGCCTATGCCCGTGCCATCGACAATCTAAAGAGCGGCGATAGGGGCATGGCAAAAATCTACTGCTTGAATGCTATCAACCACCTCCCCTCGCAACTCAAGTACTTTCAGAAGCTATTTGAGATATATGATGTAAGCGATGCCGAGCAACTCGCAGAAACAGACCTGGAGCAACTGCAAGGAATATTGGAGACAGGTATCTATCAAGTCGCAGGACGAGATGTTGCTGCCATACATGAAATGTTGGCAAAGGTCATATCACGCAAGGTAAGAGAGGAAGAGCGTTCTTCCGATGCGACATCCAAAATGAGACAGGCAACGTTTGCCAAGTCACAAGAAGATCTGAAGACAGGCGAACTGGCATGGGATAAGATATCAAATAGCCCTGATGCCCCGACAACTGAAATCCTTAATCGCCGCATGGCTGTACTGAACGTGCTTGCCGACACGTCAACAGACGAATCAGAGACGAACAGGCAGTGGATCCAATCGGAATTGAAGAGGACCGAACTTGCCATTGCATTTCTCATGCAATCGGCATCGTTGAAATCCTATCTTGACCGGGCAGAAGATCTGCTTGACGCAGGGACTAACAAGATGGAAATCGTGAGTGCATTGACCCAGACTGCCAGTCAATTGCTGAGCCAGTCACTTGGAGCTGACGAGAAGTTGCTACCAGATGGCGCAACCGAGTCACTTCATGATTTCGCAAGGCGCATTGCGAATATCGAAACACGGTTCAACATGATCAAGTCTAGAGACGCATTGGAGAAGATCAGCGTAATCATTGACAAAATGCACGATCAAGATGACACAAGTTCATACGAATTACGTATTCGCCAGATTAGTGACGGCATCAAGAAGATATCAGGGCAACTTTCATTTGTCTACGACATGAAGGAAAAAGCCAAGATTGAGGATCAACTTGTATCTCTATCGCAGAGGCTCACCGAGCTCCGAGAGCAACAGTATGCGGCCTATCAAAAATGGGCTATCAACGAATGCGAAAGTGCCTTTGCGAAGTATCGGTCTTGGACTCGAGTCGACGAGAAAGATGCGCTCGAAGTGATTAACCTTTACCTGCTTAAGATCGACTCGACTCTCTTGACGCCTGATGTAAACCGGTTGTATCAAGACGTCTTGAGCAAGCAGTTCGCGGAATTGGGTGCCAAACCGCTTGCCGACATAGAGATAAAGATGGCGCGAGAACGGAAACAGACACTGAAAGACTTTTAAGTCATGTACTATTCCACGCAGAACTTCACTTTGCTGCTTGCAGTGTTTGCGCGCCTAGTCTGTAGTGGCGCTACTGCGGCAGACTCCAATGTGCCGCCATCATCCTTAGCCAACTCCGCGCTTGTATCTGCCACGGCAACAGTATTAGCTCGTGCGGATGTTGCATTTGCTCGTTCTCGCATAGTAGACATACATTACAAGGGCGCATTTGGAGAGAACGTTGCCGGGAAAACTTTTCTACGCAACTACCTTCAAGCCGAGGGAGGATGGGAGAGCATAACGCCACGCTCTGGACGTCAGGGGTTTGACCATGTATTTATCAAGCAGGGAGCGCAAGGCGAAATCAAAGACTTGATGATAGCGGAATCCAAGTATAACACCAGCATCCTTAGCGAAACAAAAGACGGCATCCAGATGGGAATATCTTGGCGGAAACCAAGACTTGTTGCACTAGGCAATCGTTATCTGACGGTAGCGAAATCGGCTGACATTCGGTTTGGCAAGATGCCACTTGCTCCGAATCGCGTCCTGGAGGTTGTGCTCAAGAACGGGAAAAGAGTATATTTCTGGTCGGAAAGCAGCAAAAGTCCATGGAAATTCACAGGATCGGTTGATGAACTGCCTGAGGCGCGTAACCAGGCATTTCGATACGGGAAGTATATGGTTGCTGCAGGAAACGATCAAATCAAATATCGCTCACGGGTATTTCGAGTCGTACCGTCTGCCCAAGATGTTACCATTGAAATCTATAATGCAGACGCCATCGTTGACAGAAAACTCGGGAAGCCAACCGCCTTGATAAAACTGAAGGGTGCGTTAGGCGGCTCTGGAATAGTTTCGGAAGCGGAAATTGCCGCGATGATAAAGAAAAAACTTAAGTTAAGCGATGCGGATTGCAGAGAATTCGCACGGCAGATTATCAAAAAGTATGGGCCATCTTCCTTGATGTCCAAATTCTCTCTTTCTAAGACACTGATGGTAAATGCTGGCATGGCGACTGGTGCGGCTGTTGCGATTGATACGACCATACAACTGTTTTCTACGGGCGAACTGAATGTTGCGCCATTGGGATTGACGGCAGGGAGTGTGTTTTCCGGAACACTTGTGGGGCAAGGCACGCATATCGCCCTCACACAGCAAAAACCATACAATGTAATCAAGAGGATTTCTGGACCGCTTCGTTGCGGAACTGCCGCAACGACAACGGCGTTCTCCTCTCTTGCTGGAGGCTTGACAACATCGGCCCTAATGAGCTATGGTGCACTTTTATTTGGATGGACCGACATCACGGAAGCCAACCGCAATATGATAATCGGCACAGTAGCTACTGGAACCAGTGTTATTGCAACTACTGGAGCAATGGCACTTGTTGGTGTTTACGGTACGGCCAGTACCGGAACGGCCATAAGCGGATTGAGCGGTGCAGCAGCAACAAATGCGACCTTGGCCTGGTTTGGTGGCGGTAGTGTCGCTGCGGGCGGCGGCGGCGTAGCCGCCGGTACCGCCGTACTAGCTGCAGGAGGCGCAATCATTGCGGTTGGCGTCGGCGTTGCCGGATATTATGCTTACAAAATGTACGACCAGCACGAGGACACAAAGCGCATCGCCATTGAACTTGACGCATATAGAAACGATTCTGTGCTTAAAGATGTCTTGTCTAATGATCCGTATTATCAGCAATTGCAACAATAGGTGTGCCGGCGAATACTACTCGAACCACTCGGGGCCGATGATGCGGCCGCAGAGATAGAACTTCATGTCGTTGTACCAGAGCACGCCCTTGCCGTCCAGGATGCAGTAGCTGGTGTAGAATGAATTTCCGCCCTTGCGCGGCGCGAAGAGCTTCGGCGCCTTGAACTTCACCGGCTGCTCGCCGTTGGGATCGAACTCGCCCGCGATCAGGTAGAGCGGGCCGCGGTGCTGGTAGGCGTTGCGCTTCGGCTCGTTGAAGTCGAACGTCTGGTGGACGAGCGCGAAGTACTTTCCACTCGCGGCCTCGGGCCCCTTCCAGTCGTACATCGGGCACGGCGAGCGCGGATGCAGGTACGGCTTCCCCTCGGCGTCCCTCAGGATCTTCGGCTCGCTCCACGTGGCGCCGCCGTCGCGGCTCTGCACCCACACGGGCGAACCGACGGACGAGCGCATGATCGCGAAGAGGCGTCCGTCCGGCAGACGCACCGGCGCGGCCTCTTCGAGCGCTGGCTCGCTCGCGCGGAAGCCGCCCGCGTTCTCCAGGTCCTTGGCCGATAGCGCGTTGCGGTTCGTGCATAGGTACTTGATGCGGATGTCCTGCACGAGCGGGTTGTCGTCGATGTTCTCGAACTGCCAGAACTCGATCTTGCAGCCACCGCGCTCGTCGTACGGCGCCTTGCCGTGGCGCGAGCAGCCCACGAAGAACTTCCCGCCCTCGCCGAGGCGGAGCGGACGCTGCCAGTTGCACCAGCTCGGCGGAATGTGGTCGTCGGCGGGATCGGCGTCCATGCGCTCCGTGAACGGCACGAGCTTGGGCGCGCTCCAGGTCTCGCCGTCGTCGTCCGAGAACGCGCCGAACATCATGCCGCAGTGCGGACCGCGGCTGGTGGTCTGCTGGTTCCAGAGACAGTAGAGGCGGCCGCTCTTCGCGAGCATCGGCTGCTGCCAGCTCGCGAGCAGCGCGGGGTTCTTCTTGTTGGGCGATCCGGCGAGGACGACGGGGGCGGTCCAGGTCACGCCCTTGTCCACGCTCTTCGAGAACGCGATGTGCTGGTCGATGTCCGCCTCGCGCGACGCCTGCGTCCAGAAGGCGTAGAGGTGCTGGTTGGCCGGGTTGCAGATCACCTGGAAGTGGTCGTTGTACGTGTCGCCCGGCCTGGCGGGATCGCGCTTGTCCTTAGCGCGCGGCTGCTTGGGCACGAACACCACGTAGTCTGGCTTGTTCTTCAGGATGTCGCGCGGGGACTCCTTCTCGCTCGGCGTGCCCTTCAGGTAGGCGAGGATGCGGTCCTCCTTCTCCTTCATGGCCTGGTCGGGCATAGGCTGGCCCTTCGGGTCGAACCCGCAGACGATCGCCCACTTGCCGAGCTCGATCTTCTCGCCAGGCTCCATGTCCTTCCGCCAGATGTCGGCAGTGTCGCACCTGTTCTCGCCGAACGCCTGGAACGGGGGGATATCCAGCCGGGCGAACCCGAGCGCCGCGAGCGTCTTCCCCTGCGAGAGAAGCCCGCCGTGCTTCGCCGTTGGCGTCACGACGAACAGCTCGCCTTCCTTGACGACCTCCGCGGAGAACCCGCCGCCGATCGTGCGCAGGAAGAAAGTCTTGCCAGCGAGGTGCTTCGCGGCGGCCGCCGTCATCTGGAACGTGCGGTCGTCGAAGACGGTCACGCCCTCGCCGCATGTCGACACCTCCGCGTCCGCCACGACCGAGAGCTGCGCCCCGCCCGCAAAAGCCATTGCGAGCGGCATCGCCGCGATCGCCGTCAAGAGTCCGTATGCCACACCGGCACGTCCGATTGTTGTGTTGCTCATAGCGGATGAGATTATACCAAAACCTCCCGCCGTCATGCCAGCGTCACTGCCGCCTTGCGCGAAGGGCGCGGGAAACGTCTGGGACCGCATCGAGCAGGCGGCGCGTGTAGTCGCTAGTCGGATGGGCGAACACGTCCTCCGCCGGCCCGGCGTCCTCGAACACGCCGTGGTGCATCACGCACACGCGGTCGCACACGTTGCGCACCACCGCCAGGTCGTGCGCGATGAGGATCACCGCCAGGTTCAGGCTTCTGCGGAGATCCCGCAGCAGGTTGAGGATGCGGGCCTGCACCGAGACGTCGAGCGCCGACACCGGCTCGTCCGCCACAAGCACCCGCGGTCCCGCCGCGAGCGCCCGCGCGAACGACACGCGCTGGCACTGCCCGCCCGAAAGCTCGCGCGGATACTGGTCCAGCACCGCCTCCGAGAGGCCGACGATGCCCAGCAGGTCTTCTGGCCTCTGGCCGCCGCGAGCGCCGCCCGCCGTGAACTTCAGGACCTCCTCCAGCGTCTGGCGGATCGTCATGCGCGGATTGAGCGAGCCTGCGGCGTCCTGGAACACCATCTGCACGTCCCGCCTGTAGGCGCGGCGCTCTGCGGCATCGAGCCGCGTGATGTCCTTTCCGCAAAACAGCGCCTCGCCGCCGGCGATGGGTTGAAGAAGCATCAGCGCCTTCGCGATCGTAGACTTCCCGCTGCCGGACTCTCCCACGATACCGAGTGTCTCCCCTTCCGCGAGCGTGAAGTCGACGCCGCGCACGGCCTCCAGCGGCTTCGCGCCCGGACGCCGGTAGACGATGCGCAGCCCGCGCACGTCGAAGAGAGGCGTCGTCTGGTCTACCATTTCATCGACTCCAGTCCCTTGATCGTCGCATCCCACTCCTTGCGTCCGCCAGACGCGCCGCCGACGGACAGGAACCAAATCAAGCCCTTCGGCTCGTACGAGGTTCCGGGCGCGAGAACCAGATTCTCCCCTGGCGAGAACATCGCGTCAGGATGCTGGTTCTTTCCTTCGCCGGACGTGAAGTAGCGGAACATCGACACCGTCGGTGCGAACGAGGCGCCGCCTAGATACGCGCCGTCCTTGCGGAACCAGGCGTCGGCCTCCGTCGCCTTCCAGAGGTTTGGCACCTTCCTCTGCGCGCTTTCTGTGTCCTTCTCGCGGAAGTAGTCGACGTACTGGCGGAAGTAGAACGCATGGACGCCGATCGGCCCGAGACCGAGGTTGACGGCCTTCACGAGATCGCACACGAACCACGGCTTGCCCGCGATCGGCGTCACCGTGCACGTGAGCGTGAACCTCGCTCCGCGCACGCCGCCCTCGGCCACGACGACGAGCGCGCCATCGCGCCACTCGGCCGCCGTAATCTTGCCGACATTCTGCCAGCTCAAGCTACCGCTCGTCTTGTCGCAGAGCATCAGCGTGAACCGCCCCAGGTCCTTGCCGTTCACGATCACCTTATCGAAGACGTTCCCGCCGCCCACGCGGCCTTCCAGGGCGAGTCCCGCGCTCTTCACGACGTAGCGGTCGCCTTCGCGCAAGCACACGGCGTCCTTCGTGGCGCCGAGCTTCGCGACGGCCTGGGCGGCGGTCGGGCCGGCGGCGGGTGCCGCCTCGCGCGCGGGCGGCACGGCGGCGACGCGCCACTTGCCGATGTCCTTGTGCAGGCGCGTGAACATGGAGGTGATCTCCGGGTAGGCGTCGCCGTTGAGGTTGATGAGGCCGTAGTTGGAGTCCTCGGGGAAGGCGTCGCTGATGCCCTCGGCCGGCTCGTCCACCCACATGAAGTAGTCGTAGCCCAGGAGTCCGGGCGAGGCGAGCATGGTCTTGGCGAAGAGCTCGGTGGCGGCGGTGCGCTCCCTCTGCGTGCGGAAGCGTTGGCCTGCGCCGGCGGTGCACGGGAGGCCGCTGTCGAGCGCCGGGAAGCTCCACTCGGTGATGAGCATCGGCTTCTTCACGATGGCGAGGCGCTCCGCGAATGCGTCCGCCACGAGCGGCGCATTCGCGCCGCGATGGACGAACACCGCGTTGCGGTCGAGATCAGCCCACGGGTAGATGTTGAACGTCACGAGGTCGCAGTACTTGCCGGATATTTCCCACACGGCGTCGTGCGCGCCGCCGATTCCCGCGAACCGCGCGCCCATCACGAGATGGTTAGGATCGTAGCGGCGGATGGCCGCAGAGGCGATGCCGAAATAGCGCTCGGCGGCAAGGCGCAGGAACGCTAGCTTAACTTCCGGCGATGCCGCGCCCTTCACTCCGCGAGAGGCCAGAAACTCCTTCTGCGACTTCTTGGCGGGATGACCGTCCGGCAGCTTCGCCACGGCGTCGAACAGCCCGGTGTCGCGCGCGCCACGCCCCCACCAGGCAAGCTCGTTGTCGATGAAGTAGCCGAAGAGCCACGGATCGTCCTTGTTGGGCGCGCAGCGCTTTCGCGCAACATGGTCGCACCAGGCCTCGAAGTCGGGATGGAACACGTTCGGGAACGCGGAGCATGGACGGTGCTCGTTCGGGCAGATGTAGTATTCTTCCGGCATGCCCTCCCAGCAAAGGCCGTCGCCCATCGAGAGGAAGATCGTGTGGACGAGCCCGCGCCGCTGCAGCTTCTCGTCGCAGCCCGCGCCGAGCAGGTTGAAGCCCCAAGCCTTCAGGCGCGAGAGCGTGTCCGCCTCCCAGTCCGCCTTGTTCGGGAACTTCTTCTTGTTGACCTCGAGGTGCACGCTCCGATGCGTGCGCTGGCTCCAGTGCCCCTGGTAGCGCACGTGGTCCACGCCCAGCAGCACGATGCCACGCCCGAGCGGATCGATCGTCCACCAGCGGCCGTCATCCTTCTTCACCACGCGGAAGAAGCCTGTCGCCTTGTCCGTGATCCCCTTCACGAAGCTGTCGGATGCGTAGGGAGGAAATACCTTCTTCGCGACCACCTGCGGACGCGGCTCGGAGCATGCGACGTCGATTTTCGAGAATACGCCCTTGAACCCGCCGTTCACGTGCAGGCCAGGACGGCCGCATGTGACGGCGGTCGCGCAGGAGCGCGAGACTCCCGATGCGGTCGCAACAAGTTGCGACCCTCCCGCAGGGAACTCGTAACGGCATGCGAATATCACCTTGCCGGCAGAATCCTTGACCTCGCCGCGGATTCCAGACGGATCGCTCGCGAGGACAAGGCCATACGTCTCGCCGTAGCTCCAACGCCCGGAATGACGAGACTCAGTGCACTTCAGCTTGTCAATGGTCTGCGAGAGCCATTCTCCTTCCTTCATCTCGCACAGCTCGAAGAAGTGGCCACCAGGATTCCACTTGTCGTCCGGCGGCGCCTGCACAAGCGCGAGATGCCAGTAGTTGCGGCTGTCGTCCACGAGCGCCACGCCTATCGTGGCCCAACCGTTCGTGCCGCTCGACTCGGGCCGTATCAGCGCGGAGACCGTCACCTTGGCGGAGCGTTCGGCCTTGAGAGCCGCCAGGTCGCCAAGTCCCTTTGCGCGCATGCTCCCGACCTTGGCGTCGAACGTCCATGCGATCGGGTTCAGCTCCCACAAGGAGACGGAACAGTCAACGGGATTGGCGACAGCCGCCATGACGGCAGCCAACAGCGAGAGAAGAATGCTTTTTTTCATGCGGCTAGTATACCATACACCCTGCCGCACGGTCTACAGGCGTCGCACGCTACTTGACGATGCGATAGTAGTCAGGCTTGCGCGGCTTGGCCGGGTCGAGCGGCACGGCCGGATATCCAAGGGCGATCGAGCCGATGCCGATCAAGCCGTCCGGCAGGCCGAACTTCCTCATCAGCTCCTTGCCCTCGTCCGTCTCGAACATCTCGCGCTCGCGGTTGATCCAGCACGAACCGAGGCCGATCGAATACGCCGCGACCATCATGTTGCCCAGGACGAGCGTTCCGTCGCAAATGCTGAACGACACCTTGTCGGTAGGCGACGCGAACACCAACACGATCGTCGGCGCGCCGTAGTAGGGATTGCTCGTCGTCCCCATCACCTTAGCGTTCATGCGCACAAGCTGCGCCACAATTGCAGGATCCTGCACCGCTACGATCCACGGGTCCTGCCATCCCATGCCCGTGGGCGCATACGTACCGGCCTCCAGCACGGCCTTCAGCTCCTCGTCAGTGATCTGCTCGGGCCTGTACACCCGCACGCTCCGCCGCTCGCGCAGCGCCTTCAGCACTTCGTTGTCCATAGTTTCATCCTTTCTCTTTTCGTCTTCGAAAAATACCTCAAGGCCATCAGTCTCTTCCATCGCGCCGCGGCAGACGTCCCGAAGGCCGTCCGCCACCGGGCCTGCGTTGCGGAAGACGATCCGCCAGCCGTTGCCGAACTCCGTCAGCACGTCGTAGAGCGCGTCCAGATTGCGCCCGTAGTACGACGGCAGCGGCAGCCGCGCCGCCAACGCATCGTGCATGGCCTCCGCGTCGCGCACTCCCGCCAGGTCTACCACAAACTCCTGCATCACTTGACCTCCTTGAATGTCTTGTAGTGGTCCTCGGTGTAGTAGATTCGCCGCCCCGTCGTGAATACTAGACGCTTCGCGCCGCGCGGCTTTCCGCGCGTGTCGATGTCGCATTCGCGGTAGTCGGCGGGCGGCAGGCGGCGCTCGTAGTTGCCGAACCGGTCGCCGCCGATGGACTTGCCGGGCGCATACGGCTCCAGCGGACCGCCGCGCCAACCTAGCGCCCGCGCAGCCGCCTTCGTGATAAAGTTGCGCGGCAGCGTGCCGAACTGCCTTATGTATCGCGCCACGTCGTCCTTGCTCGTGTACTCGCCGTCGCGCACCACCTCGCGCACGGCGGCCGCCGGCTGCTTGGGAGCTTCGCGCGGTGTGCTTCTATCCGTTGCGCCGAAGTTCCAGCCGCAGGCTACGAGGAGCAGAAGTCCGCAGAGGGAAATAAGTTTCTTCATGTTCCGGTCCTATGTCAGCCTTCCGACGACGCCAGCTCCACACGCTTGATCACCTGGTCCTGGAACGGCTTGTCCAGCTCGATGAAGTATCCGCTCCAGCCCCACACGCGCACAATCAGGTGGCGGTGCAGCTCGGGGTTCTTCTGAGCGTCAAGCAACGTCTCGCGGTTGATGGCGTTGATCTGGAGCTGGTGTCCGCCGCGGTCAACGAAGAACTTCACGAGCTGCGCCACCTTCTCCACGCCGTCCGCCTCGCGGAACGCGCTGTCGTGGACCTCGATCGTGAGCGGCCCGCCGTTGCACACCTTTCCGAGGTCCGGCTCGGTGAACGAGCGGATCACGCTGAGCGGTCCCTTCACGGGCACGTCGAGCGACGGCGCGTAGTTCGCGCTAAACGGATGCCCCTTCAGGCGGCCGTCCGCCGATGCCGGCAGCTCGTTCGCGTGCCAGATGTAGTACATCGCGCTGCCGGTGCCCGGACGGTAGATGCCGCCGCGGTCGTTCTTCCGGCCCGCGAGGCAGTCCGCCCACGCGTCGATCAGCCACACGGCGAGGTCGTCCACGCTCTTGTCCGCGTTGCCCATCTTCGGCGCGGTGCGGGCGGCGGCAAGGATGTCGGGGCGGCCCGCGAAGTCGGTGTCCATCAGCTTCACCAGCTCCGCCATCGTCACGAGCTTCCTGTCGAACACTAGCTCGCGCACGGCGGCGAGCGAGTCCACCGCCACGGCGATGCCGGTGCCGTGGATGCCGAAGTTGTTGTACTTCGCGCCCTTGCAAATGTCGCGCGCCTTCCCGATGCAGCCGACGGTGAGGATGGAGACGAACGGCCCGGGGAATATCTCCACGTGCGCGTACTTCTTCTGGAGCGCGTCGCACCGACGGTTGATCTCCGCCTTGAGGTCGGCCTTGAGGTCGTCAAAGGTTTGCGGCCGCGCGGCAGCGCGGCCCTCCCCGCGCATCACCGCGTCGAGGCATGAGGGCATGGAGACGGCGTCGATGTTGTTGATATCCATGCCGCAGCCGGGAATCAGGAACTCCCAGCAGGCGGCGACGGAGTAGTCGCGCGCGTCCTCAAGCTCGTAGCCCCACTTCATAAGCGCAGGAATCACCACGTCGTCGTTCGCGTACTGCGGGAAGCCGAGACCTGCCTTCGTGAGCTCCGTGCCGAGCGTGTATATCTCCATCGGCGTGTTCTTGTCGACGCGCAGGTTGATCTTCGGGTCCACGAGCTTCAGCTCGCCGCACGCCTTGAGCGCGAGGCGGGAAAGGATGTTGAACGCGGGCGCGCCGTCGCGGGTGACGCCGCCGAGCATCACGCTCTGGCCGTTGTCGCCCTGCTGCACGCCGATGTAGAGGTCGCTGTCGCGGTTGCAGGCGATGAAGAACTCCTCCAGCTCCTCAAGGGCCGTCTCCTCCGTGAGACGCCCCGCCTTGAGGTCGGCGTCGAGATACGGGAAGAGGTACTGGTCGATGCGCCCGAGGCCGCAGTGGTACTCGCCCTCGCACCACATCGCGTAGTGGAGGATGCGGAGCGACTGCAACGCCTCGTGGAACGTGCGCGCGCCCTTGGCTGGCACCTGCGCGAGCGTCTCCGCCACCGTCGCGAGGCCCTGCGCCTCGGCGGCTGCGCGGTAGCGCGCGGCGAGGTCGAGGACCGCCTGGGCGGACAGCTTCGCGTTCGAGAGGAACAGCTCGCCCTCGGCATCCCCTTCCGCGCGGCACTGCGCGAAGCGCGCGTCGATCTCCGCGAGGCGCGCGTCCAGGCCGTCTCTGATCGTCGGCGCGAAGTCTGCGGTGAGGTTGAACACCACGCCCTTCTCGCCGTAGGCAATCCCCTTCGCGCGGTTGGCGGCCATCTCGTCGTCGGAATGGAGGTCGGGAATCTGCTTCACCGTCCGCAGGAACGCGATCGTCTCGCCATCCATGAACGCGGGCTGCTCGGCCTTCAGCATCTCCACCAGCCCGACCCTGGCGCGCGTGGAGTCGTCCGTGCCGTCGCGGACGAACCCGTCCAGCAACGGCTTCCAGTCCACGTCCCTCCGGAACTTCTTCTGCTCCTTGTCGAACGTGCGCGTCAACAGCGATCTGATCCTGTCTGTCATGTAGTCACCTCTTCCTGTGGCGATAGTATACCAAATCCTCCCCGCGTCCGAGTCACGGCGCCTAATTTCCGCGATGTTCCGTGACACGCTTCACGGCCTCGAGCAGCACGCTCGTGCCAAAGGCGTCGAGCCGCTGCGCCGCCCAGTCCGCCGTCGTCTCGTCAGTGTAGAGAAACGGCATCAGCAGGTACTGGGGAACCCACGCGACGTTCCCCTTCCGCGCCGCCACAACAAACCGCGCATCTCCCGCACGGAACTCCGCGAACGGTTCCACACCTGTGGCATTCGCGTCGATCGACACGAGGCACCTGGGCTTGCAGTAGCCGTCGACGTTCGCGTCCTGGCGCTGTGGATGCACCTTGCCGTCGAAGATGACGGACATTTTCCGCCAATCGCCGGCGTTCGCCCCGGCCCATCCGGAGGAAGCCGGTATCTCGCCGTCAGCCCGCCGCCTCAGCAGGCCGGAGAATCCCGTCAGGTCTTCCGGATCGCCGCCGCCCACGAAGATCAACCTTCCGCCTGACGCGCGATAGGCGCGCACCGCTTTCACGAAGCCCGCCGGGAGAGAGCGGGGGCCTTTCGCAAGAAGGAGCAGTGGCATCGCGTTGGGCGACGGCAGCCCCGCCACGTCGACGCGCCAGGACGACAGCGCCTTGATCGCGTATCCGTTGTCGCGCAACGTGCGCGCCGCCGCCGCCGCGATGACCTTCCCGGCGTATGTCATGTAACTGTCGCTGCGGGCACCGTACGGTTCGCACACCACGCCGACCACGCCCTTCGGCGCAGGCGGATCCAGCCGGGCGTCCGCCAGTCCCGCCCACACCGCCTCCTTGAAAGGATCGAGCGTGCGGACCAGCTCCTGCACCGCCTTCGCGCTGCGCTGCTTGAAGTCGGGCGCCGGCAACGGCTGGTCCGCGCGACGAAACCTCCACGCAGTCTCCGCCATGTCGATTATGGAGTCAACCTGCATTGCCACGAGATCGGCCAGCGCATCCATCGCCTCAGGAAGCGGCGCGAAAAAGACAGGGCCTTCCTTTTCCGCCGAGTATGCGCCCTGCCGGATGGCATCTACCGAAAAGCGCACGAGCGCGTCTCCGAAGGATGCGTCAGTCCCGCGGAACGGACGGCGTTTCGCCAAGCGCTCGCGCGCCTTCTCCGCAACTGGCCCGTCCGACCGGAATCCGAACACGTTCTTCGCCCCCGGCTCGATCTTGCGCGACGGATACTGGACGCCATTGAACTTCGTGTAACGGTGGTAGTTCCCGAGCGTCGGGTGGTTCAGCGCGCTTTCGTCCGAAACGGAATGCGTCAGCAGGGAGAGGTAGAACGCGGCCTTCGTGTGCGCGCCCGTCGCGAACGCGCGAGAGAGGAGGGTAAGCACCACGGCCTTTCCTTCCTCTGTGTGCAGCCAATAGCCGCGGCAGCCTGCCTTTTCGAGAATCGCCCTGTCTTCCGCGTCGACCCATCGCGCCATGTCGTCGACCGTGCGCCACCGCCGTGGCTCGCTCTCCGTCATGTCCGGGAAATGGCAGTTCCCCGTCAACACGCCAAAGTCCTCGAACGAGAAGAACTCGCGGATTTCCCTCGGCAGCGCTTCGCCCGTCAGACGCGCGATCTCGTCGTGCTCGACGTCCCACCCAAACGCCGCCATCGCGGCGCATGCCATTGCCGCACACGCGGCGACCTTGAATATTCGCATGTTTCCAAGCATCATTCCGTACGCCATCACGAACAACACCCTATTTCGTCTTATCTGATCACGATACGCCAGCTGCGGGCGGGCAGGATGCCGGCGGCAGCAATGTCGGGCGTGGCGAGGTCGTAGACCTGCTCCTTGCGTGACCAGTTGCAGAGGACCGCCGCCACGCGACCGTCCTTCGCGCGCCACACGGAATGTAGGACGGTGGGATGGGACGGATGGCGCACAACGCGCGCCTTCTCGGGCTTCGTGTAGATGCCGCGGATGAACAGCTCCACGGGCTGGCGCGCGCACAAGAGCCTGCCGGGCGCGCACATCGTGCCGTCGTAGAGGAAGTCGAGGTTCGCGTGGTAGAACTTCGCCGTGTCCACCGTGAACTTGAAGTTGCCGGCGTAGCGCGGATCGTCGAAGTGGCTCATCCGCAGCTGGTGCACCATCGGCTGCATGCCCATCGCCACGCCGCGCGCGAACTCGAGCACGTACTGGTCGGGGTAGAGCTCCTCCCACGGCTTCTCGTTCGGCCAGCGGTCGCGGTCGGGCCACGTGGGATCCCACGGCGGAATGCCGTCGATCACCGCGTAGCTGCCGTAGACGGCCATCGCGCCGTGGTACACGGCCATGAACGCGGGCACGGTCTCGGCCTCTGGCTGGGCGGGCATTCCGAAGCGCTCGCCGTTCTGCCAGAGGTTGATCGCGGAGTCGACAATGTCGAGGTACGCCTCAGGCGTGTCCTCGGTGGAGATGCAGAAGCCGGGGTTGTCAGCCTTGATGTCGCTGAACAGCTTCCGGTAGCCGTCCGTGATCACCGTGCCGCCGCCGGGCGCGTGCGGATGGTCCGGGCTCCAGCAGGCGCGCACGGTGCAGCCGCCCACCTGGTCCATGTACACGCCCGGCAGACCGCTCCCGCGCAGGTTCTTCATCAGCTCGCGCATCCGCACGTGGAAATGCGGCGCGTAGCCGCACATCACCGCCAGGGCGCTCGGCATGTACACGTTGTACTGGTGCCCCCTCTTTGTGCCGTTCTTCTCCACAATCGAATCGAAGGTGCCTTCCGTCTCCCATGTGGGGTCCACCTGGTCCCAGCTCACGCCGTTCGTGTAGGGCTGCACGAAGATGCCCTTCGCGACGAGTCGGCGCACGGCGGCGGAGAATGCCTCTACGCCTTCGCGCGGCGGCCAGAAGAACGGGTAGCCCACGTCGTATGGTATCTTGTGCCACCAGTACCAGTCAAGCGCCACGGGGAGGCCCGTCAGCTGCTGGAAGCGCTCCACGGGCAACACCGCATTCTCTTCGCTTCCCCGGTTCCAGAACCAGATGGCGATGTTGCGCATCTCCCTCTGCGGACGCGCGAAGGCCGCCTTAGCCCACGGCTGTACCCACGCCCAGCGCCGATAGATCTCCGCCGCCGCGAACCAGTCGCCCCTAAACGTGCGGATCGTACCGCCGAACGGCAGCGCGCCCGCCACGCGGTTCGCGTCCGTGAGCTGCGGCGCATGGCGGAAGATGAGCGTCGCCGTCTGCGGCTGCGCGCCGTTGCGCGCGATCGACCAGTTCGGCCGGAGGCGCGCGTCGCCGCGCTGGTCCATGTACCATGACACGTCCTTTCCGTTCAGCGCGGCCATGAAGTGGATACCGCCCATCGCCGCCATGGACACGTTTGCGCCCGGCTTCATGCCCTTCCACTTCGGACGGCGCACCTGTCCGCACTTCTGGGGGTAGAAGATCTCCGTCTTGTCCGTGCGCGGGACGGTGAGAACGGGGAATTCAATGAGCCGCACGCCGAGTCCGGACGCGTTGCCGGAGTAGCGGAACGCGTAAGACCAACCATCCTTCTCCGGCGTGGGCGTGAGCTCGGCCGTCACAGTGAAGCCCTCGCCGCACACGGGATGGCCGCGCCACTCAACTAACGTCTTTCCATCCTTCTCCGTGACGGAGCGCGCCTTCATCTGTGCCGACGAAACCATCTGCTCCGGCGAATTCGTGGCCGGCGTTGTCATGTAAAGGTTAAAGCCTATCTCCGGGCATGTGATTCCAAATACCCCCATCGCCAACATTCCGGTGATTGCCATCACCGTCACTTGCATGCGTTTCTTCATTTTTGATTCCTCATCTGTACGTTTCAACTATTGGATTCGCGAGCGTGTAGAAGAAGCCGTCCTCCGCGCCGACGAGGAGTTCGGGCAGACCGTCGCCGTCGAAGTCGGTCCAGGTGGGACAGCTCGTGTGGCCCTGCAGACGTTTCTCGCCCATCAGCCACGCGTTGCGGAAACGCCACACGCCCTCGGGACGCAGGCCGATCTGCTTGTAGAGGAAGGCGTTGCGGTCGTTGATCGCGATGTCGAGCTTGCCGTCACAATCCCAGTCCATGAAGCAGAGCTTGCGCCGCCCGCTCGCGCCCGCCGTCTTGTCCGAGAAGCGGTAAAGGTTACCCTTGCCGTCCGCGAACACGCGGCGCGGCGCGAGGAGGACGAGACGTCCGTCCGCCCCGCGCGCACGCCTGAAGAGGCAGAGATAGCCCTCCTGGTCGAGCATCACGAGGTCCGTGAGTCCGTCCTTGTCCCAGTCGATCGCCACCGCCGACGTGCGCCACTGCGTGAGGAGCGCCTTGCCCTGCGGCTTGCGCCAGCCCCACATCCGCCACCGTCGGCACCGTGTAGCCCCACTTCGCCTCGCACGGTCCTTGGATGGAGCCGTTCGCCCCGGCCTGGATCCGGATCGTCTGACCACCTGCCGAGAGCAGCTTCGGCTCGGCCCAACGCGGCTTCGCCACGCCCGCACCAGAGAGGTTCTCGATGAACGCCAGGTATCCGGCCGAATTGCCCGCGATCACGTCCCAGTCGCCGTCGCCGTCCCAGTCGCACGCGAACGGCGTCGAGAGCGCGCCGAACTTCACGCAGTCCGCCTCC